>JAUXAX010000028.1 GCA_030619685.1 Dehalococcoidia bacterium
TGAAGAGGAGCACCCCCTGTTTTTTACCCAATCAGGGTGTCGCTGTAGATACGAAACACGGACTCCCTGACCCTTGATTAGGGTGTCACGGATCCGAGTGTCACGCAAAATATCGCGGCCTCGAATCCCATCGGGGTCGCACCTTCCCGAAATCTTGTGACAATCTCCTCTGCATTTCTTCAAAGTTCAAGTCGAAGAAGGGTTTTAGCTCAGGTTGAGGCTTGACCGCGATTACTTCTTTATCCTTTATCCAGACCTCCTGAAACAAACAACAGGCAATCCTATTTCTTTGCTCCTGGTTAGCATTGTGCCAAGCGTCAGCTACATTTGCTAGAAACACTGCCAGTTTATCAAGGCTTCCATCATGTTCCATAAGCGGGGTCAGTTGGGCCAATTCACTCCGTATAGCATCACGTTCATTTAGATATTCTTCTCTCCCTATGTCTCCCCAACTGTATAACTCCTTCAGCCTCTCCAATCTTGTTTCAAGCCTCGCACGTCGATCGTCCAAATCATCGTACGCAGCTTGCAGCTTCCGATGAGCTTCAAGAATCTTCTCTTGGTAGTCTTCAGGAATATGGAAATTCCCTAGATATTCCTCCAACTGGTTTTCATAGATATCCAAGTACATCGATTTCTGAGGACACTCCCAACCCTTGGTCCGAGTATAGCAAGTCATTCGCTTTCTGCCGTTGACCACTTCTGCTATATTCATGCGCCCCCTGCAATAGGCACAGTGTGCCAATCCGGTCAAAGAGGAAGTCGACCTACCTCTCGGGACCGACTTCTGCGCTTTCCTGTTTCGCTCACTTGCTTTCTGCGCTAGATTCCAAAGTTCTTCGCTAATGAAGGGACTATGCTTGCCCTTAACCCAACCCCCATTTCCATCCGGCAGTTCGCCTATGTAAAAGCGGTTCTTGAGTATACCTGCCACAGTATCCTTGCTGAAAGGGCGGGTGCCTTGATTACCTGTGGAACGGTAACCAGAGGCATTGAGTGACTGTGCTATCTCACGATAGGTCTTACCGTTTGTGGCAAGCTCAAAGGCCATATTAAGCCCAGGGTAGGTATCCGGATAAGGTACTGGAATTCCATCCTCTCCCTTAATCGCTCCAAACGGCAATAGTCCACAGTATAAACCTTGAGCTTTGCGCTCTGCCCACCCTTTCTTGGTTTCCTGACTCAGATTGTCTGAATAAAGCTCCGCCAATCCACCCTGCATGACGAGCATGAACTTGCCAGTGGGAGTGGAATAATCTATCTGGTTCTCAATCGATACAAAACCTACGCCAGCCTTGCCTAGTTTCTCAAAGTATTCAAGCGTTATTCGCAGTTTTCGAGAAAATCGGTCAATCTTATGCACAACGAGTACATCATATTTGCCAGTGAGTGCGTCATCCATCGCCTGCTTGAATACAGGACGCTTTCGGAGATCATCAGTATGCGCAGATTTCCCAGCCTCAATGTACTCATGGTGTGGCGTCCATCCTCTTGCCTGGCATAGCGTGTGAAATGCCCTTCTCTGGGCATCAATGCTATATCCCTCTGTTTGTTCCTCTGTGCTCACTCTTGCGTAAAGTACTGCCTTCATGCCTCCCTCCTTCTTGTGTACCTGCGCTTTCTTCGTGGTCTGCCACGCCGCCCCTGGTATGTCTTTGCCATTTCCTCAACGAATGACCGCTGTACCAACCATCTGCGCGCTAACATCTGGGCAGGCATTCGTCCCTCGCGCGCCAGCCTGCTCACTGTATCAATGTGAATGCCGAGAGTTAGCGCTGCCTCTGAGCTGCTCATGTACTTTTCAGATAAATCCTCCACTGCCTCGGCCCTTAGTATATATTTAATATCGTTATAGCGACTATTATACATAAAAAAGAGACAATGTCAATCCACCATGCTCCAAAAGGGGGGGGCTAGGCACTGAGTTCTTGATGGAACGCCACACGGATCGCTCGAAAAGGACTTGTATATTGTGAGGTGGGCTAATAATAGAGCGGGGTTGGGGTAGCTGTTCACGAAATGCCCCTACAATCGATCCTCTGTAACCTATGTGGTGTGGCGGGCTTTGAGTCGCTCCGCCTGGGTGAGCAATTTCTTGCGCAGCCTGAGGCTCTTGGGTGTCACCTCGACCAGTTCATCATCTTTGATAAAGTCCAGTGCCTGCTCCAGGCTCAGCTTCACGGCTGGGGTCAGCTTTATGGCGATGTCTGCGGTTGAGGAACGGACATTGGTTCGCTTCTTCTCCTTGCAGACGTTGACGGCCGTGTCTTGGGCGCGAGAGTTCAAACCCACTATCATGCCTTCATAGACATGTGTCCCCGGCTCGATAAAGGTTATGCCTCGTCCCTGAGCGTGGTTCAAGCCATACGTCACCGCTACGCCGTTTGCAGCCGCCACCAGAGCTCCGTCGCGGTCGGGCGTAATCTCGCCATACCATGGCTCGTAGCCCAGTATGAGGGTGTTCATCACTGCTTCGCCTCTGGTGGCAGTGATGAAAGCACTGGTGAACCCGATGATCCCGCGTGTGGGGATGCGAAACTCCATGCGCACATTGCCTTGTCCATCGTTATGCATATTGGTGAGCTGGGCTTGCCGCTTGCTGAGAATCTCCATCAGGAACCCTATGTTGTCCTCTCTAGTGTCGATGGTCAGCCCTTCCACAGGCTCCTGGAGTTTGCCATCCAATACTCTAGTGATGGCCTCTGGCTTGGAGACCTGGAATTCGTAGCCATCGCGGCGCATAGTCTCAATCAAGATAGCCAGATGTAGCTCACCTCTACCTGCAATCAGGAAGACATCGGCACTGTCCGTATCGTCTGCCTGTAAGGCGACATTGGTTTCTAGCTCGCGGTGAAGCCTCTCCCTCAATTGGCGGGAGGTGCAAAAACGCCCCTCTAGCCCGGCAAATGGGGATGTGTTCACCCCGAGCGTCATCTTCACCGTGGGCTCGCTTATCTCTATGCCTGGCAGGACCTCAGGTCGCTCCCAGCTGGCAACGGTTACACCGATGCTGGCCTTCTTAAGGCCGGTGATTGCGACGATATCACCCGCCTTGGCCTCTTCTACCTGCAGACGGTTAAGACCCAGATATGTGAATACCTGGCCAACCTCGTACTCTGTGATATTGTTATCTCTATCTATGACTACCACTCTATCATGCGGTGCCACCTTACCCCGGTAGATCCTGCAAATGGCGATCTTGCCTCTGTAGCTGTCGTAATTAAGGCTGCATACCAGCATCTGAAGAGGTCCTTCCTCGATCAGGGGAGGCGGCACCTGCTGGAGGATGCATTCGAAGAGAGGCACCAAGTCTTTTCCCTCAGCGCCCGGCTCAGTCACGGCAATGCCGTCCTTGGCGCTGGCATAGAGCACAGGGAAATCAAGCTGGTCGGCGCTAGTTGCCAACTCCAAGAAGAGGTCCTGAGTTTCCCTGACCACCTCGTCTATACGGGAGTTACTCCTGTCTGTTTTGTTGATGACTACAATGGGTTTTAGGCCTTTGGCCAGAGCTTGGCGAAGCACGAATTTGGTCTGGGGCATGGGCCCTTCCATAGAATCCACCAAAAGCAGGCAGCCATCAGCCATCTTCACTACCCTCTCCACCTCTCCGCTGAAATCGGCATGCCCTGGTGTGTCTATTATGTTGATTTTGGTGCCCCGGTAGATCACTGCAGTGTTCTTGGCCAAGATGGTGATGCCTTTTTCACGCTCCAGGGCATTGCTATCCATGATGAACTGACCTACCTGCTGGTTGTCGCGGAAGATCTTGCTTTGCTTGAGCATTGCATCTACCAAGCTAGTCTTTCCGTGGTCAACATGGGCAACAATAACTATGTTTCTAATATTGTCACGGTGCAGCTGTCCCAACCTTATCACCTCTCAGCCCTGGCACTACCCTCTGTTCTGTCTCGAATGAGGGATTATCTTCTGGTCACTTTACCTTACTTGGAAGCAAGCCCTGCTTTTTCATCCATCAATAGACACCGAAGGCAGCTAAAACCCCCTACCGCGTAAAAGATTTGCAAAATTAGCAAAAATCGAAAGGACAAGCCATTGGACACGGGAATTGATTGCATTTCATTCCACCTACCCTACGCCTTGCCTTACCTGTTGCTCCGACGACGCCTTGGCCGTGAGTCTCGCTGTCGTGACTGCGATAAATCGCCCGCCGTGGGGGGTGGCACTGGAGTGAGCAATGCATCGTCTGGATACACACAGCGCAGTGCCTCTCCCAGGTATTTCTCAATAGCTGGGATCTGGAAAGACTCATCCTCGGTGGCGAAGCCGACCGAGGCTCCGGTGGCACCGGCCCGGCCAGTGCGGCCGATGCGATGGACGTAGTCCTCCGCGTCCATCGGCAGGTTGTAGTTGACCACGTGGCTAATGTCGTCAATGTGAATACCGCGCCCGGCCACATCTGTGGCTACCATAACCCTTATGTTGCCCGAACGGAAATCCTCAAGCGTCCTTATTCGCTTCTTTTGAGCGATATCGCCGGAGAGTACGGCGCAACTAATGCCATGAGCCCTGAGCCGATCTGCCAGTCTGCGAGTCTGATCCCGGCGGTTGCAGAAAACAAGAACCCGCTTGAGGTTCTGCTGAGTGATCATGTTGTATAGGATGGTGTACCTTTCCCTGGTCCTGACAAGGTACAACACCTGGTCGACGGTATCGACGGCTACTTGCTCGGGGTCGATCTCAACTGTAACGGGATTGCGCGTCCACTGCGAGGCAAGCCGGGTCACCTGGGATGTGAGCGTGGCACCGAAAAGCATAGTCTGCCGCTGCGCCTTGGGCGGGGTACTATGTATAATCTGCCGTATGTCGGGTATGAAGCCCATATTGAGCATCTCGTCAGCTTCGTCGATAACTAGTATCTCGACTTTGCCCAGGTGTACGTCACCCTGTCGCTTGAAATCCAGCAGCCGTCCGGGGGTGGCCACAACGATATCAACCACCTTCTCTGCCAGCATCTGCTTCTGTTTCTGGTAGTCCATCCCGCCGAACACGGCAATAACCTTGCATCGACAGTATTTCCCCAGTAGACTCGCATCCTTATTGACCTGCAGAGCCAGTTCGCGTGTGGGAACCATGATCAGAGCACGGGGCGTACCGGGTTGGCGTTTCTCGCTTGACGGCCTGCATATCAAGTGTGTGAGAATGGTGATCAAGAAGGCGGCGGTCTTGCCGGTACCAGTCTGTGCCTTGCCTGTGACATCCATGCCTGCAAGGGCCTTTGGCAGTGTCGCGGCCTGGATGGGGGTGCAGTATTCAAACCCAAGATCATAGATCCCATGCATGATCTCGATCGGCAGGTCCAGGTCATGGAAGCGTGTCTTCCCTTTGGCTGGCGCTACGTGAAACTCCGATGGATCCCATGTGGTCTCGGGCATGATCTTAGCCCCCTCTTTGGGGGATGACGAAGTAGGTCTGTTTTCGGGGGCTGGCCGTCTGCGACTTTGACTCCGTTGGTAATCCCAGGGTTTAGAGGTGAGGCGTCCGGCTTGCGCTTTGGGCTCTCCTGGCTTCCCCAGGTCCGCTTCTTTGTCCGGCTGTCTTGGAGAGGATGTTGAATCCTGCTCATCCCCGCTGTTGGACAACTTGTCCCGGTCTGTCTTGACGATATTGCGCAGCAATGTCTTCTGTTCCTTTCAATTATACGTCGATTACTATGTGAGTACTATACCCAAATCATCAGATTTGAGAACCGGAGCATAATACGCGCGCTCTTTGCGGTCGGGCGCAGTGAGCTGTTATGACCTGCTCCCAGAAATCGGTCCAGATAAAATGCCTCTTTTTTCATGCTTCAGAAGCCCGTGAAGAAAGGAGACATTTCCCCATGGGATTTTTACTCGGGCTAGGCGCCCTGCTAGAAGCTCCAACCTTTTGGCTGTGGTGCCTTGGCAACTCAAAACGGTCGCCGTCTGCCCCCGCCTGACCAGCCACCTCTACCGCCATGCCCCGGCCTACTGCCTCCACCGCCACCATAGGATCTATTGTCCCTTCTGCCTTCACGGGGAGGGCGTGCCTCACTGATATCCAGCGTGCGCCCTGCCAACTCCTTCATGTTGAGACCTTCGATGGCCGCTTGAGCTTCTCCCTTGTCTGGCATCTCCACGAAGCCAAAGCCTCTGGATACGCCGCTGTCCCTGTCCGTGATGATCCTGACTGCTGCAACTTGCCCAAATGGTTCAAAGGCTCGTCGCAACTCTTCTTCAGTGACTTCACGCGCTAGATTCGCTACATGGATATTCAAATTGCTCCCTTCTGTGGGCAAAAAGCCCAATTAGTATATCAGTGGAGATGAAACGTCAGCTTTTGGTGCCCTGAACACTAGGTGGCACCTTACTAGACCTATTGCACCAAGCCTTTTGGACGCTCACGGCGCTCCACGAACCGGAAAACTGCTTACTCGCTCCGCACTTCCTACAAACCCCCAAATTCCTCTGATCTATTAACCAGTGATGAATACACTGCTTGCAATCGTCATCATGAACTGTCTCGCACTCATTCCCCATCTCAAACCCCCCTTAAATAAAATGGAAAAACTGCTGCAAACGACTGCGATCGGTTATCTGTCAAATAAACCCAAGATCACTTTAGGGCTAAGCGCGTAAAAGTGGTAAAAGCGCAGAAAATGTTGCGATGCACACTGCATGATTGGCAACAAAGAGGAATCGGGCACCATTCCCACCTGCCTATCATCCTCATCGTGGTTCCGCGCGGCAGTGCTCTGCCAACGCTCTGGCTCACTGCTCAGTTGTCTATCGCCTTGGAGGGGTGTAGCAGTCAGAGCAGTACACAGGTCGCCCGTTGCGGGGCTCGAACGGTACTTCGCAGTCTTTGCCGCACGAGGCGCAGACGGCCGGATGCATTTCCCTCTGCCGGTAGCCTCCGCCACCGTACCCACCAAAGCGCTGTTGTTTTCTGGCTGCTCGGCAGTCAGGACAACGCCCTGGCTCATTGGTGAAGCCCTTGGAAGCGAAGAACTCCTGCTCGCCAGCGCCAAAGGTGAAACTCATGCCGCAATCCGAGCAAGTGAGGCTTTTGTCCGTGTAGCTCATGGATGACCTCCTTTTTTTACTACCTGATTAGGGTTTGATCATCCATGGCCTGGGGAATGCCTGGGAAATAGAACAGGTCGGGGAATAGCAAACTTATAACAGGTTTCTAAAACCATGATACCACTCGATCAGAATTTGTCAATCTCACCGGCTCTCCACAAAGCAGCGGTTCTAGTGCAGTGTAGCTTTGCGAAAAAGGTTCCTTTTTCGTGCCTGCGGCTCCACAGCTACCAGATTCCAGTGAAAAAGGTCCGCCCGTTACGCTTGCCGCCGAAGCTCCGGGGGCTTATCTTTCTCCGGACGGATAGCGCCCCTTTCTCATCCCACCGCTCCGAATACAAGCCGTCTCGGAACACTCCAGAATTAGCCTCTTTCCCAATACTTGGTGCGGTATCCGCCTTTTGGAACAGTATCGTGTAGTCAGCGAACCCAAGGCTTAGAGGCAGGGTGGTCAAAAGGCGTGGGTGTGTTTGTCAAAAGTTAACGAATGTGAGCCGTCCACTGAGGGAGCTGGTCGAGGCGCTCGGCTGATGAAGCCCCGGTGGGCAAAGCAGCACGGAGAGGCTTTTGCAAGGGGTTTCAGTCGCCCAGCAAGATTGCATCAGGATGGCATAGCCGCAACATGCCCCACTGTTTTCCACTTAGATTGCCGGATATTGAGCTGAAGACGAGATGGCTTGCTGCTTAGGGATAGCGGGTGCTCCAAAACAGTCTCTATTGGAGAAAGCAGTCGAAACTACGTGGTTGTTCACTGACGTTGGACTTGCCAGCATTGAATATGCTAGGTTTGGCTTGCTGAGGACTTTCTGCGCTTCACAACAAGCAGACTGATGAGGGCTATCAGGACAATAACGATGCCTACTACTACATAAAGCGTTGGAAATTCTGTTGGTCCCTCAAAGGCTTCAACAGTCTCTATTGCGAACGGTGCTCTACTCCTGTCCAGCAAATTTCCTGTGGTATCGGTCAAAGTAGCTTCCACGTAATAGTACCCTTCCTCAGCGTTGCTGCTATCCCACTCGGCAACGAGGGTGGCATCACCCGAAAGGTTCCTCAACAACCTGAGAGGCAGGCCATCTACAATCTCATCTGACCCATATCGCTTCATTGCGAAGCCGGCTACGATGTCCTGTGTTTCCCCAGCATTGTTAAGCGCGACATCGATCGTGATTGTCTCGTCTGGTTCATAAACATACTTTTCCAATGTCAAAGCTGTTATGGAAACTGTGGATAGAGTGCGTTCTATGCTGAATCTGTAGCTTCTGTAGAACCTGACTTCGGCCGTGTCAGGATTGTAGTAGAAAGGATAGACAGCAATGACCAGTGTAGCGCCGCCGTCACCATTGTCCCATAGTCTCCAGTCGAAGTCTTCTTCTGGATACCAGCCCCCGATCATCTCCACTTGCGACGCAGGTTTGTCGCTCAATATTACCACTGGCAGCCTCAAACCTGTTGTGGTCGTCAATCCAGATCTTTCTTCGAGGGTTACATCCTGAACACGCCAACCCTCAGGATAGTCAATAGATGTAACATAATAGGGCACTCTTGGTCTGCCTTCTTCAAACAGCAAGATCTCTCCCCCGGGTATCTCTGCATAGTGCACACCACCTGATGTTGTTACCACATAATCGGGTATGGTGATTTCTAGGGTTGTAGGTAGCTCAGCAGCGAAACCGATATAGCTAGGCAAAGCCGTTGAGAGGATGATTCCCACAATCAAGACTCTTATCATTCTAAATCTCATCGCCCTCCAAATTTGGGGTCTCCGTAGAGATTATATTCATAGACAAAGCCAAGGTAACCCCGTTCCATCTTCCTGGATTTCAGGTCGAAGAGTGCATCGCCTATCCTGGAGTCCATCGCCCAGCCTCTCCAAAACGCTTCATTTGTAGCATCTTCATTTTCGCCAGTACTCGAAACCTCGGTTGCGCCGATATACACTGCGGCGCCGTTTCTCAAAAATGCCCTTGCTATATTCCGCCCTGGGTCATCATTGTAGTTCCCTGTCAAACACGACCAACCTAAGACAACCGGTCGGCAACTGCCAAAATTGATTGGCTCGATTGGACAACGGCTTGTCGTCCAATCATCGAGCACGCTGCCCCAGCTACCCGGCCCCCCATGACCCAGAAACACGATGATATCTTGGTTGGGGGTTTCCTCCTTAACCTCTCTAGCTCTGCGGCGCAGCACTTCATCCCGGTTGTTAAGATAGATATAAGTCCATCCATGATCCCCACCACGGTTGCCTCTGTTGGCCTGTATGCTCTCTGCTCTCCTTAGTGCAGTCTGAATCTCGTCTTCATCGAATCCAGGCGGTATTCGACGAATACGGCCCTCGCTGTCGGTGAAAGTACTCTCTGTACCCGGTGCCAGCAAGCCCTCGCTGTAAAGTAGCCAGGCTGCTAGTTGCCTCGTAGAGTAGGCACTCAAATCAGCTTCAAAACGAGCACCTTCATTATCTGCCCCCTTAATCCTCAAAGCCTCAGCCAGCACTGTATGCTTGGTAGTGTAATAGTCCGTATGTACAATTGCTACATTGACACCCATGCCCCTGAGTGTACTTCCTCCGCCTTCCGCGTTCATAACAGATGCCTCCCAGGTATCTTCAGGCCCACTGACTATGAGTACGTCTGAACCATTGTATCCATAGCCCGGCACCCTTCTATGGACAGAGATGCTTGTTCTGATTGGAATAGCCAGCTCGCTGGCAGTTTCGCCAATAATTCTTCCAACCTTCAGCTCAGGCCGTCCGTCTCCAGCAATATCAGCGTAAAGATAATCAGATATGTCAATGTAGCCACCCGTATCAGGCTCAAAGAATCCTGGGCAGGCCAGACGAAAAGCTGGCACTATATCATCCTCTCCTACGATCAGCAAGTAGTCGAAGCTGCCAAGGCGCCGGTGCCAATCACCTTCAGGACTTCGCAGGATTAGCCCTCTAAGCGTAGAGTTCAACGCCCAGTCGGGAAGATAACCGAGGACACCCCACTTCTCCACGGCTAGCTCTGCCATGGTTGAAAGTAGTTCATTTACATCAGGAGCACTATAACGGTCAAATAGGGCTGATGGTTTGGTAACGATCAGGTAATCGGCCTCCCAAAAAGCTCGATCTATCACCGCTGAGGAACTCCACCACGTGCCAAGCAGTGGCCCTAAAAGGTACTCCCTACCTCCAGCCTCATAGCTGACCTCAAGCACCTGACCCAATGCATAGGTGTGCGCTTCCCATGGGGAAAGGAGGACAGGCACTGCGTAATATTCAACCCTGATTGCCTCATTTGGCCGAAGGGTTCCGAGGTCACCGGTACTTATGGTACATGAATGTCCTGACGGCTCCGTGCTGACCTGGCAAGCTATTGTGCGCTCAAGGCGCCAATCTCCACCACTAAGTCTTCTACGTATCTGTGCGGTCTTCAGGCTTTGGAACCCTGCGTTGGTGTCGCTTACCTCAATACTGTTTACATCAATTTCGCCAGTATTCTCTATCGTTACCATTACATAGAAGTAATTGCCGTTTCTCTGCACATTCCTTGATACGCTGACCTCCGGCTCAACAATACTCTGTCGTCTACTCGCCCTGCCCCAGTTATCGTGCTCATCCCTAACCCCTACCGAGATGACATGACTGCTACCGGGTTCAAGTGGGCTGGAATCCCAGAAATAGGTCTCGAACAGCGGGGTGCCGACACAGTACCCAAATTCACTTCCATAGTCTTTCTCCCACACAATCTCGCCATCAAGCTCAAACCTCAAATAGCAGATTCTCGAACCTAGCTCGTGGGTGACCCTTACACCAATCGGCACCTCTCCATAAACCTCAGCCCCCGGTTCAGGAGTTAGAATCTCCACTTGTACGGGAGAGAGTTCCTCAGCGAAGTGATTGCGGACACTACCGTGTACAGCTATTTCCTCCATATTGCCCGCAGCATCGAACGCTTGGGCCCTAAAATCGTGGGAGCCTTCATCGAGACCCCTTGTATCGCACTCCCACTCAAAGGGAGCAGAATAGTCGGTAGAAGTGGGCTCGCCGTCGAGGAAAAAGACAACCCTATCTACACCGGTATCATCCTCCGTGTCAGGCCTAATGACTACTTCTCCGGAAAGGGCGTCTGGAATTTCGAGAAAAACAGAAGGTTTCCTATTATCTTGAGAGGACAGAGTGGTAAAGCTATGGTCTCGGCCCCTTACCGAGTTTCCATCTGAATCCACAGATTCAATCACGAAGTGATATGTAGTCTCTGCCTGTAGTCTGGTCAACCTCACGGAGTGATCCACCACTGGGTTCTGATCTTCTATATCGTAGCCGTACTTGCCACATCGACTATCGTATCTCACCCTGCTGTTGCTGGCACCGTTTGTCTGCCAGCTTATTACTGACGAGTTGGTGGTAATCTGGGTGACGCTAGGTCCCGAGGTAATTCTCAATGATTCTGGCGTTGGCATAGGCGTAGGTGTTGGTGCGGGAGTAGGGGTGGGGCTGGGGGTAGGGCTCGGTGTAGAAGTGGGTGATGGCGTAGGTGTGGGAGTGGGAGTAGGCGTAGCAGTGGCAGTTGGTGAAGGAGTAGGCGTAGGGGTAGGTGTTGGCGTAGGAGTAGGCTGGGGTTCAACTGGCTCTGACTTCGAGTTATTCTGCTCGTTAGACTCGGTGACGTTGTCTGTGTGATCAGCGATCACTGTCACAGTTACCGGTCCGGTAATGTCCCAGGCCAGGAGATAATAGGAGCTACCTCCAGGGTTATCGATGCCTCCACCCGTTGTTGAAGTGGGGCTCCCAAGGTTGAAGAAGCCCTTTTCTTCCTGGTCAAAGTAAACGTTTGCCAGTGCTGACCACCCAACCGGCAGAGATGCTGAGCCGATGTTCTTTATGGTTACTGCCAGTTTGGTACCCGGGCCACATTCTATTCTGTCAACAACAAGGTCAGGCAGATCTTGTGTCCAGACTTCCTCAAGGCAGTTATTCTGCTCGTTGCTTTCCTCTATCATGTTCTGCGCCCAGTCGGCGCAGACCTCTATGGTGTGTTGCGGCTCGGTGATCTGCCACTGATAGTCAAAGCAGCTCTGCATCTGCTCTCCCGGATCCAGAATGATGTCGCTAACCTTGTCCGTTGCTACCTGCTGCCCATCGATGGACAGGGAATTGTAGAAAGTCGCTGGCGCTGCGGCAGTCCCTACACTTCCTTGGCCGATGTTCTTAATCGTGTAGCAAATCTGGCTATCGGTGCTCCATACGTCTGTCACTACAAGGTCAGGAAGCTGCTGCTCTGCCAGGGAAGGTTGGGGGATTAGAGTCAACGAGGACAGTAGGAGCGCTGCGATGACAGCCGATGAGATTCCACGTGCAATCTTCATTGCGCTAACCGGACAGCGACTATTATTGGCAGCATTCAATCAGAAAGTCAAGATGAGGTCGTGAACGTCCAATACATGTTATAGAGCTTGGGGGCATGGGTGGCGCTCAAGATGCTCGAGACTATAGCCATTACGATTTCCAATAGCCAATATACTATATCACACACCGGCTCAGTTGGGGGTGGGTGGCAGGAATCAGGATGGCATAGCCGCAACATGCCCCACACTTTTGCACTCAGAATACCAGATATTAAACTGAAGACGAGGCAAGTAGGCACATAGGGACAGCGAAAGATACCCAAACTGAATATTCAACGGTCTACGAGCTGTATTCCTTTCCTTGAATTAATTACGAGCTACCACAATCACGGAAGCAGCCGCTCCAGATTCTTGTGGAAGATTTTCTCCTTATCGTTGTCGGAGATGCGGAGTTCGCGAGTCCATTGCAAGATGGGCTCATAGCTGTAGCCCCCTGCTCTACATCTCAGGGTTACAGGACCATCAGACCCAAAGATCACCTTGTCCGGCCCCACGGCTTTCACAGCTTTGCGAACCATGGAGGCATTTATGTAGTTTCCGGAGATGTCCACAAAGCAGTTCTTCTCCTCTTTGATCACTTTCCAGCTCCTTTGAAAATGAGGAATTGCGATATGAGCTAGAATTAGCTTCAGACGTGGGCAGTTAGCCAGAAGCACTTCAAAGTTGCCCGTTTGGCGCCCGCCTCCCAAATGGACCAGCAGAGGTAATCCCTTTTCCTCACATCGCCGAGCAATAGGGAGTAACTCGGAGGAAAGGTCAATCCTGTGCCACCAGGCATGGCACTTGACGCCGACCATCCCTTGCTCTTCGATACCCTTCTCGAGAACCTCCATGGCATTTTTCAACTTGGGGTTTATCACCACAAAAGCCATAAAGCGCTCAGGATATCTCGAGACAACCTGACTGACGCTGTCATTGTCCGGGTTCTGAACTATCTGTATGGTTTTCCCTCCACCTTTAAGGCAATCTCCCTTGATCAGGGACTCATAGATCCTCTTGCCAAGGGGCTGAAGTGGTGTAGAGAGTAGAAACCTCATGATAGAGATTTGCCAGTCCGGGGTCGGTGGAATTACGCTGTTGAGGCTGGCCAGCAGCACTACCTTGTTGACACCGGATGCATCCATCAAGCGGATGTAGTCTTCTCCCGTGATCTCCTCAAGATCAAGGTGGGCATGTGCATCTATGATCATAGTTAACCTACCAACTGCTTGCGATATTCTACAGTGATGTATATACTTGCGCAAGAAGTCAGCAATACTCGACCGTAAGAATATGAGGAGTAGCAAGAAATGGAGCTTATGGAGGCGATTACCACAAGAAGAAGCATTCGTCAGTTTTCAGCTCAGCAGGTGGAGGGATGGAAGCTCAGTATGGCTCTGGACGCGGCACGTTGGGCTCCCTCTTCTATGAATAGTCAGCCTTGGGAGTTCATAGTTATTAGGGAACGCAATGCCCTAGAGAGAATTGCCGAGGAGAGTACATACGGCAAACACATAGCCCGAGCGCCATTAGCCGTAGCCTTTGTGACTGACCCATCGAAGTCGACTTGGCATGAGGTAGACGGCGCACTTGCCACACAAAATTTCTCCCTGGCCGCATGGTCTCTGGGCTTGGGGACATGCTGGACGGGGGCCATGAATCGTGAGAAAGTCAAGGAAATCCTCGGTATTCCCGCGGAGAAAAATCTGCTTACGGTCTTGCCTGTAGGGTACTCTTCGGAAGGCGGCTGGGCCCATCGGGAGGAAATCAGCCCGCTGCTTCATTTTGAGAAATATGGCCATCGAGTAGGCAACCTTGAGACCACATAGGGGTAGCATCCGAAAACGGTTCTTGCGACCTTACTACTAGTCGTTCATATCTTCCTGTCTGCTCTTACCGCCAGGCACGACCATGACTATTTGACCAGTAGGAGACACAAAAGTGTGGTCCCTCTCATTTTCAGCGGATACCCGGACATGATTCTCACTTTCTTCTTGCCATTCCTCACAATTGGCACAGATAGACTTCATAGCTTCAGCGGCGGTGCAATGAAGCAGCACCCTAATTAGTGGTGTCATCCTAACCCTGGAGCAGGTGTATAGCATTGGACAGGTTTCAGGGTTCATATGCAACCTCTTTCTCAGAGCGACTGTGGTCATATTGTGCTTTGTGTGATATACGGATGCAATCCCGCTTGAGTACTAATTTGTGGGGTGCTTTGGTCCTACTCTTGCCCTAGCTTAGAGAAATAGCGCCTACAGGAATAGCCCACAGGATATCGCATCCGTTGCTTCAAATCGTATCGGGGAGTAGCATCCGAAAACAGTCACCTTTGAGGATAGTATGAAGCACTACAAGGCGCCGTTGTCAGACATTTTTACGAAAGCGTAACCTTATGCTAGAGAACCTCAACGAGTTCGATGTCAAAAACGAGGTCTTTACCAGCAAGGTGATGATTTGCATCTATGGTTATAGTAGATTCGGTAATTTCGACTACTCTAACCCAGATTTCTCTTCCATCGGGTTGAGTTAGGGGTAACTGGTCACCTATCTCAGGCTCCCAGCCTGGGGGGAAATTACTTCTATTCGCCACTATCACCAGCTCATCCCGATACGGTCCATACGCTTCATCAGCAGGAATGACAACGGTCTTCGATTCACCTACAGTCATGCCTAAGACGGCCTGTTCAAAGCCTCGGATAACTTGCCCCTGACCTAGCGTGAACTGCAAAGGCTCACGTTCAACAGAAGTATCAAATATGGTGCCGTTGCCTAGCCTGCCTGTGTAGTGAACCTTTACCGTATCACCAATCACCGCGCTGCCCTTGCTCTCCCCTCCACCACACCCAATGCCGCCGAGAATAAGCACCAGTACCACCAGCAGGGTCAAGACACCCGTAAACTTTCTCACTTTGTCTCCTTTGCTCTCTCCAAATCCGCTGGCTGGGCTAGTCTATCACGAGGCAGACCCCTTGGTCAAAGCCTCCAAGAAAGTAGCAAGCCAGCGTTCCTCTTTTGCTACACACACCGGTTCGGTTGTGGGGGCATCGTAGATCAACAAAGGAGCGAAGACAGTCAGTACACAAACACCTGTCTGAAGCTAAGGTCCACACGTGAGAACGTGCGGACCTTTTTCATCCGCAAGCTACGGGACTAAACCAGGCAGGATCAGAAAATGGAACAATTATTAGGTTTTGTTATTATGCTCCACAGTTATTACTACATTTCCTTTGGCATGCCCTTTCTCCGCGTATCTATGATCCTCAGCAATTTGCTTGTATTAACTTTCACCTGGAACTGCCAGCAGGAGGTACCAATGTGTCCAGCATCTCACCCATGTGTTCGAAAATCCAAAAGTGTCCGGCATTTGGAATATAGATCGCCTCACAGTTTGGCATTTTACCCGCCATGTAGCGGCCCATCCCGCCAACGCCACGGTCCTCCTCGGCCTGCCAGAGGTATACCTTCATTGTGATCTCCTCCAATGGGATCGGCCAGCGCCCAGCAAGGTTAATGTCATAGGCCGAAGCGCGTCCGCCTTGACGCATACCCTGAATTCGATCCGAAGTTAGGCGCTCGCGTAATCCTAGACGGCCATAGAGGGCTTTATCTGTTTCGTTCATCTCGGTAGATACAAGCTTGATGTAGAGACCAAGAAAGTTATTTATCAGGAATGACACAAAGCACATTTGCATCCGGGGTATCCACGGCGCTCGGGAGGACATACGGAACAGAAAACGGAGACCCGGATTTATACCCTCGGAGGATTGTGGTGTGAATGGTCCCACACTGCCCCATAGGCCTACCGCGGTCAACCGCTCCGGTATCTTCCAGGCGCAGGCCAGGGCAGAAGGACCACCCCCTGAAGCACCGAACACAGCGAACTTATCAATCCCCAATGCATCAGCCAGCGCTATAATATCGTCCGGGTAATCTACGATGCTGTGACCGGGTGCATAGAAATCTGAGAGGCCGTAGCCAGGTCGGTCCGGCGCGATTAGGTGCAGCCCAGGCCGGAAGGGGCAATCGGGAATGAGTCCATATAGAAGCCGAGAATTTGGATTACCGTGAAAGAGTATGACCGGCTTGCCGTCAGGGTTACCGTATTCGGCATAGCCTAGCTGCCTGCCATCGGGCAATTTCAGAATATTGGTATCCTTCAGACTATTAGCGTTTTCCATATCTGTCCTCCTTGAGAAAGCCTCACCCAACTTACCTTCTTGATATTGCTACTTGCTCCCTGTACAGCTCGTATATTTTACAGGTCATTTCAGCATCAAGGGTTGGCAGACTCTTCAAAAAAGCGATGACATCCGACTGAATATATGCCTCTGCATTCTCTTTCGTTTCAAACTGGTAAACGCCTGCGAACTCACCTGTGTCGTCATTACCCAGCCACATCTTTGATATAAATCCGGGCTTTGCATCGATCATTGGCACCATCACTTCGTTCACAGATTTGGCCTCTGCTACGGATACTCCCTTTTGTTTGAATTGAACAATTAGAACAACCATTTTGCGTCCTTCCTATTCTCCAATCAACGCCTTCCACGATGGCGTCTGGAAAATGCAGTCGTCTGCCTCCTTTTCCATTCGCTGGAAAAGCGGCGTAGGCAAGGTGAGCGTTAGGATATCATCCCGGAAACGCTTGCGCATAGCCTCCCGACCATCGACACCCAGCATGCCCAGCACCGCCCTAGGTGCTGCCAGGTCAGCCTGAGCGTAAGCAAAAGCCGTAATGCTGTTGCAGTCTGCGCCTTGGGGGACCTGGACGGGATCTGTCCCATGCATAACCGACCCTGCCAGGGTGACAACACCCGCAAGCTCGACTGGATTCACTGGAAAAATGACCGCTCGCACATTCTCGTCTGGATCAATGTGACTCAGAGGTTTAAATAAAACGTACTCGTATGGAATATCATAGCGTGGCAGCCCATACAGTATCCACTCTTTGGCGAGTTCAGCATTGCAGTGCCTGCGTTCACCATACTCATACATGGAGCGCCAGCCCTTGGGAGCGGCTTCCATCCGGGCTCGGTAAGCCTCCTGATTGCTTGCGGATTTCAGTCCTTTGCTGAATACAGCAGCATAACGATCAAGTAGTTCATCGGATGCATCAAAGTCGACTCCCAGGCCCAGGGCCGCGCGACCTCCGTTACATGTGATAGTCTCTCGATTGCCACCGGCGACTTTCCCGTGTTGGGCTACCTCGGCAAATAGATAGAGAATGCAACCCCACTTGCCTTTTTTGAACTGAAGTGCATCATCAGGAATCGTATTGCTCCAGACCACTGCCACAGGCGCAAACTCTGGTTTCAGGTTTCTCACAATTACGCTTTCCATACCCCCCTTCATTACCTTTCTGCTTTATGATTTATACCATTTTCTTAGCTGTCTCTCCGATTGACCAGCCTGATTCTTCCCATGCCTTTCTCATAACATCATTCTTCTTCAGGTATTCATCAATAACGGTTTTAGGTACAGTATTCATCGGGCAGGAAAAGTTAACACACGCGGGACAGAAGAAAGTCCTGATTACTAATATAAAAGAAACGCCAGCTACCAAGGATGCCACCATTATTCCCACCAACCCCAGTAGAGAAATCAAACTATATTCCGCGTAATTAACAGCTACAAACCATATCCCATACCCCTCAACAGCCAGTGGAGCTAAAAAGAATATCATGGCAATGGCAAGGAAAACCATCATAAGCTTCTCCAGCCTATTCATGGGGCCGGGACGGTAACGCCAGAGTTTGGGATTCCCATGATTAGCCAGACAATGAAGTGTCTTGCTATCTTCCGCATAATATGGGCAATGACTACAAAGAAAGCGTGTTTCAATAAAACCCAGCATAAGTGGAACGTAAATAACATAGGCAATTAGCATCCACCATGCTCCGGTTAGAATACCAACAACCACCATTCCAAAAATGGCGATTATTAGCGGGGGAAAACTAGTCGCATAGAAACCGTTCAGTATTTTTCTGTCCCATTTGCACTGAAGTTCCCCCTGAATGCTACAGCTTGTGCAAGCAGCCTGCTCATCCCAGGTACAGATATTATGTGGATTCCTGTTTTCCATTTGATTCACCTCCTCTTATTACGTTTGGAATCTGACCACAGTGCCATATCAGGCTCAATAATCTCCGAGTAGACTTCTTAATAGATTCTGGCCATTCAACCTTACCCCTTCATAGAAAACAATCTATTTAACTTCTATTTCATCTCCATCCTTCATTACGATACATTCCATGCCCATTTTCTCTACCCCACTCCTAAATACATCCGGATTTGCTGGATTTAGTTGCTTTGACAACAAGGCCGGACAATTATAATGAGTTGGTATAACCTTTTTCGGTGACATCATTTTCACCGCCTCCAGAGCTTCCTCCACATTCATCGTATTCTTAGGCACCTGTCCACCAATAGGAATCATCAATACATCTGGATTCAAGCCTTCCCACTCTTTTTGTAGCAGCGAATCTCCCAGATTAACAATAACTTTGTTATCGATCTTGATTTCAAATCCTGTTGCACCAAGACCAATTCTTTCACCGGGACCGGTCTTTATTTCAAGTTTTATTAGTCCAAAGAGTTTAAATTTGATAGGACCATGTACCGCTTTTAGTCCTTTAACTTGAAATTCGTTTAAATCAACTACCTCACCAACATCCAGTGGATAAACCTTTTCAACACGGGTGTCATACTGAATACCACGACTGCGCGGACCTACAAGGAGAGTTTCTGCCCCCACTTTTTTTACCAGCTTTTTTCCACAGATGATAGGAGCTTTGGCGGCTTCGGCCACTCTATCTGCCTGCCAGTAGTGGTCAGGGTCACCGTGCGTGACCAATATATGCGTTATACTGCTCCATTCCGACTTCGGGAGCAGAGTGCGGAGGTCGAACAAATACAGATTTTGTCCTGGGTCAATGGCAATCTTGACCTTGTCATTCTGGACAATAAAAGTATTGACCCAGTAATGTTTTATTTTCAGGTTCTCCACGTTACTTACCTCCTTATCTTTATTTTGAAGTTGCACCTTTTGTTCACTTCTTTGCATAACGACCTATTTTTCTTTTTACATGTATCTTCCTCCTTTTTTGTTTTGCCCTGCGTTTAAGCTTATATTCTCTTTTCTAAGAGCGATCAAGAGCCAAAGATTATCTGATATATCTTTTCACTGATATTCAGAGGGTCCTTACGTTGCCAGACATTCCTTCCCACTGCTATTCCTACTGCCCCTGCTTTCAAGACATCCTTTACTCTGGAGAGGAATTCGTCATCTGTTTTGGTGATGGGACCACCAGACATTACTACTTTGGTTGGGGAAGCTGACTGCACTACCCAGCGGAAACTCTCTACAGAACCAGTATATTTGACCTTTACTATATCTGCTCCCAGTTCCAATCCTATCCTTGCTCCATAAGCTACAATGGAAGGAGTTTCATCTATAACTAATTTTTCTCTCTCTTGCTCCTCCAATGCCATTTTGAAGGTTTTTGAAGCTGATTTTCTATCAAAAAGGGATTTACCACGAGGGTACATCCATCCTATTGCTGGAATTCCTTCACGATGGGCCTCTCTCACTATCCCAGCAAACTCCCTGTGCATTTGATCTTCATGCTTTGATCCTGAATAAACCGTATAACCAACTGCTGTGGCTCCTAAAGATAGAGCATCTCCCACTGAATAGAGCTGAGGAGAATAAGGATCTTCCTCGGTATGAAGCTCTGATTTGCCATTTAGTTTTAAAATTAAGGGAACGCCTGAATCTCGAATCTCAGACCCATAATTCTCTGCCAGCCCGACATGCAATACTAATCCGGTGAATCTTCCTTTTTGAGCTATTTCTAAAATATATTCCAGCTTTCCACTTTCTGGATTCTCCAGGAAATCTCTCGGTCCATGCTCAAAACCTTGATCGTAGGCCAGTATCATTGCCCTCCCTTTTGGCATTATTCTTTCTTTCAGTTCTTCTACATTCCCTTTCATTGTTCCCCCCTTAGCCGAAGAATTTTTCCGATATTTTGTAGGCATTTGGATTGACTGTTTTTATTCCATCGGCAACCCTTTCTAAAGGCACACTACTGATTCTATTTCCTTTTAGAGCAGTCATCTCTCCATATTTCTTGCCATTGATAAGCTCGGTAGCTTTTACTCCAAAAGCGGTGGCTAAACTCCGATCATAAGCCACTGGGGTGCCACCTCTTTGGACGTGGCCTAGAAGAGTAGTTCTTGATTCAAGCCCAGTCTTCTCTTCAATAATTCCTCCCAGAATCCTTCCCACTCCTCCCAAACTTCCATATTCAGCTACGATTTTTCCTTCCAATTTTGTCCCCTCCGCTATCACTACAATGCTAAACCTACTACCACTCTCAGATCTTATTCTTAGCATTCCGCAGAGCTTTCCCATATCTACCGGAATCTCTGGGATTAAGATTGCATCTGCTCCAGCGGCCATTCCAGCATAAGTTGCAATCCAGCCTGTATTGCGACCCATTACTTCTAAAATCATTACTCGGTGGTGGCTTTCGGCAGTTGAACGAAGTCGGTCAAGAGCCTCAGTGGCGATTTCGACAGCAGTTTGAAATCCTATCGTATAGTCAGTTTCCTTTACATCATTATCGATGGTCTTTGGTATTCCTACTACAGAAAGACCCTTCTCAACTAATTTACTGGTTATGCTCAAAGTAGTGTTTCCTCCGATAACGACTAGCGTTTCTAAACCAAAATCCTCAAATCTTCTGAGAACTTCTGCTGATCTACTTTCAACTTGAGAAGGATCAACTCCTGAAGTCCCCAGAATTGTTCCTCCTCTATCAATAATTCCAGAAGTCTTAATCGCATCCAATATTTGGTGTTCACCATTCATTAGGCCGTCTAAACCATCTAGAAATCCTATCACTTCATAACCCAGTTGAATTGAACTTTTGGTGACTGCTCTGATTGCAGCATTAAGCCCTGGGCAATCTCCACCTCCAGTCAGAATGCCAATCCTTTTCCTAGTTTCCACTTTCCACCACCTTTCAAAGAACTCTTTCCGATGTGGAAAGGAGCCCTGCAAGGCCAGCAGGACATCCACTACCCCCGTAAACGCTTTCTAAGCCAATCAATAGTGTTGGGAATCACCTCATCCAGGTAGTTGGCACAAACATGCTCGCCATCAGGATACCATTTCAACTCCTTTTCGCCAACTGCCCACTCCATGAAGTAGTCCGCATGCTCTCTTGGGTACTGTCCTCCAGCTCCTGAAGCCATATAGCTTTTCTACACGCTAGCAACTCTAACTTTAGAAGTGGTAGAATGAATCGGGCTGGTCATACCAAAGTAAAAACATAGATATGTATAGTTACGATAGGCGCTGAGTTGAAGAATCTCCTACAACTGAATAAGTCCCATATTGAACCTGCTGCTGGGATACTAGTAAGGGCATTCCGAGACTATCCACTTCTTCAAGATTCTTTCTCCGACGAGTTACAAAGAAGGAGAGTAGCGCCTTACTTCTTTCGGTATTCCCTATACTATGGTATTAAATATGGTGAAACATATGCCACAACTCCGAATCTGGAAGGTGTCGCCGTTTGGATACCATCTGACAATTTCCCTGTGACATTTTGGAGAGCAGTACGCTCCGTTCCACTATCCGTAATACTTGGCTTTGGCAGGAAGGGAGGCGGTAGAATGAAGTATCCTGGTGAGTATATAGACGCAATGCACAAGCGTCTGGCTCCTTTCAAACATTGGTTCTTGCAGACAATCGGGGTAGATCCTCAATTCCAGGGAAAAGGCTATGCAGGTAAGCTACTAAGGCCGATGTTTGCCAGAATGGATAAAGAAGGTCTACCATGCTACCTTGAGACGCTAGATGAACAAAATATCCAGCTATATGAGCACTTCGGTTTCAAGGTCGTCGAGAAGGCCATTATTCCTAAGACTAGCCTCACTAGTTGGGCTATGTTGAGAGAAGTCCAGTAGGCTGCTCGATAAGGGTTCCTTTCTCGACTCCTGCCCCGAAACCCGCGCCAGCTTCCCAACTAAAAAGGCCCGCGCGAAATCAGGCACGGACCCTAGCTTCGGACGACAGTCCGGATTCGCCCTCCTGACGCTCCTTTCTTCGCAAGCTCGAAGCTACTATCTAGATCTCAATCAGGGCATTGGTTTTCTCGTGCTTGTCCGAGGGGCAAGTATGCTATAATGCGGACAAGTAGTCAGCCGGCTAGTTGGAGGAAAGGTGATACCCTGATTCGATCGAGAAATCGGGGTGGTTTTCCGAAATCTAGCTTCGAGAATCTAGCTGCGAAGTGCCGCCAAGAAGCCATGACTTTTAATCAGGGTGTCGTGGGTTCGAATCCCGCACGGCTCACCAGCCCTAATTTAGCTTCAAAACCGGGGGGTTCTTGAAGAGGAGCACCCCCTGTTTTTTACCCAATCAGGGTGTCGCTGTAGATACGAAACACGGACTCCCTGACCCTTGATTAGGGTGTCACGGATCCGAGTGTCACGCAAAATATCGCGGCCTCGAATCCCATCGGGGTCGCA
>JAUXAX010000068.1 GCA_030619685.1 Dehalococcoidia bacterium
CCGTACATGGCGAAGTACTTGGTGGCTGCCAGGGCATAGCGCCCCGGCGGGGTCGCCTGGATGCCAAACACCGGATGTACGCCACCCATCGGCTCGCCAGAGCCCAGACCTCCGACACCGCGGTCCTTGGTCTTTTCAAAGCCAACGCAAAGGACGAGGTCATAAGCCTTGGCAATCAGTGCGTAAGTAGCTGCCCTGATGGTCTCCAGGCCGGTGCCGCAGAGGTTCTCCACCCTGACAATGGGGATATAATCCAGCTTGAGGGGATAGGCAAGGCTTTGGCCGCCGGCGAATCCAAGGGTGCCGGACCACGCCGCCTGGATATCCTTGGGTCCGACCCCGGCGTCTTCGAAAGCCTCGTAGGCTGCTTCAACAACCAGGTCCCAGGCGCTGCAATCCCAGCGTTCCCCGAACTTACTGCAACCCATACCCACGATAGCAACTTTATCTTTAATGCTTTCCATCTTTCACCCTCCTTGGGCCACCCGCAGAGGACGGCATTTCCAGTAGTAGTTGCGAATACCGCGTTCGCTGTGCATCCATCTGAAGGTGAGCTCGACCGGCATCCCCTCTTCAACCTTATCAGGGTCGCGGTCTGTCATCTGGGCGTAGAACCTTCCCCCCTCATCGAAGTCGAGGATGCATAGGATGATCGGGGGGTCGAGGCTGGGACCGAGGAAATCCTTGCTATAGGTGAAAAGCTTGGCGCTTCTCTCCGCGAGGCGGATCTCCTCGAACTGGTCCTTGCTCTGGCAGTACATGCAGATCCTTTGCGGCGGGAAGTTGATATTGCCGCAGACCAGACATTTCTCGCCACGGCAGTTGATGTTCCACCTGCGATCCCGCCATGAGATAGTGGCTGCGGACTGATTCTCCCAATGAGTCCATCCCTGGAGGATACCCCGGTAACGCAGGTACTTGTCGTAGTTAGGCAGAGGCAACTTTGAAGCCAGATAGTCTTTTATTCCTCGCTGGTCTCTTACCTTCTCTATCCCCTCAGTGACGTTGAGGATGAAGGCATCTGCGCCATCTCCATAGTTAGCGACCAGTATCTTATCACCAGCCTTTGCTTCCTCCAGGGCGGCGACCAGCATCATAAGTGTATAAGCAGCGCCGGTATTGCCCATGGTTGAGAACAGGTTATCTTGAAGTTGAGTATCGGCGTCAAAGCCGAGCCTTCTGGCCAACTGCAAGTGTCTTCTATCATTGAAGGCATAGAGGACAGCCTTGGAGAAATCGGCCGGGGTCAGGCCATATTTCCCCATGATGTCTTTGACAGCCTCTTGGATGTTATCCAGATAACCATGCTCAATGATAAAGCGATCTTCCCATGATCTGACGAAAGTGTCGCCATCCAAGCGCCACAAGTCCATGATATCGTCATAGTGAGTGTGGCTTCCATCTATGCTTGCAACTACTTCAGAGTTACCGAGGAGGATGGCTGCGGCTCCATCTCCGAATGCCTGTTCGTACTCGGTGGCTGGATGCCCCAGTCGGCAGTCGGCGGCGACTAAGAGGACTTTCTTTGCTGAGCCAGCAGCAATGGCATCGAGAGCGGATCGTAGGGCAATGGTTCCTGCTCTCAGTGAATTGGCGAAGTCGGCGGTTATGATGCTACGTTTGAGATCGAGTGCTTCCGCGACCAGGTTGGCACACTGTTTCTCTTTATAAGGAGTCGAGGTGGACGCTAAAAATAGGCCTTCGACCTCGTCCCGGTCGAGGCCTCGCAGGCAATTGGTCCCGGCTTCCACTGCCATGGTAATGCTGTCTTCATCGAAATTGGCAACGGCCTTCTCTCCCGCGACAGGCATGCCGCCCCATGTTTGCCAGATCAGGTCGCGGCTCAGTCTGTAAATGGGAATGTAAGCGCCGTAGGAAACAATCCCTGCCATCGGGCTCTCCTTTCGCAAAGTCATGCCTAGCTATCTGCCATCGCTGAACTGGCAACAAACTCCCCTGGGCGGCTGCCCACCAACGAATGATGAGAATCGATATGTCAAATGCTGTTCGTGGTGAGCCCCTCGGCTCAGGACAGGCTTGTCGAACCATGAACAACCCTTCGACAGGCCCCTGGGTAAATCGGGGGCAGGCTCAGGGCGAACGGATAACACTCTATTCTCGAAGCAAAGCCGATCATTAAGCGGTAGTCAGAGAAAGGGTTGGAGCTAGATCAAGCCTAATTCCTGGTCCCATTGAGGTTGTCAGCGAGGCACTTCTAATAAACTGCCCCTTGGCGCCACTGGGCTTTGCCTTGACCACGGCATCCACGACGGCGGCCAAGTTTTGCAGCAATTTCTCATCATCGAAGCTGATCTTGCCCACCGGTGTATGGATGATGGCGGTCTTGTCCAACTTAAATTCCACGCGGCCTTTGCGTGCGTCTGCAATAACCTGGGGCAGGTCGGCAGGTTGTGCGACGGTGCCTGATTTAGGATTTGGCATCAGCCCTCGTCGCCCCAAGACCTTCCCCAGCTTGCCGATCTTGGGCATCATATCTGGGGTGGCGATAGTGACATCGAATTCGAGCCAGCCATCCTCAATCTTCTTAATCAACTCGTCGCCGCCGACATAATCAGCTCCAGCGTCTCGAGCGGCCTTTTCCGCCTCGCCTTGAGTAAAAACCAAGACTCGCACTGCCTTGCCTAGGCCGTTAGGCAACAGGGCCACTCCACGAACTTGCTGGTCAGCATGGCGGGGGTCAACCCCCATACGTAGGTGGAGCTCAACTGTCTCGTCGAATCCGGTGTAGGAGACTTGCTTAGCAAGGTTGATCGCCTCTTGGGGAGGATATGTCTTAGTCCTATCCACCTTATCTAATGCTTCAAGATACTTTTTGCCACGTTTCCCCATGCTACTCCTATTTTGTGATGTCGATGCCCATGCTTCGTGCTGTGCCTTCTACTATGCGCATGGCCCCTTCGATATCGATGGCATTTAGATCCTTGAGTTTAAGTTCGGCAATCTCGCGGATCTTCTCTTGGGGGAGGCTGCCGATCTTATTCCGCCTCGGATCGTCACTACCCTTTTCCGCTCCTAGCGCTCTTTTCAGCAAATCGGCTGCAGGGGGCGTCTTGGTGACGAAGGTGAAGGAGCGGTCTTCATATATAGCTATCTCCACAGGAACAATCGCGCCTGCTTGGGATGCAGTCTGGTCGTTGTATTCCTTGCAGAAGGCCATGATATTAACTCCGTGTTGCCCCAGAGCAGGGCCAATCGGTGGAGCTGGGGTTGCTTTACCCGCTTCTATCTGGAGTTTGACTACTGCCTTGAGCTTCTTTGCCATTCTTGCGTCCTTCTTAGCCTGCTATTGACTGCCGTTCTTGGAGAATCTCATGAGACACAGGCCTAGCTCGCAGGTCACAGCCTTTCCACCTGTAGAAAGTCTAGTTCCAATGGGGTTTCCCGTCCAAAAAAGGAAACCATGACCTTCACTTTGCCCTTCTCCTCGTTGATGTCATCAACCACCCCGATGAAATCAATGAAAGGCCCGTCGATTATGCGAATGCTCTGCCCCCTGGAGAAGCCTACCCTGACCCTCGGTATCTCAGACTCCATCTGCTTGAGAATAGATTTAACCTCTTCCTCGTCGAGGGAAACGGGTTCGATTTTCCCTTTGTCGTCTTGGGTGCTTACGATCCCTGTGACCCCTGGGGTGTTGCGCACAACGTGCCAGCTCTCCTCATCCATGATCATCTCGACCATGATATAGCCGGGGAAAATCTTCCTGGCCACGGTACGTCGCTGGCCATCCTTTATCTCCATCTCATCTTCTGTGGGCACAACTACCTTGAAGATCTTATCTCTGACGTCCATGGATTCGATGCGATGCTCCAGGTTTGTCTTGACCCGGTCTTCGTATCCCGAGTAGGTATGGATTACATACCATTCACTTTTGTTTTGTTCCATAAGGATCTACCCGATCTTTAAAGTTCGAGGGAAGATACCCATCGAGGCGGAGGCTGCTATCACGGCAATACTGATGTTCTATTTCTTGACAAGGCTGTCTATAGTGTCACCTAAACAGAATTGCATTCATAACTTCGGAAAACCCAAGGTCAATCGCCCAGAGCGTGATAGCCATTGCTACGGTGACGACAATCACAATCGTAGTTAGATAGGTGGCTTCTTGCCTTGTGGGCCAAACCACCTTTCTTAACTCTGATACAGTCTCACCAACGAATCTGAACCTTTGCTTTCCTTGTCCTTTGGCCAAAACCTGGCGCCTCGATTTGCTCTCGGTGTTTATCTATCTTGTCTCTCGGTGCAAGGTGTGAACCCGGCAACGAGGGCAATACTTGTTTAACTCCAGCCTTCCTGGATCGTTCCTCTTGTTCTTATTGGTGGTATATGTCCTCTCCTTACATTGGCTACAGGCGAGATGGATAACGATTCGGGACCCAGCTTTCTTTGCCATTTCTTTACTGTGCTACTGCTGTGACCAGTCCTGCTCCTACTGTTCTGCCACCTTCTCTGACAGCGAACCTAAGGCCTTCCTCCATGGCTATAGGAGCAAGTAGTTTCACTTTTATTCTGATGTCATCGCCGGGCATTGCCATCTCCACTCCGCTGGGCAGTTCAATAGAACCGGTGACATCCATAGTCCTAATAAAGAACTGAGGTTTGTATCCGTTGAAGAACGGGGTATGGCGGCCCCCCTCTTCTTTGGTCAATATATATACCTGAGCTTCAAACTGAGAATGGGGCTTAATCGACGCTACGTTCGCTAACACTTGTCCTCTTTCCACGTCATCGCGTTCTATGCCTCTCAACAAACAGCCTATCGCATCTCCTGGCTGCCCGTCCTCCAGCGTCTTGTGGAACATCTCCACACCGGTGACCACTGTTTTCCTTGTTTCCGTCATCCCCACTATCTCGACTTCCTGCCCCACTTTTACAATGCCCCGCTCTACCCTGCCAGTGACCACGGTGCCTCGTCCTTTGATGCCGAAGACATCCTCTACAGGCATGAGGAATGGCTTGTCTGCAGGGCGCTCGGGCATGGGTATGTAGTTGTCTACGGCGTCCAGGAGCTCAAGGATTTGGCTACACCACTGGCATTCTCTCTTGCCGCAGCCGCACTCGAGAGCCTTGAGGGCGCTCACCCTTATGATAGGGATCTCGTCTCCAGGAAAGCCGTATTTGGGGAGCAGCTCTTCCCTTAACTCGAGCTCTGTGACTTCCAATAGGTCGGGATCGTCTACCATGTCCACTTTGTTCAGGGCGACGATTACCGCGGGGACGGCTACTTGGCGAGCGAGGAGGAGATGTTCTCTGGTTTGAGGCATAACCCCATCATCTGCCGCTACCACCAGTATAGCCCCATCCATCTGGGCGGCACCTGTTATCATGTTCTTGATATAGTCGGCGTGACCTGGGCAATCCACATGGGCGTAGTGGCGCTTCTCAGTCTCATACTCGATGTGCGCGATAGCGATTGTTAGCCCTCTTGCCTTCTCCTCTGGAGCATTGTCTATAGAATCGAAGGAACGAAACTGAGTAGTCCCCACGGTGCTGGCTAGAACCTTCGTAATTGCTGATGTCAAGGTTGTCTTGCCGTGATCAACGTGCCCGATTGTGCCCACGTTAATGTGGGGCTTGGTTCGCTCGAAAACTTTCTTTGCCATGTATTCCTCCCGATAGGTTCAATCTAAGTTGGAGCCCACAACCAGATTTGAACTGGTGACCCCGTTCTTACCAAGAACGTGCTCTACCGCTGAGCTATGTGGGCTGACTAGTGGTGGAGGGGGTAGGATTCGAACCTACGTAGCCATCTCAGGCGGCAGATTTACAGTCTGCTGGTATTAGCCGCTCACCCACCCCTCCGAACTCGTCCTGAGCCCGAGAGCGGATTCGAACCGCTACCCTACCGATTACAAGTCGGTTGCGCTACCATTGCGCCACTCGGGCCTTTTTCGACCTTTTTCTAATTCTAGCTAAGTATAAAAACAAAAATATCCAAAGTCAAGGCTTCCTGTATCTCCACACCGTCCCCTGGGGAGTATCCTCCAGCGTGATGCCCAGTTCCTTGAGATCGCTTCGTGTGGCATCGGCAAGCTGCCACTTCTTCTCTTGCCGGAATTCAGCCCGTTTGTCTGCCAGTAGTTTGATAAACTCCTCTATGTCATCTGAGAGTCCTGCTAAGTTCAAGCCATACCTGGACGCCAGGTTTCGTAGAGGTTCTACCAGACTGTCTGGCGCTGCTGCCTCTCTCAGGGTCAACCCCAGGACTTCAGCAAGCTCCAGGAGCGTCTTCCGGGCTTCGCCTATACCCAGTCCTTCGTCGTGGCCTCGGTTTATCTCCCGGGCGAGATCGAACAGAACAGCTATGGCTTGTGGCGTGTTGAAGTCATCGTCCATGGCCTGGACAAACTGCTCTCTATAGGATTCGGCTTCTATGGGAGTGGTTGCAGGCGCTTCGAGGTCGACGTGAGCGGCATGGCATAGTCTCTCCATGCCTCTCTCCATTGAAGCTATGACTTCGTCCGAGTAGCTGATGGGGCTGCGGTAGTGGGAGCTGAGCACCCAGAGCCTTATAGCATCGGCGCCATACTTCGCTAGCGCTTCGCTCACAGCTATCAGCCTACCTGAGGACTTGCTCATCTTGTCCTCGCCCAGTTGCATCAGGCCATTATGCAACCAGTAGCGTACGAAGGGCGTAACCGAGGTGAAAGTCTCGGATTGTGCGATCTCGTTTTCATGATGAGGGAAGATGAGATCCTGGCCGCCGCCGTGGATGTCCACGGTATCGCCGAGGTATTTGAGGGACATGGCGCTGCATTCGATGTGCCATCCAGGCCTTCCTTGCCCCCAGGGGCTTTGCCAATATGGCTCGCCGGGCCTGGCTGCCTTCCACAAGGCAAAATCCAGGGGATGCTCCTTCGCTTCGCTGACCTCGATGCGGGCACCTGCCACCATATCATCTAAATCACGATGGCTGAGCTTGCCGTAGTCGGGGTCGCTTGTCACCCGAAAATAGACGTCGCTCCCTGCCTGATAGGCGTGCCCTTTCTGTACCAGTCCTTCGACTATCTCTATGATCTTGGGGATTTCTTCGGTAGCTCGGGGATACTCATCGGCTCGTTTCACGTTGAGAGCGTCCATATCAGTGAAGTACTGGGTGATAAACCCTTCCGCCAGCTCTCGTGGTGGGATGCTCAGCTCATTGGCTCGTGTAATGATCTTATCGTCGATGTCGGTGAAGTTTTGCACATATCTAACTCTATAGCCGCGAAATTCGAGATAGCGCCTGATGGTGTCGAAGACGATATAGCTCATGGCATGGCCCAGGTGGCAGGGGGCATAGGGGGTGACACCGCAGACGTACATGCTTACCGTATCGCCCTGGGGGACGAAATCCTCTTTTTGACCGGAAAGAGTGTTACATATCTTGATCAAGCTTCCTCCAAGAGAGCCACAGCGTAGGTGGCGATGCCTTCTTCTCTTCCGGTGAAACCTAAGCCCTCGGTGGTGGTGGCTTTTATTCCCACCTGGCTCTTGCTGATAGACAAGGCTCGACTTATGTTCTGCCTCATCTGGTCAACAAAGGGATGAATAAGAGGGCGCTCGGCGATAATCGTAGCATCGATATTGCTGATGCACCAGCCCTGTTCTCTAAGCAAGTTGCTAGTGTGGCCGAGGAGAACGATGCTAGAAATGCCCTCGTAGGCAGGATCGTTAGCGGGGAAGTGGATTCCGATGTCTCCCAGCGCTGCCGCTCCCAGCAGAGCGTCTATTATGGCGTGCACCACAACATCGGCATCGCTCCAGCCCTCGAGCCCTTGTTCAAAGGGTATCTCTACACCCCCCAGAACGAAGAGGCGCCCCCTGGTTAGCCGATGGGCGTCGTAGCCGATACCGATGCGCATGGTACTCCGGAGTCAAAGAATGCTTTCTCGGTGTTTGCCAGGAAGACCTTGGCAATCGCTAGATCATCCAGGGTAGTCACTTTTATGTTTTGATAAGACCCCATGTAGACCTCGACCTTGTGACCCAGTTGTTCCAGCAGGGCAGCATCATCCGTGACCTCATTATCCACCTGACGATAGGCTTCCGCTATGAGGTTGTAGCGAAAAACCTGGGGTGTCTGCGCAGCCCACAAGCTCTGGCGCGCCGGCGTCTGTTGTACAAAGCGGCGGCGAGAGACGATCTTGACGGTATCTTTGACGGGCACTGCGGCAATTGCGGCACCGCTTTGTCGAGCTGCGATCAGCCCTCGCTGGATTAGATCAGCATCGACAAACGGTCTGGCGCCATCGTGGATCACCACCCAATCGCAATCTGCCAGCCTCCGCAACCCTTCTCTGACTGAGTCCTGACGCCTTGGTCCTCCGGCACATACGGCAACCACTTTAGACCAGCCATAGTCTTTTACCAGCTTGCGCCCCTGCGCCAGACTCTTTCTCGCCAGCACGATGACTATCCGATCAACCGGAGGGCAGTTCTGGAATACAGTCACTATCTTTGCCAGCAAAGGTTCTCCCCCTAGTTGGGCAAAGACCTTGTCTATCCCACCCATTCGGCTGCTGGTGCCGGCAGCGACGATTACGGCACCGACCCTATCGATTACTTCTTTCATTGACAGGTTCCTTGGGTTGGGCGAAGATCATCCGACCCGCCGCGGTTTGCAATACCCTAGTTACCGTGATATTGACATCGGTGTTAAGATATCGGCGTCCTCCCTCGATCACAACCATGGTGCCATCGTCCAGAAAACTAATGCCTTGGCCAGCTTCTTTACCCTCCTGAACAATACGCAAAGTTATTTCCTCCCCTGGTAGGATCACAGGCTTGACGGCATTGGCCAGTTCATTGATGCTGAGCACCTTTACTCCCTGGAGCCCAGCCACGCGATTCAGATTGAGGTCATTGCTGACTATAGTGCAGCGCAAAGTCTTGGCCAGCATTACCAATTTCGAGTCGACCTCGGTGGCATCCTCGAAGTCTATGTCTGAGATCTGAACCGGGATATCCGATCCCCTTTGAAGCTGAGTCAGCATCTCCAAACCTCTTCGTCCTCGGTTGCGACGCAGTATATCATGAGAATCGGCAATGTGACGCAGCTCATCAAGGACGAATCTGGGGATGAGTAGAGTGCCCTGTATGAAACCTGTTTGGATGATGTCAGCAATTCGCCCATCGATGATGGCGTTGGTATCCAAGATGATCAGATCGCTTCTTCTCTCTCTCTTCCCCGAAATACCCGGGGAACCACTGAAGAAGAACTGCAATACGGCAGGACCTTGCAGCACCATGATAGGTACGAAGAGACAGATCAAGAAGATGGCAGCAACCAGTGGAGTATAGTTACCCCACGGGTCTGGGAGCATGGACAAAGGTAGGGTGATCAGGGCTGTGATAACCAAGGCAAACACCAGTCCCATGGCTGCGGCCATGAGACTGTGCATTGGGACTAGCCTTGGGATCAACCGGAGGCGTTTACGAACCCAGCGCCAAGGGCGTATCGCAACAGAGGGGGCCAGCAGGAAGCCACATATGTAGGCTGCAATGGTGAGAGACAAAATCCACGTCAGCTCACTGGTAGCCTGGCTCCTTTCGGCGATTACGACAGCTAGCCTCCACCCCCCAATGCTTAATAGTGCTGCGACAAGAATACGGATAAAAAGTTCTCCCCGCATGAAAGCCGCTTCCTCCCCACTTTAGGCAATAAAAAATAATACTAAAACACATTGTGATCTCCGCAAAGAATGCCTATCCGGATATCAGTATAAAACCCTCTATCAATCCAGCAGGATAGTAGCACAAAACGCGTGGTATGTCAATTTCATCGCAGCCTGCTGACCGCGAGGATGATGCCAAGAACAAGCGCAATCAAGCCATAGACATCGACAAATGAATCCAGAAGAGTGAGGTGGGGTGTCTCGAGAAGGCTTCTAATGGTATAGCTCACCACCATACTTATGCCTGCGATCGCCTGCAGCCCGGGGCCGCGCTTGCGGTTGACGGAGAGGCTCACCACTTCGCCGATGGCGTAGCCAATACCGGCTGCAATGATGAGCCATAAGAAGCCGCCCAAAGGAATAAAAGGCCAAATAGCACCCAGCACTGAAGCGGTAACCAGGCCGGCAGCAATTGCCCTTGCGAAGAAGACGGCTGAAACATCATAGACAGGCAGCCGCTTCAGGGCGGCGCATTCGGGGCAGCGCGCACCTATCGGTGTCTGAACCAAGCACTTGGGGCAGATGAGCTGCCCGCATTTACTGCACCTGAGGTTGGTCTCGGTCTCGGGGTGAAGGGCGCATCTCATTCCTGCACCCTAGCCGGGGCTTGCTCTGGGTTGGCGATGGCGAAGGTCAACTCACCTTCAGCAACAGTTTTTCCTTCCACAGACGCTTTAGCTGCACCCTTACCTATGTTACCTCTCATCTTGGTGAACGTCACCTCTAACCGTAGGCTGTCTCCGGGGAACACTGGCCCACGAAAACGAAGGTTGTCGACCCCAGCGAAGAGGATGCTCTTGCCCTTATGTTGAGGCAAGCTCAATACTGCCACGGCACCGACTTGAGCCAGAGCTTCGATAATAAGCACTCCGGGGAAGATAGGGTAGCCTGGAAAATGACCTTGAAAGCAGAATTCTCCGGCAGTAACATTCTTGATTCCTACGGCTCCCTCGCCGGGCTGTAGGTCGATGACCTTATCCACGAGAAGGAAAGGCCAGCGGTGGGGGATTATCTGTTGAATTTCTCTAGCACCGAGCATCATGGAATCAC
>JAUXAX010000039.1 GCA_030619685.1 Dehalococcoidia bacterium
GATTTCAGCTTTGACATCAGGCTATTTCAGGGGTCAGGGGCCTTTGTTTGTGGCGAGGAGACTGCCCTCATTGCCTCGCTGGAGGGAAAACCTGGCATCCCCTATCATCGCCCACCCTATCCCGCAGTCAAAGGACTATACGGAAAGCCAACCTTATTCAATAATGTCAAGACCCTGGCCTACATACGCCACATAATTAACCACGGGGCAGAGTGGTTTGCCAGCATCGGTACTGAGAGAAGTAAAGGAACCGCTGTCTTTGCTTTAGCCGGTAAGGTAGTCAATACCGGCCTGACTGAGGTTCCTATGGGCACCACGCTGCGCCAGGTTATCTTTGATGTTGGCAGTGGCATCCCCGGGGGTAAGCGTTTCAAAGCAGTTCAAATTGGAGGTCCCTCTGGTGGCTGCCTGCCTGAGTCTGCCCTGGATTTGCCTATTGACTTTGACTCCCTTAGCGATGCCGGAGCCATGATGGGCTCTGGGGGAATGGTAGTGCTTGATGAGGACGACTGCATGGTGGAGATATCTCGCTATTTCCTGGAGTTCACCCAGAGGGAATCCTGCGGCAAATGCACAATGTGTCGCCTGGGGACAAAGCAGATGCTCGAGATCCTGGATGACATCACCAAGGGCCGGGGACGCATGGAAGATATTGACACCCTATATGAGATGGCAGAGGACATAAAGACAGGGTCACTATGCGGCCTGGGCAGGACCGCGCCCAATCCGGTATTGACCACTCTGAGGTATTTCCGAGATGAATATGAGGCACATATCAAGGAGAGGCACTGCCCGGCGCTTATGTGCCATGATCTTATTGCCTATTACATCCTACCTGAGAAGTGTGAGCGTTCCTGCGACGCCTGCGTGGGAAGCTGCACTGTAGAGGCTATTTCCCCGGACAAGAAGGGGATCAAGGTCATCGACCAGGAGAAATGCGTCAGGTGCAATACCTGCCGTGAAGCCTGCCCGCCGCAGTACAACGCCGTAGTCAAGCTGTCGCCTCCCGAGCTGGTACCAGCCGCGAAGGGGAAGAAATGACCAGTGTCTCGCTAACAATAGACGGCAAGAAGATAAGGGCTCGCAAGGGAGAGAAGGTGCTCTGGGCAGCTCTTGACAACGGCATCTATATACCCAACCTGTGCGCCATCCGCGAAGTCTCGGAACCCTTTGCTGGTTGCCGTCTCTGCTTTGTCGAGATAGAGGGCCGCAATGGGCCGGTCACTGCCTGCACCGAGAATGTTGAGGAGGGCATGATGGTGAGCACTCAGGGCTCTCATGCTCGAAGGCTGGCGTGTACCGCTCTCGAGCTTCTTCTGGCCAGCCATCCAGTGGACTGTGCCCACTGTCGTGCCAATCGCGCCTGCGAACTCCAAAAGATCGCTGCTCACCTGGGCGCAAAGCTAAAGTCTAAGCGGTTCCGAAAGATTGAGCGGGAACTGCCCATAGATTCGAGCAGCCCTGTCTTTACCTACGACCCCAACAAGTGCGTACTCTGCGGCAAGTGCGTTTGGGCATGCCGGGAGCGGTTGGGCATAGGAGTCCTGGGCTTTGCCCAGCGTGGCTTCAAGCGTGTGGTCACTACCTTTGACAACAGGCCCATTGCCGAGTCCGACTGTCAGGGCTGCGGCGATTGCGTAGACGTCTGCCCGGTCGGGGCGCTAGTGTTCAAAGACGCAACTAGGACCAAGACAGGTCTGGTTAGAGAAAAGGCGACAACGGCCGAAAGATAGGCGGGAAAAAGAAACCTGATGCCCAAAAAGAGCCCTGCTGTAGACTATGCCAAGTGCGCCAGGTCTTGCCCTTTGAAGGCAATAAGAATGCTATGAGATAACACAATTGAGCCCGGGAGGTGGGAAAATGTGCCTTGCAGCCGCCTATCAAAGCAGGGAAAGCGATCAGCCAATCCTGCAAGAGGTAGCCCATGTGAGAATCGATGGCAATAGGGTCGAGCTAGAGACCCTTTTCGGGGATAGGAAGGTTCTCCAGGGAAAGATACACGAGATAGATTTTGTGAACTCCAAGCTCATAATCAGGCAGTAGCCACACTTTCGAACAGCAACAGATCTTGGTAAATCGGTGAGACAACTTAAGCAAGACAGCGAGGGATGAAGGAAGTGACTGAGGGAAATATAGAGGAACAGAGGATGGCAGAGGAAGATCTGGTCAGGGAACGGGTAGACGAGAAAGGTAATAAATGGAGAAAGGTCTACTTTGGGGGAGGACCACATTTCAAAAACTGGCTGGACCAGACTATAGAGTTATGCGGCGAAGCGGATGTGGAGGTGGAAGAAATAGATTCAAGGGGATTCAAATGCTTCGAGGAGGGCGGAGAGAAGATGTACCGTATTTGGGTAAAGAAATCAGCCGAAGCAAGTGACTTGACATAACATGGCTCCGAGGTGAAATTGAATGGGAAGGAAAATCGTATCTACGGGCAGGGGCGGTACCGGGAAGACGACCTTCACGGCTCTAGCCACCAGATACCTGGCTCGCCCGTTGCTGCTCATTGATATCGATCCCGACCAGAGTCTGGCCGACATGCTCGGAGTAGACCTCGAAAAAGCAGGCGTGAGGACAGTTCTAGACATTCTCTACGATATTCAAAAGAAGGAGGGCTATGAAGAGCTGAGCGCCATGCCCATACCTGAAAGAATAGAGTATCTATTCAGCACCGAGTGTATCTACGAGTCAAAGGAATTCGACCTGGTATCCCTTGGGGTGAAGTGGACCGAGGGATGCTACTGTGCACCAAACAATCTGCTCAGAGGGATCATTCCCCGGCTTGCTCAGAACTACGCCCATACCTTGATAGATGCGCCGGCAGGACTGGAGCACCTCAACAGAAACGTGACTTCAGAAATAGACGACCTGTTCATCATTCTGGACCCATCTATGAAATCCCTGAAGAACGTAGATAGGATACAAAGACTTACCAGGGAAGTGGGCATAACATACAATAACCTCTATATGGTGGCAAACTACAGATTCAACGACGAACTGGAGAAACGCATCCAGAGCAATGGCGGAGCATACCTGGGTAGGATAGATTACGATGCCAGGGTTGAGCAGTATAACCTGGATGGAAAATCGCTGCTGGAACTACCGCAGGATTCACCTGCCGCTTTATCAGTCAGGAGAATCCTTGAAAAGGCAGGCTATCAAATTGGGTAGACATCGGGTGTCTTACAAGGTTGCATAGCCCCCAAATAGCCCCCAATGCTTTCCAGTTGGATTGCGTCCATATGCCTTAGGCCGAGATCGCAACCATGATTTCTTGTCAAATCGGTAGCTCTCAACACGAATCCATCTGGCAAATCAATTACCATGAAATTGCCACTCACAATGCGATAGAACAGAAGGTGCATGTTTGTCAAGATGCTAAGTGTAGTATTTATTCACACCTATTCGTTGAATGATACGCAGGTAAGCCGCAGACGTTCGAATACGAGGAGAGTGCGGATAACAACACATTTATAAGAGGTCTGTAAATGATATAATTCCGAAGAAGAGCGTCAGAATAGCACCGATTGTAGCGACCATAATTGATATGCTGTATTTCCTCTCTTGTACAACCTCGTTGCTCGCTCTGGCCCTCATGTCTTCAGCAAGTTGTTGAAGGACCCTTTCGCCTAACTCCTGATTATTCGTTTCAAGTGCGTATTTCAGGTCAGAAAGAGACTTGGAATCTTTGGCAGGCAGTGAAATGAAGGGATTCTGCAATTTCATTTTGCGGATGAGCTCAACAGTTGTGTGCCTGATATTCGGATCGAGATTCAAACCACAACGTCTGCTGAAAAGCTTCATCCCTAAAGTATCGTAATCGTGAAGCATGTCTTCTAGAAGGTCAACAGTTGTTCCGAGTTTTTTCATACCTCGCGGATTTCTTTCGCGAAGCTTCTTGAAGTTAATTTCAAGCTGTTCTAAAGAATCATCCAGACTCTTCGCATTCTCCAGTACTGAGAAGACCGCGCGAAAGAACGTCTTTCGCAGCCTCGAAGCGAAGCTTTGCTCGCTCCATATGAAGGCGAAATAGCCATAGAAGAGTAGAACTAGAAACATCAATAGAACCCACGTTATCGGAGAATCCATTTTGTCCCCTCCCAAGCTACTGTTGTTGTCGACGGTAGCTAAGTCGAAATGTTAGGATATTGCAGACAACCTTGATGTCAGACTGAGTTGGACTTCTCGACTAATCTATTCCAATAAAAGTTGATCTGATGGAACGATTCTTCATCAACAGACTTCAGATACATCAGCCAACCTTTCAATGATGCCTCGCTAGAGTACCTCGAATCTCTCGGCAGCCCAAACACCTGATGATGGACCGCAGCTCTGATTCGTCGCTTCTTCCTCTTTCCGATGCCGAATCTGGCTTCGGAGTTGTTCTTCACAAGGCCAGTAATCGAACATCTTCTTCTCGGCCCCAGAACTCTAAGCTTACTCATATTTGGCCTAAAATGCTCAGACGTGATGATCTTCAATATTATTGAAAGAGACTGGTAGAGCACCACAGGGTTGTTCGATGACAGTGTTATATCGTCGGAATATCGTGTATAGGCTATGTTCCTTTTCGAAGTATATCCCGCGAGCCTTCTGTCGAGCTTTGCTGCTATAAGATTTGACAATGTGGGAGAAGTCACAGCGCCTTGGGGTAGTCGTCCTCGACAAGTGCAAAGTCGAGCGAGAACATTTGACGCCAGTTTTGAGTAGCCAACCAGGAAGAACATCTTTACCACTCGCCTCGCTGATATGGATGGGAAGAAATCTTCCAAGTCCAAAGATATGAAGTGTCGGTTACTCTGATGTGGTGCCACGTTGTCGACAATAGTCTTCCCCGCAATATAAGCTGTGGCATAAGTTGAGGCGGTAAGTCTATCCAAGATGTTCCTGAGTATCCAAGCTTGAATACCTTTGAGGTCTCGTCTTGGCTGTCTTATATCTCGCAGGCGTCCATCCGACTTCGGTATAGTGTACCTTCGGTAGAACTTGTTGGGCGACCTGCTTATGGCTGCGACCAACCCCGGATCGACGTGCATCAACCTTGCCAGTTCACTGCTCTTGGAGAAAACTGGCAATCCCATTAACCTAAGCAATGGCACGTTGCTACCCATAGATATCTTTGAGGGCGGAGCGGACCTCGCTTACACATAGCATCGCGCAGCGACGCGGGCCACAATTTTCAGTGAATGTAATTCAAAAATGTGGGCCGCCGCCTGAGGTTACCGATATGCTTCGGGAACCGAGGGCGCAAAAGTGGGGATGCTTGCATCCAGAGCGGCGAAACACCACTCAAGCTAGGCCGTCGACTGGCCCAACAGAGCTGGTCGTTGACTCAAGCTCGACTAAGCTCGCCCCGCTCCGCCCATTTCCTCCTGTAGTCCTTTCTCAATGTCAGATTTAGCGCTTCAAGTCTGAGCTCAGACAGGAAGGCTAAGGTCACATGAGCTCTTTTCTTGGTTTTGTTATCGTAGATCAGACGGTCCACACCTTTGGGCGTAATTGACAACTCCCCTGACAAACACGCTACTCTTCTCTCGCTGACCAAGGTGTTTATCACCGTCTGCGCTGCAGTAGTGGCCGTAGCTTGGTCTTCTACTGCGAGAGCCCTAACGATAATAAACAAAGAGTTCATTGGTATTGGGTCGAAAGCGTATACCAGCGATAGATAAAACTCATAGGATGAAATCGGATTCGATAAGGCTGCAATTGGGGAAGAATACTTTGCAATGTCACGCGCAGCTAAAGCTATTTCCCTAGCAACGGTATTTAGGTTGCCCAGATTCATACTTGAGAATACCACTCTGCTCTTAGTTTTGGTTCTCAGATAGCGCACGGGCCCCATAGATATAAAGCTGCGTGCTCGCCGCCTATACTTTGGCTCAATAACAACAATAAGCTTATCCTTTAACCTCCGATAGTTGGCGAACGCACCCAGTTCTGTAAAGGTGCCAGGACTTTGAAGCAGGATAACGACACAGTGAACGCTGTCAGCAAGAAGATTCTCTAGACTAAGCAGGTCTTGCTTCTGATGGCCCAGCACCTGTTCTATGAAAAGGTCTTCCGGGTAGTACACAGGGTAGTTGTACTTTGAGGTTATATGGGACATTCGTTCGCCAAGTCTCTTCCGGAATTCATCCTCTTTGGGAGTTTCCCCCCCACAAAGAAAGAGGGATATGTCGTTGGAGGCCGGCAGCGAATCTAGGAAGCTCGCCTTAAGAGTCTGTGAGATACCCAACAATTTGTGATTCAAGAGGCTCCTTCCCGTCACCTGGGTGCAAATAGAGCATCCGGTCTGCTTACCAGACTTCTGGGTGACCATTATTGTAGCGTGCTAAATTCCTTTGTCAACCGCTTGTTCAGCCCAGTCTTTGCAGCTTGGCCCAGGGCATAAAATCTACTTGTGTCGTGTTACGGCTTGGTGGACGATGATTTCAGGCAATGGTGCACGATGTCTTTAACAGAAGCCAACAACGTCCGCGCTATCAATGCCCTCTTTGAGTCTATCTGTAGACTGATGCGGGCTCCTAGGCCTCCAAACGGAAGTTGGCCTGATGGGCCTGTTCGTATATCAACGGATTGGCTGGCGGCGACCTAGGCTCGATGACGACCCAGCCAACAAAGACGACGCTACTAGATCCACAAAGAGGGTACACGACCTCGGAACCGCCCCGAAGCTGCCTCCCGAGAACCTATTGGCTATCTTTGTCCGTGCTGAATGTCTTCCTCAGACCTTCGTACGCTTTTTTCAGCTCTTCCACCGATGCCTCGTCCTCCAAAGTGCTGAGGTCGCCCAGGCTCTGCCCCATCGATACCGCTTTGAGCACGCGGCGCATGATCTTGCCGCTCCTCGTCTTGGGCAACGACTCCACGAAGTGGACCTCATCGGGGGTGGCAATAGGCCCGATGACATGACGCAGATGCTGGCCGAGCTCTTTTCTCAAACCGGATGACGGTGAGATGCTCTTCTTGAGCGTCACAAAGAGTACAATACTCTCGCCCTTCACCGCGTCGGGCTTGCCTACCACCGCCGCCTCAGCCACAGCGGGATGGGATACAGCGGCGTCTTCGAGCTCCGCCGTCCCGATACGATGCCCTGCTACCTTCAGCACCTCGTCAGCCCTACCCAGAATCCAGAAATAGCCGTCATCGTCACGCATGGCGAAGTCGCCAGTATAGTATGACCCGGGGAAGCGCGACCAGTAGGAATCCTTGTAGCGCTGCGGGTCGCCGTAGACATCGAGGAGCATCCCCGGCCACGGTTTTCTTATTATGAGGAGTCCTGTTTGCCCCGCAGGGGTTTCGTCTCCGTCAGCATCAACGACAGCGGCATCAACCCCAGGCAGTGGGAAAGTCGCCGAGCCCGGCTTCAGAGGTATAGGCTCAATCCCCGGCGTTGGGGATAGCATTGTGCCCCCGGTCTCCGTCTGCCACCAGGTATCGACTATAGGGCATCTCTCCCCCCCGATATACTCGTAATACCATTGCCAGGCCTCGGGATTGATGGGCTCGCCAACACTGCCCAGAAGCTCAAGGCTGGAGAGGTCATGCTTTCGCGGTCCTTCTTCACCATGGCGCATAAACATGCGTATAGCTGTAGGTGAGGTGTAGAAGATGCTGACGCCATATTTCTCCACGATATCCCACCACCGATCCACCGCGGGATAATCAGGAGCCCCTTCATACAAGACAATAGCTGCGCCATGGGAGAGAGGAGCATATACTATGGAGCTGTGGCCGGTTACCCATCCCACATCGGCGGTACACCAGTAGACCGACTCCTCTCTTATATCGAATACCCACTTATATGCCGAGTGGTTGAACACAAGGTAGCCACCTGTGCCATGTACTATGCCCTTGGGCTTACCTGTCGTCCCCGAGGTATAGAGGATATATAGCGGATGAGTAGACTCCATCGGCTCAGGCTTAACCATCATGTCCGCCCCGTCGAGCAGGGCGGAAAGCCAGAAGTCCCTTCCCTGGGTTATGGGCACTTTCTCCCCCGTCCTCCTAACAACAACGATTTTCTCCACCGAGGGGCAGAGACTCGCTGCCTCATCAGCAATCTCCTTGAGCGCTAGGATACTGCCACGGCGATACGCCCCATCAGCGGTGATGAGGACATTCGCCTGGATATCATTGACCCTGTCTGCTATCGCATGGGCGCTGAATCCAGAGAAGATCACAGTATGCACAGCCCCGATTCGGGCACAGGCGAGCATGAAAACAGGCAGTTCGGGGATCATGGGCAGATAAAGAGCAACCCGATCCCCCTTTTTGACTCCAAGCTTTTGCAACACTGAGGCGAAGCGGTTGACCTCCCGGAAAAGGGTGGAATAGCTAAGCACTCTTGTCTCTCCGGTTTCCCCCTCCCAGTATATCGCCACCTTGCTCCTACGCCATGTCTTTACATGGCGATCAACGCACTGATAGCAGGCATTGAGCATCCCTCCAACGAACCACCGCGCATATGGCGGGTTCCAATCGAGAACCCGATCCCAGGTCTTGTACCAATCGAGTTTCCGCGCCTCCTCAGCCCAGAACCTCTCAGGGTCCTGCAGCGCGTGGAGGTGCATTTCGGCATAGCGCTTTGACGGCCACATCCGCGAGCCCGTGGGTAGAGAGCTTGCGCTGTCTGATCCGCGATCGTCACTCATGTACTTCCTTCCCCTTCACTTCACTTCCTTATCTTTCATAGATGTGTCATCCCAATCAAATCCTTCACGTGTATGTGTGTCGATTCATCGATTCTCAGGCCCTCCTCTATGAGCTGCAAGACCTTGTCCTTCTCTTCAGGAAACTCGTAGCCGTTGTAATCCTGTTTGAACAGCGTGTAATGGCGGTTACTATCCCGATACCATGAGTTGAGGAAGTGATCGAAGCTCAGGCTGCCTGTCACGTGCAGATTCTCGACCAGGGTCTTCACCTCCCGCAAGCGCTCATGAGGTGATGAGAGCTCGAAAATCCCCTTAGTGTAATCCTCATATAGCGGCAAACCCGGTCCAATCGCTAGAGGCCTTAGCCTAATAAAATCCGGGTCTATTTCGTTGAGAACCCTGGCGGTGTTCCTCGCGTGCTGTTCTGATCTAGCCCTACCTCCCAAATCGATCATGACGTACTCTGAGAGCTCAAAGCCCGCTTCCTTTGCCTTCTTCCCCGCTTGGATGTGTTCCGCTGCGGTCACGCCTTTGTCCACATAGCTCAGCAACTCATCATCCCCCGTTTCGAGCCCCACGTGGAGTCTTGAAAGGCCGGCGGCTCTCAGTTCCTTTAGCTCCTCCAAGCTCTTCTTGGCGAGAGTTTTCGCTCTGGCATAGGAAGTAACCCGCTCTATTGCCGGGAATGTCTCCTTCAAGTATCTCACGACCTCGAGCAGTTGCTCTGTTGGCATGATCAGGGTATTGGCGTCCTGGAGGAAAACCGTACTTGCGCCAAAGTGTAGCCAGTCAAATACCATGACGAAAGACTGATTGTCCCTGAGACTGGGCTCTCTTCGGATCATGGCGATTCCCACGTCCGCTTTCACCGCACCACCATGTCCCAGCTTCCATGACACCGCCTTTATTTCATCCGCTATTGCCCTGGCAGCATCTATATCCTTCTTTATTTCCTCCACGCTTCGCAGTTCGAACTTCTCCCGATTGTATATCATGCCGTAGCAGAATTTGCACCTGTTCCAGGAGCAATTTCGTGTTGGCCTGAGCAGCAAGGAATGGCTTCCACCTTCACTGGGCGGCCTTATCGGCCCCACTTCGAAGGAATACCGTCTTAGCTTCTCGGTATCGAACGTAAATAGCCCAGGGCCATTTCCTGATGTACTGTACGTCATTTCTCTGTCACCTCAGCCCAAAGATAGAAGTGAGCTTCTTCCCTTGGCCTAGCTGCTTCATCAACTTCTGCACTTGGCGGTGCTGATTCAGCAACTGGTTGACGTCCTGGGGAGTGGTGCCACTTCCCTGGGCGATGCGCCGCCGTCTGCTGCCGTCGATTATGTTGGGATTGTGCCGCTCATCAGGGGTCATAGAAAAGATCATGGCCTCTACCTTTTTCAGTTGCCTTTCATCCGCGCCCTGAGGCAACTTCCGGGAGAGCGCTGAGATCCCGGGGACCATCTCCATGAGCTGACCAATAGGTCCCATCTTCCTTATCTGCTGCAGTTGCTCCAGGAAGTCTTCGAGGTCGAAGCTGCCACGGCGTATCTTGCGCTCCAACTCCTGCCTCGTTTGGGCATCGCTAACCGCCTCCGTCTTTTCGACAAAACTGAGGATATCACCCATGCCCAGGATTCGAGATGCCATTCGATCGGGATAGAAGGGCTCTAGGGCGTCTGTCTTCTCTCCAGTTCCAACAAACTTAATGGGCACCCCGGTGACCGAGGTGATGGAAAGGGCTGCTCCGCCTCTGGCATCGCCGTCCATTTTGCTCAAGATCACGCCGGTCAACCCTACAGTAGCATTGAACTCCTCGGCTATTCTCACTGCCTCCTGCCCGGTCATGGCGTCAGCAACGAGCAGTACCTCAGTGGGACCAAGCCTCTTGCCAAGCTCCTTAAGCTCCCTCATCAACTCCTCATCGATATGGAGCCGGCCTGCGGTATCGATGATCACCACGCTGGCTGCTATCTCCCTGGCTCGCTTCATGGCATTAGCGCAAATAGCGACCGTCGAGTCCCCCTCCCAAGAGACAGGGATTTCGAGCTGCTTACCCAAAGCAATAAGCTGCTCTTTGGCAGCAGGACGGTAGGGATCAGCAGCGACCATCAGAGGGCGTTGTCCGCCTTTCCTTAGATGCAGAGCTAGCTTAGCAGAGGTTGTAGTTTTACCCGCGCCCTGAAGCCCAACCAGCAACATCACGGTGGGCGGTTGAGCGGCGTGCCCCAGCTTCTGTTGACCTCCCCCCAGGATCACAACCAGCTCCTCGTTGACAATCTTTATCACCTGATGCGCAGGCATCAGGCTTTCCAGCACCTCTACGCCGACGGCTCGCCCCCTCACCCTAGCCAGAAAATCCTTCACCACCTTGAAGTTGACATCCGCTTCCAGCAGCGCCAGCCTCACCTCGCGTAGCGCCTCGTCAACGTCCTTCTCGGTTAGCTTCCCTTTGCTGGAGAGCCTCTTGAAAACGGCCCCCAGCTTATCGGAAAGAGTCTCAAACATTTGCCTCCTCTGAGTTTATTCTAGCTTGGGTAGACTCAGCGGTCAAGCCAATCAGTCTGCCTTTACTTGACAAATGGGATTGTGAGTACTAGACTCTGCCGCCGAATGAGTTACAAGGCGAAGTGTATGTGGTCCTGTAAAAGTTCCGTTGGTTCCGTCCCGTCATGTGTCCCGTACTTCCTGAGGCCAAGCACTCAGCGTCCGGATAATCTCAAAGGGAACCTTAAGGGATACTGGCCCGACTTTGATCCATACTGAGCCCTTCACTTTAAGATTGATTGTACCCCCCTGGCGGACTGCTTCTAGCAGCATCTCGATAGTCGACAGAACCTCTATCTCGTTCGAAACGACGAGGCTAGCTGAGTTATTGGAACCGATTACGATGTCCTCTGTTCTGTCTGCCCTTCCTAAGTGCACCCACTTGTCATTCCGTTGGAAGTAAATGTCATAGGCGATTCTATCAACGGTAGCGCCAATAGGGTTCGGGTTCTCTACCCTCACTGTGACATCTACTGTCACTTTAGTCAGGCTGATGTCTCTCAGCGTTATGCTTGTGATGTCCGCGTTTGCGGCATAGTTTTCAATCTCGGCACTTATGCAACTTCGCACGACAATAACGGCGACGAGCAAGAAGCAGATCACCAGGATGATGAGGCCGAACAGAAGCCTCTTGTGAGCGAGAATCTTCGACATAAACATCGACCAGGATTTGATCTTGGATCGCTAGCGATGCGGGCAGGATATCAAGCACGTCCCCCGCCGCTCGGGGCAGATGAGCCGGAATCCGTGTTCTCTCGCTCTAGCCAGAAAATCCTTCACCACCTTGAACTTGACATCCGCTTCCAGCAGCGCCAGCCTCACCTCGCGTAGCGCCTCATCAACGTCCTTTTCGGTTAGCTTCCCTTTGCGGGAGAGCCTTTTGAAAACGGCCCCCAGCTTGTCAGAAAGAGTCTCAAACATTTGCCTCCTCTGGGTCTATTCTAGCTTGGGTAGACTCAGCGGTCAAGCTAATCACCCTGCCTTTAGTTGACAACTAGGAGTGTGAGTGCTAGACTCTGCCGTCGAATGAGCTACTAGGCGAAAGGAGTGGAAATGGTGAAAAGAACTCTTGCTATATTATTCATCGCGGTGCTTATAGTTTCAGTGCTGGTGGGATGCGTCGGGGGAGGGACAACTCCAGCCGCGATCAAGCTTGTGCCTGAGAAGGCTAGTATGATTGCGCATGTAGACCTGAGTCAGATCACAGAAGATGAAGATGTCGCCGCACTCTATGAAGCAATGCCTCTGGAGCCCGACATGCCCCAGACATTAGATGAGGCCTTGGACCTGGCCAGGGAAGAGATTGGCCTCGACTTGAGGGATTTTGGGGAGGGCTTGATATTTGGCGAGATATCAGAGGCTACTGGGGATATGGACTACGGGGGAATTGTGGTAAAAGGAACTTTTACGGAGAGTGATTTGAGTGCAAGCATCGAATCAGCGATAGAGGAGGAGTTCACAACCATCAGCTACAAAGGCCACGAAATATATACGGACTCCGATGAAGAAGCGGGATTGGCTTTCCTGGGCAGCGATGCGTTTGTTATCGGCCTAATCGAGGCAGTAAAAGATGTCATCGCGGTAAAGGAAGGCGACCAGTCAGCTATCAGCGGAAAGGTATTAACTGTGTACAATGGGCTAGGTGATGCCTTGGTGAAGGTGGCGATGATCGTGCCGCCAGGGGCAATAGAGGAAGGCTTGCAGGGGTTCACGGGTGAATTACCAATTGAATTACCAATTGAATTACCAATGGAATTGCCGTTGGACGCGTTGGCCGATTTAGATACGGTCGGTGTGGCTTTGACCAAAGAGGGACAATCAATCGCCTTGAATTTGGAGCTCTGCTTCACCAACAGCGAGTCGGCGGAAGGTGCGGAGGACTTGATCAATGCTGCGATTTTGTTCGCCAGTGTGATGCCTGACATTCCAGAAGAAGCGCTGGAGTTGCTTGAGAACCTAGACGTAAGTGTTAGTGATTCCTGTCTTGATATCAGCCTCGAGATGACGATGTCAGAGTTTGAGGATCTATTGGCTGAACAGGGGACACAATAGAGGCCTGACGTACAGTTTGGGCTGCAAGGGAGATATAACCTAGACGTTGAACAGGACGGTGACCACATCACCGTCCTGTACTATATAGCTCTTGCCCTCGAGGCGGAGCAGACCCTGCTTTCGCGCCTCAGCCAGGTCGCCGCATTTGACAAGGTCGTCGTGGCCGATAACCTCCGCTCTGATAAAGCCCCGTTCCATATCAGAGTGCACCTTGCCCGCTGATTTCTGGACAGTGGTGCCGCGGCGGATGGTCCAAGCTTTTACCTCATCGGAGGCAATGGTGAAGAAAGAGATCAGCCCCAAGAGACCGTATGATAGCCGAATTACCCGGTCAAGCCCTGATTCGTCCAGGCCCAGGCTTGCACGGAATTCCTGGGCTTCGGCATCGCTGAGTTGCGTCAGTTCCATCTCAAGCTGGCCGCAGAGGACAGCCACCTCACAGTTTTGTCTCCGGTAGCGGCCACCAAATTTGGTCTCCAGGGAGCTAGCTTCCGGAAGCTGGTCTTCGCCAATGTTGAGCAGCAGCAACATGGGCTTGGCGGTGAGAAACTGAAAGTTCTCGATCGCCTTGACTTCCTGCTCAGAGAGGTCTTGATCTCGAATAGGGATATCTTCCTCGAGAGCAGACTTGACCTTGGCCAAAAGGGCCTGTTCTTGAGATATCAATCCCCTCTCCTGCTGCTTGGCCCCTTTTAGCGAATCCTTCAGTCGTTCCAGTCTCCTTTCGAGGATAGCCAGGTCGGAGAAGGCAATCTCGAGGTTCATGCTGCCGATATCCCGCTCTGGGTCCACGGTGCCTTCAGAGTGGGGTATCGTTTCGTCCTCAAAAGCGCGGACTACATGAGCCAGGGCGTCCGCCTTGCTAAGGTAAGTGAGGAATTGCCCGCTCGGGCCTTCACCCTTGCCGAACCCTTTGGCGGGAGCAGCAATGTCTATATATGTCACCTCAGCGGGAACAGTGCGTTTTGGCTTCAGGAGCTCCGTAAGCCGATCCAATCTGGGATCTGGCACCTTAACCACCCCAATGTTGGGAGTCAGGGCAGCCGAGGAGTAAGCGCCTGTTTGCGCCTCGCCTTTGGCAAGGGCGTTGAACACAGTGGTTTTGCCGCTTTTGGGTAGACCAATGATGCCGATCTCCATGCCACAGACTCCAGTTTAGCTAGAAGGGTCAGGTGGGCAGAAAAACATTGCCTCATGACCTCAGGCTAAACCTACGTTTCAAATCAACTTGGTTGGATGTTATAATTATACTCCAGCCAGTCCATATTGTAACTTCGGATTTGATTATCAAGGTAATGGTTGGAGGCAGGATTGCTTTATATATTGTATGGTGAGGACGACTTCTCTCTTAGAGAAGCCTTGACTGAGATCAAGGAGGGATTGGGAGATGAAACGATGGTTGTCACCAACACCACAGTACTCCAAGGCCAAAACGCTACGCCTGAGCAACTGATTGCTACCTGTGCCACCGTACCTTTCTTGGCACCAAAGCGTCTCGTGATCATCGAGGGCCTGCTTGGCCTCTTCGAGCAACGAGATAAAGTAAAGGCTGCACCGAGGCTCAAGGATTCCGGCTGGCTTTCGCTTAAAGGATATGTCGAACAGATGCCAGAGAGTACCGTCTTGGTGCTCATTGACAGCAAGCTCAAGAAAAGCAATCCTCTTCTCAAAGAGCTCGCCCCACAGGCAACGGTCAAGGAATTCAAACCTCCATATATACCTCCAAAGGGTATCCAAAAGGGTGACCAGTTGTACAACTGGATGCAGAGCAGGGCAAACAAATCTGGAGGCAGTATATCACCAGCCGCAGCGCGCCTGCTCGCCAATCTTATCGGCAGTAATCTCTGGCTCCTGTCCAGTGAAATCGACAAGCTTTGTCTCTACACCCTGGGGAGAACGATAGAGGAGGACGATGTGGGGTTGCTGGTGGCTGAAGCGCGGGAATTCACTGTCTTCGCTATGATCGATGCCATTCTTGAACACAGGTCGGCTGCGGCAACTAAACTCCTTCACCGGCTGGAGGATGGAGGGGCAGTGCCACCGTACCTCTTGTTTATGATCACCCGTCAATTCCGCCTGGTGATACAGGCTAAACACCTTCTCCACCAGCGGCACAGGGCTGCTGAGATCGGACATAGCCTGGGGCTTACCTCTGAATATGCCCTTCAAAAGACCGTAGCGCAGGCCAAGGTACATTCCATGAAGCGGCTGGAGAACATCTACCGAAATTTGCTGGACACCGACATCTCGATAAAGACAGGTAGGTTCAAGGGGGACAAGGGGGAACTTGCCCTCGATCTCCTGATCAGCGAATTGTGCGAAGAGCCTTCATAGCTGCGCTGTGCATTACCTCGAAGCGAAGGGCACGCAACTTCACCTGCGCAAGCTTCCTTACCGATTCACCCACCCATGTCGGCGAAGGTCTACTGCCCTAAATCGCCCCTCCCTGAGCTCGGTGATCAGCTCCTCAATGCTGCTGATCCTTTTTTCAAAATGGGTAGCACAAGATGGTATATCTGAAAGGGAGTGGGCATCGCTACCACCGACACCTCTCAGGTCCAGCCTGCGACATAGCTCGTGAGCGAAGTTGTTTTCTTTACTGTTGGACCTACCATTCACCACTTCAACTGCATCGACCAGATTGAAGATGTAGTCTTTGCAGACGCTGTCCAACAACTGGTCTGGGTTGGGGTTATAACGTACTCGTCCTCTGTAGGGATGTGCCAGGATGATGGCACCGCCGGCCTCGTCTACCAATCGCCTGATGAATTTTGCATGATGCATGCCGAATTTGTATTCGGCTAACCCAAAAACCAAAACGTGTCCTTCATCAGAGCTTATCTCCATTCCATGAAAGATTGGGAAATCGTGCTCATGGCTCAGTCGAGCCACATCTTCCTCTTTCCAGTGCCAATCGTGCTCGGTGAAGCAGATACCATCAAGCCCTGAGCGCTTCGCCTGCCGAATCAACTCCTCAGGCTTCAGGTCACTGTCATCGGAATGGGGCCAGGTATGGGTATGAAGATCGATGATCATATGTTAGCCGTCCATACATATTATAACCTGATGCTTACAGAAAATGACCAGGGATTGTGAGATTATTCACAATCTCGGAAATGTACATGACAGCCTATTGCATTGCCCCAACACCCTATGGTATCATAACTAGCGACCAGCGGAGAAGGGATAATAAGCGCTTGCTCGCTGATTATGGTTATATAGCAATCCTCCTCATCGCTGCCATTTCAGTACCCGCCCTAATTCTTCTATTAGCCAAGTTCATCAGTGTTCGACCCAAGCGACCCGACCCCGAGGGCGTGAAGAGTTCTACCTATGAGTGCGGAATGCAGACCATAGGTAGTTCATGGATACAGTTCAACTTCCGCTATTATTTTTATGCCCTGCTTTTCGTCATCTTCGATATCGAGGTCGTTTTCCTCTTCCCTTGGGCAGTACATTTCAAGCAGCTCAAACTTTTCGGCTTCGTTGAGATGCTCATCTTCATCCTCATCCTGGTGGTGGGTCTGGTTTACGCCTGGAGAAAGAGGGTTTTGGAATGGAAATAGAGAGCGGACAGAATATATTACCAGTCTACTCCCCAGCTGAGCTTGACCGCGATGAGGGCAAAGCCATCGAGGTACTGAAAGCCCGGTCTCAGCAGCCGATACCTGATCCCGACCGTTGGCTTGAGGAAGAGATCGAACGCGGTGTCCTGACCACTAGCCTAGATGCTATCTTGAACTGGGGACGCCGATGGTCAGTGTGGCCAGTGGCCTTTGGTCTAGCTTGCTGCGCTATGGAGATGATCGCCACCGCAGCCTTGCGGTTCGATATCTCGCGCTTTGGCATGGAACTACTAAGAGCCTCGCCCCGACAGGCTGACCTAATGCTGGTGTCGGGAACGGTGACCTGGAAGATGGCGCCTGCGGTCAAGATGATTTACGATCAAATGGCGGAGCCGAAGTGGGTGGTGGCTATGGGCTCCTGCGCCATCAGCGGCGGACCTTTTGCCGATTCATATAGCGTGGTGCCCGGAGTTAACCGCATCATTCCCGTGGATGTATATGTGCCGGGGTGTCCACCACGCCCCGAGGGCCTATTGAAGGGTCTCATCATGCTACATGAGAAGATATCGCAGGACAGCATTACGAGGAGCTAGAAATGGCTGAATTAAGTGCAGGTGATAGGGTCAGGGTCAAGGAGAGGCCAAATTACACCCTCAGCGGGTGGGAGGGCGAAGTGGTAGAGGTTAAAGAAGACCCTAAAGGGTGGATCATAATAAAGGCTGATAAAACCGGATACCGCATGGCATTTCCTGAGACCGAGCTCAAGAAGCTCTAGGTTTTGGAGACAGCAAACAGCAAGATGATGAAGCCATTGATTGGAAGCGAAGTTGCTAAGAAGATAGGGGGGCAGCTTCCAGGAGCAGTGGTTGAATACAACACCGCAGTCTTAGTCAAAAGCGAATCCATCTTTGAGGTTTGCCGTTTCCTTAACCAAACCGCGGGACTCGATTTCGATTACCTAGTTAATCTCACCGGCGTCGACTACCTCAATTACCTCGAGGTGGTTTATCATTTGGTCTCGATGAAGCATAACCACAGCCTTGTCCTCAAGACCAGATGCTACGACCGAGAACAGCCCGCAGTACCCTCCGTAACCCCTATCTGGAAGGGGGCCGATTTCCAGGAGAGGGAGGTCTACGATCTCCTGGGGATTCGCTTTGAGGGTCATCCCAACATGAAACGTATATTCCTCTGGGAGGGATTTCAGGGGCACCCGCTTAGGAGAGATTACCTGTAGAAGGCTTATAGTTGGCAATGACAAAACCTGATTTGATACTACTGCATGCTCCGAGCAACTACGATTTCAGGAAACACGCGATAATGTATGGCCCCATAAGCGACGTGATCCCATCGACGCCCATTTTTGAAATGTATCCCATCGGCCTTGTCAGCATCGGCGCCTACCTAGAAAACAATGGGGTACATACCAGG
>JAUXAX010000085.1 GCA_030619685.1 Dehalococcoidia bacterium
ACACCGGGCTGGCAGCACCTATGCGGCTGGCTGGAGCCATAGCCGCCACGTGAGCGGCCAGGGTAATAAAAGTGCCTGCGGAGCCCGCCCAGCGATCTACATAGACCACTACCGGTACTTTGGCATCCAGGATTCGGTTCACAATGTTCTCCGTTGTGGAAAGCAAACCGCCAGGGGTATTCAGTTCAATTATTACGGCTGCAGCCTGATGAGACTCTGCCTTGCTGATCCCGCGGTCGATGTAGCTGGCAACTGCGGGAACAATAGTCCCCTCCACCCGCAGCACGTAGATCTGCGCTGAAGGTGTGGCTGACCCAGTTCCAATAATAGCTAGAGAGGCCGCCAAACAGAGCGAGAGAAAGAAGATGCGCATTGCTTTTAGCATGACTTGGGCCTAGCTCTCAGTAATTCCCGCCTACAAGGTTCAGGGGTTAGCATTATGAACGACTGCCACCTTTTTGCACCCCACACCCAGCCTGTGGTAAACTTGTCTATCTCCATTGTATCACAATTCATGAGCTTGCTGCGTATGAAATGATTAAGGTCAGCGACTGCTCCCGTATCAGGAGTCTGGCGGAGATTGTTAATCATCTATAGTTTGGGCCATTTTCCCGATCACGCCTTCAAGCATCCTCTTCCATTCCTTACCCGCTAGCTTTATATCCAGTCGCAGCTGACGTGTACCCACTTTCAACCTGTCGCCAAAGTATCCTTGCATTGTTGGCTTGTCTATCCCGACACCTGGGCCCAATTTGATCACTACCTGCCCTCTCTCCGAGGAGATTTCCTGGATGCCAAGTCTACTACCCATCAGCTTTACCCTCACCATATAGAGCAGGTTTTTGATCTGAAGAGGCAGCGGGCCAAACCTGTCCTCAAGCTCTATCCCGAATTCGCCCGCCTCTTCCAGTGAGCTGAGCTTGGCTAGCCTCATGTAGAGCGCAAGGCGAGTGCTAAGATCAGGCACGTATTCATCTGGGATATAGGCGGTCAAGGGGAGATCAACCGTGGTGCCAGGAATTTCAGGCGCGGTTTTTCGTTCGGCCCCGGCCTTCAGCGCTGCTACCGCTTCCGACAGGAGACGGCAATAGAGTTCGAAGCCAACAGCCCCCATATGTCCACTCTGCTCCGGCCCAAGGAGATTACCGGCTCCGCGGATCTCCAGGTCTTTCAGGGCAATGCGAAAGCCAGCTCCCAGCTCAGTTGCCTCAAAGATCGTTCTGAGCCTCTTCTGGGCAGCATCGGTGAGTTGCTTGCCTTTGTTGTAGAAGAAATAAGCATAGGCGCGGTTTGCCCCTCGCCCCACCCTACCCCGAAGCTGGTAGAGCTGGGTCAAACCCATTCTATCAGCGTCATCAATAATCAGAGTGTTGACATTGGGCAGATCCAAGCCAGACTCGATGATGGTAGTGCATACCAGGACATCGATCCTGCCGTCGCCAAAATCGAGCATCACGGACTCCAGCATTTCCTCAGGCATCTGCCCGTGAGCGACGCTTATCCTGGCCTCAGGCACCAGATCCTCCAGCTTTCTGGCCACCCAGTCGATCCTCTGCACCCGGTTATGAACGTAGAACACCTGCCCATTGCGCTCCAACTCTCTCAATATCGCCTCACGGGCTAGCCTCTTATCGTAAGGAGCGACATAGCTCTTTATAGGAAGGCGCTCTTCGGGGGGAGTCTCCATTGTGCTCATATCTCGGATGCCAATCAGAGACATGTGTAGAGTGCGGGGGATAGGAGTAGCGCTCAGGGTGAGGACATCGACTTCTCTCCTCAGTTGCTTGAGTCTTTCCTTATGAGCGACTCCGAATCGCTGCTCCTCATCGATAATGACCAGCCCGAGATTCTTGAAGGAGACATCCTTCTGGAGAAGGCGATGGGTGCCAATGCAGATGTCCACACTGCCGTTGACCAATCCCTGAAGAACCCCCTGCTGCTCCTTCGGGGAGCGAAAACGGCTTAGCAACTCCACCTTAACGGGAAACGCCCCCAGTCGCTCGCTGAAGGTGGTTAGATGCTGCTGGGCCAGGACAGTGGTAGGCACCAGCACCGCCACCTGCATTCCATCCATAATCGCTTTGAAGGCGGCACGGAGGGCAACCTCGGTCTTGCCATAGCCTACATCGCCAGATACCAGCCGGTCCATGGGCCGAGCCCTTTCCATATCCAGTTTGACCTCCTGCAGTGCCTTAAGCTGATCTGGGGTCTCAACGTAGGGAAAGGAGGCCTCAAGCTCCTGTTGCCAGACGGTGTCGGAAGAGAAGGCAAGGCCACTTACAACCTCTCGCGCCGAGTATAATGAAACAAGCTCTTTAGCCAAATTGCTTGCCGCCTCCCTCACCCTCTGCTTAGCCCGGTTCCATTCCTGAGTGCCCAGCCGACTCAAGGACGGAGTGTAGCCTCCAGGTCCAACGTAGCGACTAACACGATCGATTTGCTCGCTGGGCGCGTAGAGCTTATCGCCAGCAGCGTAATCCAGTACCAAGTACTCACGCTCGCCATTATCCAGACTAAGCTTCGTCACCCCTGAGAATCTGGCGATGCCATGATCGATGTGCACTACATAGTCGCCAGTCGAAAGCTCAGAGAGAAATGCGTCGCGACGCACTGCATGCCTCGACACCGTTCGCCTCTTCTTGATAAAGCCAAAGATCTCCGCATCGCTGAAGACTATAGCCTCACCTAAGCCATTTATCTTCCAGCCGCCGGCAAGCGACCCCTGTACCAGGGTCATTGAGCCAGAAGGAGGCAGATGAACTATTTCTGTGACCGGCGACGCGATAATGGCATGCTCCTCCAGTAGCTCTGACAGCCTTGTCGCCTGCTGGGAGACGATGACGATCCGGCGCTTACCCCTAATCATATCCTTGGTCTCTTCCACGAAGGCAGGCACCTGCCCACTATAGCTGGGAGCTGGACCAAAGCCCATGATATAGCGCTGGCTCCCATCTGCCCACTCCTCCAGCGCTAATCTCTGGTCAAACCTGTCGAGCCTGCTTACCAGCTCTGACCATGTGAAGTAGGGCACAGGGAAATTACCTGGTAGCTCACCTTTCTCGCTCTGCGCTCGGGACAGCTCAATTGCTTGAGAGTCCAGTTCCCCCGCAGCGGCCTCGATAAGCTCAGGCTGGTCGAGAACAACCAGAGTCTGCTCTGGAAAGTAGTCAAAAAAAGCGCCATCGTTGACCAGGGAGGCATAGAAGTCTAGTCCGTCAAACCATTGAGCGCTGGCGAGGTGCGCTACTTCCTCTTCGACCTTTTCCCTGGCGTCGCCGTTTAGGGTCGAGAGGTCGAGCCGCCCCAGAATATTCCCAGCTTCAGTGAGGGGTAAAACCATCTCCCTGGCAGGGATAATGGATATCTGAGGCACTAACTCCGCGGAGCGCTGGGTTGTGGGGTCGAAGAGACGGATGCTTTCCACCTCATCCCCAAAGAGCTCGATCCGCGCGGGGAGATCGCTATTCGGCGGATAGATGTCAATGATGCCGCCGCGCCGGCTCACAGTTCCCGGTAGCTCCACTGTGTTCTCCATCTCGTAGCCAAGCTCCATCCACTGAGCCAGTATCCGCTCGAGATCTACCTTCGACCCCTTTCTCAGTGTGTGACAGGAGGAGGCAAAATCAACGGCAGGCACAGTCTTGCGCACCGCAGCGTAGGCGGAGGCGACAACCAAAGGAGTCTTGTCACGCCCGCTTAACTCGGAGAGTACCCTCAGTCTTCGCTGGACTGTGTAGGAGTCAGACGAGAGGCGTTCGTAGGGGAGAGCATCGGGCTCAGGGAAAAGCTTAATCGGGGCATCGCTGCCCAGCCAAAGAGGGATCTCTTCATGAAGCTGCTTGGCTTTCTCCGATCGGGCGGTAATAACCAGCATGGGAAGGCCGAGTTGATGGTAAAGACAGGCCAGAAGATAGGGCCTGGCTGAATCAAGCATCACCACCCTTTCTACACCCCTCCCCACCCGCAGCTCCTTAATGAGGTTGCGGTATGAGGGCATGTCTTCGATCAGGGGAAGCAGGCCAGATAGATTCATCGACAAACACCTCAAGGGCTAGCCAAGTCTGACTAGCCCTGTCAAGATTATATCAAAGCCCCGAAATGGTGGCCAAAATGCCTATTTGTCTGGTGCTTAACCTAGTTACGCCATCGTTCGAACCCAGCTATTAAGACAAGGCGTGCGATAGACAAGGCTCTCAGTGTGTTTTTGGGCACAGAGGATTCTTTGCTTTCCGAACAGTTCCGCAGAATTGTCAGTTAGGCAATTGTACAACTGCATAGAGCGCGTCCGTCTTACTCATAACCCAAGTGACATGGCCCTTGCCTGTAGTATCCTCAAGGAGCAAAACACTTCCTGCTCCGAAGTGCCGCACCTCACCATTACTCACTTGCACTGCGGTCTCACCTGAGAGAGCGAAGAAAATTTGTCGCTGTGGTGTAGGATGCCAATCACCCCACCAGCCGGCAGGGGCAGAGCAAAAAGCATACTGCAAGGCCGGGCTAAATGATGAGAGATTCAAGGGTGGTGCTGGGGGGGCAAAGTTCACCTGTGCAAGTTCGACTTCTACATCCCCAAAATGGGACTCGCCAGCTGGGTCTGCGTAAATGCGAGTGTACTTCAACTGGAATAACCTCCTACGTGATTAAAAGATGGAAGGTAGCACCTGTTAATACTGTGGATTATCATATCTGGAACTATCGACTTTATAAAGACCTTCCCACAATTGGCACCAGTTCGGTCCGACTATTGGCCACTTGTTGCACATTCTGACGATTTGTCAGTTATGCTTGTTCATGGCGGCCGCGACACCATCTGTAATCAGGCAATAAATAGCGTCAGCGACCTCTGGATAGACCTTTCTAATGATGGGCCTTTCTTCGGCGGCAAAATCGCTGAGAACATATTCGACAGTATCCACTCTTTCAGCGAAAGCTTCTGCACCACCTTCTGGTGGAGCAATGCCTACGCGAATCCGAGGGAAGTCCTGGCTTCCCAGATGAGCGATAATAGACCTCACCCCTTTGTGCCCCCCCGAGCTTCCACGCTCTCGGATGCGTATCTTGCCCAGGGGGAGATCGAGGTCGTCGTAGATGACGAGGCGGTCGTTGGTGGTGAGGCGGTGGCGGGGCCTGGGCGCCGGCCCCGCCTCAGCCCGCCGGTTCAGGAACGTTCTGGGTGTGGCTAGAACAACCATTCTCCAGCCCACCGCCAC
>JAUXAX010000001.1 GCA_030619685.1 Dehalococcoidia bacterium
CGGGGTTTTGCAGATTGACGGGGTTACAGGGGGGGGCGAGGGGGGGGCGGTGGGGGTTGTGGGCAAGGGCGGATGGGGTGGGTGGGGGATGTCTGGCGGGAGGGGTGGGTGGGCGGGGTGGGGGCGTGGTGGGGCGGGGGGGTGTCGGGGGGGGGTGTTTTTTCGGGGGGGGTGTTTGGTGGTTCGGGGGGGGGGGGCTTTGGCGCCCCCCCCCCGCCACACCACTCAGGTTCATGAACGTTCTGGGTTTGGCTAGAACAACCTTTCTACCTCCAACCTCACCCATACCTAACTGACTGCGCGCCCTACGAAGGTTGAGGGAAATGCCTTGCTTGCGAGCAAAATAGTCGAGGCACCGAAACCCTACGTTGTGCCTGTTGTTGACATAGAAGCTGCCCGGGTTGCCCAAACCGACAATCAATTTCATAGTCTACTTCTCGCTCTCCCTCAATAGCCTCAGAAACCCCTCCTCATTTACGATCCTGGTTCCCAACTCTCGAGCGCGGTCAAGCTTGGAACCAGGATCAGCGCCCGCGACGAGAAAGGTCGTCTTCTTGGTTACAGAACTGCCCGCGGAGCCACCAAGCTCCTTTATCCTGGCCTCAGCCTCGCTTCTGGCGAAGGCCTCCAGCTTGCCAGTGATGACAAACTCCTGGCCGGAGAGAGGCAGTTCTCTGGGCTCAGTTACTTCTGCCTCCAGCCTCACGCCAGCCCTTCTCAGCTTACCGATGACCCTCTGATTAGATTCCTGCTTGAAAAAAGCAACAATGCTCTCGGCAATCTTGGGCCCTATGGTCAGTACAGCTGTCAACTCCTCTTCGGTTGCGCGAGACAGCCTATTCATGCTGCCAAAGTGTTGAGCCAGAATCTCGGCAGTCTCTGCTCCCACGTGCCGAATGCCCAGCGCAAAGATAACCCGCGAAAGTGACCTATCCTTGCTTTCCTCGATGGCAGCAAGCAAATTGGAAACGCTCTTCTCCGCCATTCTCTCCATCCCGATGAGCTTATCCTTCTTCTCCTTCAGCGAATATAGATCACCAACGTCTTTTATCAGGTCTGCTTCAAGCAGGGCACTCGCTTGCTTCTCTCCTATACCCTCGATATCCATTGCCCCTCGGGAGACGAAGTGTTTCAGCCGCTCATGTGCTTGAGCAGGACAGGCGGCATTGGTGCAGTAAGCCATAGCCTCGCCCTCAGGCCTGATCCAGCGGCCACCGCAGGAAGGACAAACCGGGTATTTCTTACGCAAGGCAAATTTCTTCTGGTTTGTGCGCAAACTGCGCACTGGAGCTACTACCTCGGGGATGACCTCGCCTGCTCTCTGCACAATGACCATGTCCCCGATACGGATGTCCTTGCGCCTGATATCGTCCTCGTTATGCAGTGCTGCTCTCTTCAGGGTTACGCCACCTACCTGCACTGGCTCTAGGATTGCATAGGGATTGAGCGTGCCAGTGCGCCCCACACTAACTCCGATGTTGAGCAGGCGAGTAGTCGCCTGAGTAGCAGGGAACTTATAGGCTATGGCCCAGCGGGGTTCCCGCCCCACGATCCCCAATCGCTCCTGAAGATCGAAACGGTTGACCTTGACCACTATACCATCTGATTCATACGCGAGATGCTCTCGTTCTTCAACCCAGCGTTGGTAATGGTTTTCCACCTGGTCAAGATCGCCGAATAACGAGTTGCTGGGGTTCACCTTAAAGCCCAATGACTTTAGATACTCCAAAGTCTCCCAATGGGTAGAAGGCGCTTCGCCCTCAACCCAGCCCAATCCATAGATATAGATGTCCAGTGGGCGCATTGCAGTGATACGAGAGTCTAGTTGACGCACCGAGCCAGCAGCAGCATTTCTGGGGTTGGCAAACAAGGGCTGCCCAGCATTGGCCCTTTCTTCGTTCAGCCTTTTGAATCCCTCCCTTGAGAGGTAAACCTCCCCCCTCACCTCAAACCTCCTCGGCGCGCTCTTGGGGACAGCCAGCGGTATACTCCTGATAGTCCTCAGGTTCTGAGTAATGTCCTCGCCTCGGAACCCATCGCCGCGGGTAGCCCCGGTGACAAGCCTTCCCTCCTCATAGGTCAACGCTACAGCAAGCCCGTCCATTTTTAGCTCAGCGACAAGGTCAAAGTGTTCATCTCCCAAAAGACCTGATATCCGCTTGTGCCAAGCAAGTAGCTCCTCGCTGGAGAAGGCATTGCCTAGACTGAGCATCGGCTCTCGGTGCCCCACTACGCCGAAGGCCTCCACCGGCGCTGCTCCCACTCGCTGCGTGGGCGAGTCCGGAGTGATGAACTGAGGGTGCTTCTCCTCGAGCTGTCTTAGCTCCCTCATCAGCTTGTCATATTCGTCATCGCTTATCTCGGGGCTGTCGAGCACGTAGTAGCGATAGTTGTGGTAGTTTATCGCCTCACGAAGCTCCTCGATCCTTCTCCTTAGTTCATTCCCATCCACAGATCTCACCACTACTAATCGCCTCATTTGCGAACCTGGACAAGAGGACAACCTTGCACTTTGGAGTATACCATAGTCTGAAGTGGCGACAAAGGTTACGAGTGAGAAATCTTTGACAAAAGCATGATTTTGTGCTATTTAAAGAAGGTAAAAGGATTGATGGCAAAATATATCTTTGTCACCGGCGGCGTAGTTAGCTCAGTGGGAAAGGGGATAGTCGCCGCTTCCGTCGGCAGGTTACTCAAGAGCTACCAGATAAGTGTCACAGCACAGAAGATAGACCCTTACCTCAACGTCGACCCTGGCACAATGTCCCCATATCAACACGGGGAAGTGTTTGTTACCGAAGACGGTGCCGAAACTGATCTCGATCTTGGGCACTACGAACGATTCATTGATACCAACCTCACCACTGACTCTAGCGTCACCGCTGGGCAGATATATACTGCAGTCATTGCCAAGGAGAGACGGGGCGATTTCCTGGGCGGCACCATTCAGGTAGTGCCCCATGTTACCACTGAGATAAAGAAACGCATCCGCGACATAGCTGAGACGAGTGGGGCTGAGGTAGTGATTGTAGAGGTAGGCGGCACAGTGGGTGACATCGAGGGACAGCCCTTCCTGGAGGCCGTTCGCCAGATGAGAAACGACGTGGGACGAGATAACGTTCTTTACATACATGTCACCCTTCTTCCCTTCATTTCATCTACTGGCGAGCTCAAGACCAAGCCTACTCAGCATAGCGTCAAAGAACTGCGCAGCATCGGCATTCAGCCCGATGTCATTGTCTGCCGCAGCGATCATGATGTTGCTGATGAGCTCAAGGACAAAATTGCCTTGTTCTGCGACGTGGAGAAGCGCGCTGTTGTCCCCCTACCCACCATGCCCTCTATATATGAGGTGCCCCTCATACTTAATGAAGCCGGACTAGGAGAAATCATTATCGACCGGCTTAAGTTGACAGCAGCAGCACAGGACCTAAGTGAGTGGCATGACCTAGTAGAAAGAATGAAGAAGCCTAAGGAAGTGGTATCTATCGCCCTCGTAGGTAAATACGTGAAGTTACAAGATGCCTACCTTTCAGTGAGAGAAGCTTTAACCCACGCTGCCCTCCACCACGACCGCGATCTAGAAATTGTGTGGGTTGAGTCCGAGGACCTGGAACAGGATGGGGGTGAAGCCTTGTTGCGCACAGCCAACGGGATTGTAGTGCCGGGAGGCTTTGGCTATCGCGGCATTGAAGGGAAGGTGAAAGCAGCCCAATACGCCCGGGAGTATGGAGTGCCCTATCTCGGCTTATGCCTTGGTATGCACGTCATGGTCATCGAATGTGCACGCCGGGTACTGAGGTCGAGCAAACCTAACTCCAGGGAATTCGACGAGGATACACCCTACCCCGTAATTGACCTCCTCCCCGAGCAGAGAGGGGTCAATGAAAAGGGAGGGACTATGCGTCTGGGGATCTACCCTTGTCAGCTGGTGCCAGGCACCCACGCCGCCGCTGCCTATGAAGCGCCCCTGGTCCATGAACGCCACCGCCATCGCTTTGAGTTCAATAACGAGTTCAGGGAGATTTTGACCAAGGGAGGGCTTATCGCAAGCGGGCTTTCACCCGATGGTAAACTGGTAGAGATAAGCGAGCTCGCTGACCACCCTTGGATGATGGGTACACAGTTTCACCCTGAATTCACCTCTCGCCCCAACCGACCCCACCCCCTCTTTCGCGACTTCATTGGGGTGGCCAAGAGAACACTTAGAGTGGGCGATCAGCGTCCTTTGCCCCTGGAACCGAATGTCAACAACTGACTATCTGGGGCTTCTATAGACAAAATCATCGACATGTGATATATTGGGAGAAACCGAATGCGTATCTTCCTGGATACCGCTAACGTCGATGAGATCCGTCAAGCTGCCAGGCTGGGCGTGATTAGTGGAGTCACCACCAATCCTTCTCTGGTAGCAAAGGAAAAACGGGAAGATATGAGGGCGGTTATTCAGGAAATCTCCTCCATAATTGATGGTCCCATCAGCGCTGAGGTTCTCGGTCTGGAACCGGAGGCTATGATTCAGGAGGCGAGAGAGGTTTCCTCCTGGTCTCCCAATGTGGTAGTCAAGATCCCGATTTCGGCAAGCGGGTTGGAGGCCATAGCTGTACTGTCCAAAGAGAGGATAAAGACCAACTTAACGCTCTGCTTTTCCCTTAATCAGGCGTTGCTAGGCGCAATCGCTGGAGCAACATATGTCAGCCTGTTTGTAGGTAGGCTTGACGATATCGGCCATGATGGGATGCAGCTTGTTTCCGAGATCGTGGAGGTGTTTGATCACTATGAACTGCCGAGTCAGGTGATCGCTGCCAGCATCCGCCACCCGCTGCATGTTATCGCTGCTGTCCAAGCGGGTGCACACATCGCAACTATACCTTATACTGTGCTTATGCAGATGATCAAGCACCCGCTCACCGATATCGGGATATCCCGCTTTGCTCAGGACTGGCAAAGCATACAGAAGTTATAAGACCGCGATCCGCGAATCATAACACCATGTGAGGCTCTCCTTAAGTATACTATGCAATCTAATCATGGAGTAAAGCTATGAACATCACCGAACTTGAAACCAAAACCAGAGAGGAACTCCTCGCCGATGCTAAGGAACTCGGAATTTCTGGCGTTAGCGGTCTGAAGAAGGAGGACCTTGTTCTCCGTTTGCTTCAGGCAAACGCGGAGCAACAAGGCTACAGCTTCAGAGGCGGTATCCTGGAGATCATCGGTGAGGGCTACGGGTTTTTGCGCCAAACCAGCCTTCGCCCTGATTCCAACGATATCTATGTCTCCCAGTCCCAGATCCGACGCTTCTCCTTACGCACCGGGGACGTGGTCAACGGGCAAGTGAGACTGCCCAAGGACGGCGAGAAGTATCACAGCCTGCTTCGCGTAGAGACAGTCAACTATCTCGACCCAGAGGCAGCTAAGAGTCGGCCCTTCTTCGATCGGCAAACGCCGATTTTTCCCGATAAGATGATCAACTTGGAGACCACCGCCAAGAATCTGTCCACCCGATTGCTCAATCTTATAGCTCCCATCGGCCGTGGCCAGCGAGGATTGATTGTCTCACCACCCAAGGCAGGAAAAACTATGCTACTGAAGCACATCGCCCACGGCATCACCACTAATTACGACGATATCCACCTCATGGTCTGTCTCATTGGAGAGCGCCCCGAAGAAGTGACCGACTGGAAGAAGACAGTTGAGGCTGAGGTGATTGCCTCTACTTTCGATGAGCCAGTCGAGGAACACACCAGGGTGGCTGAGGTGGCGCTAGAACGTGCCAAGAGACTGGTGGAGTCGGGAGCCGACGTGGTAATCCTGCTCGACAGCATCACCAGACTCACACGTGCCTACAATCTGGAGATGCCCTCCAGCGGACGTACCCTCTCTGGAGGTGTTGATCCTGCCGCTCTGTATCCACCAAAGAGGTTTTTCGGCTCAGCCAGGAATATAGAGGAAGGTGGAAGTCTGACGGTTATCGCTGCTTGCCTAATAGATACCGGTAGCAGGATGGATGAGGTGATCTACGAGGAGTTTAAAGGTACCGGCAATATGGAGCTTCATCTTGATCGCAAACTCGCTGAGCGCAGGGTTTTCCCTGCCATAGATATCCAGCGCAGCGGCACCAGACAAGAGGAACTACTCCTTGACGAGAACACCATCAGGCTAGTATGGGTGCTGCGGAGGATGGCTAGTTTGATGAACGCTAACTCGGTGAATCCCACTGAGGCTTCGGAGAAGGTCCTGGAGAGGCTGGCCAAGACCCCGTCAAATGCCGAGTTTCTCGCTACCCTTGCTAAGGATTTCTAATCCACCCCTGGCAAGTTCACTTCAGTTGTTGTTCCTTACTTACCTCGCTGCTATAATTGGGAGCGAGTCTCCATGAGTTATCACCGCATTTTAGTCAAATTGGGCACCAATCTGCTCACCGGGGGGAGCGATCGCCTCAATCTCGAGATAATGTCTTCCCTGGTAGGGCAAATAGCCAGGCTACATAGGGAGGGCCTGGAGGTGATCATTGTCTCCTCAGGAGCGATCGCTGCTGGCAGGCAACGCCTGGGACTTACTAAGGTTAAAGAGCGCAAGGACATACCCTTCAAGCAGGTGCTGGCAGCAGTGGGGCAAAGCCGCCTTATGGACGCTTATGACCAGCTATTCGGCTGGCACGAGATCACCATAGCTCAGACCTTGCTCACCCGAACTGACCTATCCGACCGTCTCAGCTACCTCAACGCACGTAACACTTTGCTGGCACTTCTGGAACTTGGCGTCATACCTATCGTCAACGAGAACGACGTAGTTGCTATCGACGAGATCCAGGAAGCTATATTCGGCGACAATGATACCCTATCTGCCATGGTGGCTAGTTTGACCGACGCCGACCTTTTGATGCTACTTACTGATACCGCTGGCCTTTACGACGCTGACCCAAACCGAGATCCCAACGCTAGGCTCATCGAAAGGGTTGATAGAATCGATGCCTCCATCGAAAGCCTAGCCAGCGTAAGCTGTAGCGAGCGGGGAACAGGTGGCATGGCGACCAAGATCGAGGCTGCGAAGCTGGCTACCGCCTCAGGAGTAGCAGTGGTCATCGCCGATGGCCGGGAGCCCGAGGTTATAATCAGGTTAGCTAACGGTGAAGCCATAGGCACCTATTTTCAACCGACCACCTCCAAACTCGAGAGTCGCAAGCGCTGGCTACTGAGCCGGATCTCAAAAGGAAGTCTTCTCATCGACCCCGGCGCGGCAACAGCGCTGCGAGAGCAAAACAAGAGCCTGCTTCCCGCAGGAATCACCCAAGCCAGTGGCAAATTCCAGCGAGGGGACGTGGTAAGCATCTTCGAGGATGAAGAGAAGGGGAGGATTGCCTGCGGCATCTCAAATTACAGCTCAGATGACATCGCCATTATCAAGGGAGCTCATTCTGACAGAATTATGGAGTTTTTGGGCTACGAGTACGGCGCTGAAATAGTGCACCGCGATAATCTGGTTGTGCTTTGAATATCAAGAAGGAGCGAGAAATGCAGCCTGCCATAAATGAGGTTGAGGTCAAAACTAAAGCTGCCAAGGCAGCCTCGAAGAAGCTGGCATATCTCGCCACGGATATCAAGAACAAGGCCCTGCTCTCTATCGCTGATGAGCTCATAGCCAGTGAGAAGAGTATTCTGGCAGCCAACCGCCTGGACTACGCTGAGGGCGAAAAGGCAGGCATGGGTGCTGCCATGCTCGATCGGCTTCTCCTGACCTCGGAGAGAATCCAAGCAATCTCATCGGATGTCCGGATTGTTGCTGCTCTTCCCGACCCGGTAGGGGAGACCTTCGAGATGCGCACCCTCCCTAATAGCCTTCAAGTTGGCAAGCGCCGAGTCCCCCTGGGTGTGATCGCTGCTATCTATGAGAGCCGCCCCAATGTCACCGTCGATATCTCTGCACTTTGCCTTAAGTCCGGCAATGCCATCATCCTCCGCGGTGGCAAGGAGGCAATACACTCCAACTTGGCCCTAGCCAAGGTAGTACAGAACGCTTCTTACCAGGCCGGTGTTCCCGAAGGAGCTGTGCAGTTTATCGAATCCACCGACCGCGCCCTGGTAGGGCAGATGCTCAAGATGAGAGATACCATTGACCTGGTCGTCCCGCGCGGCGGAGCGGAGTTGATCAATTATGTGGCACAGAATGCCGCTATGCCCGTTGTCACCGGTGGAATCGGCGTCTGTCATACCTACGTTGACAGCAGCGCTGACCTCGATAAGGCGGTAGCCATTGCCTACAATGCCAAGGTGCAGCGTCCCACAGTATGCAATGCTCTCGACACCCTCTTGGTTCACGCCAACGTAGCACAGAGCTACCTGCCTAGGATTGCGACCGAGTGGGGCAGGGCAGGAGTAGAGATGCACTGCGATCAGCGAGCACTGGAGATCATACAGACTTTGCCGTCGCTCAAGGTCGTTTCCGCTAGCGACGAAGTCTGGGGCAAGGAGTTCCTGGCACTGGTTGCCGCCATCAAGGTAGTCGGTTCCCTTGATGAGGCACTGGAACACATCGAACACTACGGCTCAGGGCACTCCGAAGCCATTGTGACAGAGGACTATACAGCAGCGATGAGGTTTCTGAACGAGGTTGATGCAGCCTGTGTCTACGTGAATGCCAGTACTCGCTTCACCGACGGTGGCCAGTTCGGGCTAGGGGCAGAGGTAGGTATCAGCACCCAAAAGCTCCACGCCCGGGGCCCTCTGGGGCTTAAGGAGCTCACTACATATAAATGGATAGTGCTTGGCACTGGACAGGTTCGTCCCTAGGCGCAAAGAGCGTGACAAATAGAAAAGGAGGATTAGCATGGCAGACTATCAGTTCGAAAGGGAGTGCCGCACCCCGTATTCAGAGGTTTACCTTATTACTGCCGATGATGAGCGAGTGGGGAGGGTGGACCTCCACTTTACCCCATCAATAGTATATGCCACTCTTTGCGTCGGCGAAAAGGTGACAGCAGATGACATTCAGGACCTTATCGATCACGTAGACGAAGAGTTGGTAATGTCAGCGGATGTTGCCCGAGATGACTTCATTGTTACGGTATATCAGGGACATGAAGCTGGCATTTTCAGCGATGAAGAATTCGAGGAGGAAGAGGAGAAGGAACAGGAGGAGGAGGAATAGTCCTCAGACCATTAAATACGATCGGGCTCTCAAGCTTTGCCCCTGAGCGATACTCCAGCCCCGGGCCAGCGTTGACCCTTACCCGCTCTTCTTGAGAACTAGTGAACGAGTGGCATCCTCGATTCTGGCTGCTGTGAGCCCGTGCTCTTGCAGCAACTCCGCGGGTTTCCCCGACTTGGCATAGGTATTGTTGATAGCGATGAAGGACATAGGAACCGGCTGCCGTTCGGCTACAACCTGAGCCACGGCACTACCCAGGCCCCCCTGACGTGCATGCTCCTCGGCCGTGACGATAGCGCCTGTCTCTCGCGCTGCCTTCCCTATAGCATCCTCATCCAAAGGCTTTAGTGTGGACATACTAAGTACCCGGCAGTCAATGCCATCCCGGGCCATGTTTTGCGCCGCTTCTAGGGCAAAAGCCACCATAATCCCTATGCCAATAACAGTGACGTCCTTACCTTTCCGCAAGGTCGCAGCTTTTCCCAAGTTGAACCGATAGTCAGGGGCATAGACCAGTGGCGTTTTGGGACGAGTGAGCCTAATGTAGAAAGGCCCATAAGTGTGAGCCGCTGCCCTCACCGCTTGTGTTACCTCTGCGGCATCAGCGGGGACGACTACGTTGAAACCAGGGAATGAACAGGCTAGTGCTAAGTCCTCAATAGCGTGGTGCGAGGTGCCATCCTCACCTACAGTGATCCCTCCATGACTGGTGACTATCTTAACGTTTAGACCCGGTTGGGCTATGCTCATTCGAACTTGGTCGAAGCAGCGTCCGGGGGCAAACACAGCAAAAGTGCTGGCAAACACCGTTTTGCCTGATGCAGCGAGCCCGGCAGCAATACTAATCATGTTCTGTTCAGCGATACCGCAATCGAAAAACCTCCCCGGAAACTTCTGAGCGAAGAGCCTGGTCATCGTCGACTTCGAGAGATCAGCATCAAGGACAACAATATCCGGGTTTTCCTCGCCTAGCTCCACAAGGGTTTTGCCATAGGCTTCCCTGGTGCTCTGCTCCATGGCTACTTCAACTCCTCAAGCGCCCTCTCCACCTCCGCAGCAGTGGGAGCCCTGCCGTGAAACTCAGGGTTGTTCTCCATAAAGCTAACCCCCTTGCCCTTGATAGTGTGGGCAATGACAGCAGTAGGCCTTCCCTTGACCCGCTTTGCCTCATCAAAGGCCGTGATCAATTGAGAGAGGTCGTGTCCATCAACCTCTATGGTGTGCCAGCCAAAGGCCTTCCACTTCTCAGCTAAGGGTTCGATGTTCATCACCTCGCGGTTCCAGCCATCGATTTGCTGTTTATTATGGTCGATGATAGCGACAAGGTTATCGAGTTTGAAGTGGGCTGAAGCCATGGCTGCTTCCCAAACCTGTCCTTCATCGCATTCCCCATCACCCAATAGTACGTATACTCGATAGTCTCGACTATCGAGGCGGCCGGCTAGCGCGATGCCGATGCCGAAGGAGAGACCCTGACCCAGTGAGCCCGAAGATATCTCCGCCCCTAGGGTAGTGGTCATATCGCAGTGGCCTTGCAGACGGCTACCCAGAGCCCTCAGGGTGGCGAGTTCATCCACATCGAAGTATCCGCTCTCAGCAAGCGCCGCGTAGAGGAGTGGAGCAGCATGACCCTTACTGAGGACAAATCGGTCACGATCTGCCCAGCATGGGTTGGCTGGGTTATGGCGCAAACACTTGAAGTAAAGGGCTGTGACGGTCTCAACCGCAGAAAGCGAGCCCCCAGGATGTCCACTGCCTGCCTTCCCAGTCATCGTAATGACATGACGGCGCAGCTTTTTCGCCATTGCCGCCATCTCCTCCAAGGACAAAACTGTCAAAGATGACTTTTCCTGCAAGAAAGCAACAGCCTCGGCGGGACTATCTGCCGAGGCTCCAGGGTTAGCACGTTCTCCTCCTGCTCCCTGACCAGATAGGGACATGTCTACCTCCAGCAACGCAATTATACATTATTCTTGTACCTTCGTCTATACCTTGTTATAATCTCGCCATAATCTGGTAATGATTTCGTAATGATCATAGATTTTCACACCCATGTAGTTCCTCCAAGAATGATAGAAAACCGTGATTCCTATTTAGGCCGAGATCCCTGCTTCGACGCCCTCTACTCCAACTCCAAGGCTAAACTTGCCACTGCCGATGATCTTATCGCTAACATGGACAAAGAGGGCATAGATGTCTCGGTAGTGCTCAACATCGGCTGGCGGAGCCACGAGCTTTGTATCGAAACCAACGACTATGTAATGGAAGCGATAGCACGATATCCTAACAGACTAGCGGGCTTCTGTACAGTGCAACCGCTCGCCAGTGAGAAGGCATTGGTCGAGCTCGAGCGCTGCGTACAAGGCGGAGTTAAGGGTATTGGAGAACTCAGATGTGATATACAAGGATTCGACCTCGCCGACGAGGCCACCATGAGACCCATCGCTCAAGTAGCAGTGGAGCATCATCTGGTTCTCCTGACTCATTCCTCCGATCCCGTGGGGCACTCCTATCCAGGAAAAGGCGGCATAACGCCTGATATTCTATACCGCTTCATACAAAACTTCCCTGACCTGAGTGTAGTGTGTGCCCATTGGGGTGGTGGGCTACCCTTCTACGCCTTGATGCCAGAGGTTTCCAGGGCGTTATCCAACGTCCATTTCGATACGGCCGCCTCACCTTTCCTTTACCAGGATGCCATCTTCGAACATATGGTAGGAATCGTTGGAGCGGACAAGATCCTTTTTGGCAGCGACTATCCTCTCATCGGGCAAAACAGGATTGTCCAATCGATCCGGTCTCTCAGACTTCCCGAAGAGGCCGAAAGCATGATCCTTGGAGGAAATGCTGAGAGGATTCTGGCGCTGCCCTAATACTTTCACCATGGAACCTGTACGTGCCTTTATTGCCATCCAATTGCCGAATTCAGTTAAGTCTGCCCTATCCCAATTACAAGACAACCTCAAGCAAAGCGACCACGCTCCTGTGAAATGGGTTGACACCGACAGCATTCATCTTACTCTCAAGTTTCTGGGCAACATCGCCGCAGCAACGATACCAGAGCTAACGAAGGCGATCTCTGAAGCTGCGAGAGGAATCGCCCCCCTGCGACTGGAACTCAGCGAGCTGGGCGCCTTCCCCAATCTCCGCGCTCCTCGGGTAGTTTGGGTGGGGCTTGGCGGTGAAATAGCCACTCTATCTGTCATTCAAGAGAACATCGAGAGTGCTCTCATTCCCCTTGGCTTTCCACCTGAAAGGCGAGCCTTCTCCCCCCACCTCACCCTGGGACGGGTTCGGGAGAGGGCCTCACCCGAAGAGCGGCGCCGTTTGGGAGAGGCTGTTGCCTCGCTAGAGATGAATACCAAGCTATCCTTCACGGTCGACTCACTCAGCCTCATGAGAAGTAGACTAACCAGGGAGGGTGCAGTCTATAGTTGTCTCTCCTCGGTTGCGTTGCAAAGTGGCTGAGCGCACTGGGTTGCCAAAAATCTGCGGTTGTTATATACTGTTCAACGTCATAATAAGATGGGAGGTGGCTCTGTGGAGAACTTCGTTTTCCCTAAATGCCAGAAATGTAGCGCTGGTGACTTGGTGCCTCTGTCTGATTTCGGCAGCCAGGGGGCACCTATCCACTATAAAGTCTGGGTTTGTACCAATCCCGAATGTGGCTTCAACATGAAAATCAGAAATGGCGACATTTATATGGATGAGCCAATACTAAGCGGGACAGCGCATAGCTCTCGCTCCCGCTACTAGACGAATATACAGAACATATATTTGTCTTTACTGTTATAGCTTGGATGATGGGTGATAAAGAGGGGCAGGTTCGCTTACTCTAGATAGTCTTTTAGCTTCTTTGACCTGCTGGGGTGACGCAGCTTACGAAGTGCCTTAGCTTCGATTTGTCGGATGCGTTCCCTGGTAACGCCAAATTCCTTGCCAACCTCTTCTAGGGTGCGGCTGCGCCCGTCTTCGAGACCAAATCTCAGTTGGAGAACGCGACGCTCCCTGGGAGTGAGAGTGGAGAGCACTTCCTCAACCTGATCCTTGAGCAAGTTCAGTGAAGCGGCCTCCACAGGGGGCATGGTGGAGCGGTCTTCGATAAAGTCACCAAGGTGACTATTCTCCTCTTCTCCTATTGGCATCTCCAATGACACCGGCTCTTGGGATATCTTGATAATCTCCCTTACCTTTTCAGGGGAAATATCCATACCCCTGGCTATTTCCTCGGAGGTCGGTTCGCGCCCATACTCCTGGGACAGGCGTCTGCTCGTTCGAATAAGCTTGTTTATAGTCTCTACCATATGAACGGGGATGCGAATAGTACGTGCTTTGTCTGCTATATCCCTGGTGATCGCCTGGCGGATCCACCAAGTAGCATAAGTGCTGAATTTATACCCCTTGCGGTAGTCGAACTTCTCCACCGCCCGGATGAGTCCAATGTTACCCTCCTGAATAAGATCGAGGAGTGACATGCCTCGCCCGATGTATTTCTTGGCGATGCTGACCACAAGGCGAAGGTTAGCTTCGATTAGGTGCCGCTGTGCTTTGGCACCTTCCTCCTTCAAATGCTCCCAATGATCTCGCAGTTGAGGCTCCACTGGTTCGATATTATTTCGAAACTCGGGCTGTAAGGCTAAGCTGATCAGGTCAGAGAATGAGCATCTCTCCCCAACGACATGGAGCACATCCGGAGGAACAATGGCAATAAGGAGAGAAAGATTCTTGAGTGCCGCTTCCGCCTCGAGAGGACTTGTAGCAGTCCTCTCGACCACACTCTCTGACAAGCTCTGGGAGATCTCATTATCGATAGCGGTTCGCACCTTTGGGTCGAGAATTCGCTGGGACACACCAACCTGCCTTGGTAGATCGAGCTCCTCCTCCAATGCAATAATGAAAGGAGAAGCCTGACCCAACATGGTTAGTACGGCAATTGCGGTATCGATAGGGGAGGGAAATTGCCCGTATCTATTGAGCCATTGCTCTTCAATTCTCCTGAGGTATTTGCCTTCTTCCATCCTCCTCGCCAGCTGCTTCTCCTCTTTAGCGCTGAGCAGAGAAACACGCCCCATCTCCCGAAGGTACATCCTTACCGGGTCGTCGATCATTTCCTCCAGCTCCACCCCAGCCTCTTGCAGTTCTTCGACCTCAGCTTCCTCCTCCCAAATCTCGCTGTCAGTAGGCTCCACCACAGCCAAAACCCCTAGCCCGTCACCCCCCTTAGCCTTGTTCTCAGCTAGTGAGACAAACATGTGCTCCTCGCGCACTGCGCCTTCCCCGAGTTTCGACTCAGATGCAAAGATATCCTCTTCCTCGTGCTTGGTCACGGATGCATAGAGATCCTCTGGCAAGAGGTCGCCCTCTTCATAGAGAAATTCTTCGAGTTCCTTCGGTTCCTCTCTCATTGAGCCTCTCTATAAGGAAAGCCTGTTTCAGTCCTTTCCTTCATCGTCTCGACCATCAGGGTATCAACTTCTATGATCCTCTGCTGGATAGTAGCTACACTTTCCGAGTCTAAATCTCCGGCACTAACCTTAGGCACATCTTCAGAGGTGATAAACTCCTCCTGGAGCCTCAACCTGCGCTCCTCAAGGCGGCGCATGCAGTCGGCAAGCGCTTTTTCCCGTTCCATTTCCCCCACAGGGGGTAGAGCCCTCTCAGAGAGCGCCTTAAAATGCCCCTGAAGCTCAACACCGATCCTTTGATTTGGGGCATAAACAGACGACGCATCGCGCCAGGCGGAGAATACCTCCCTGTTTTCACTACGCTCAAAATGCTCGGGGGTAAGCCCCTTGACTCTATCCCTCAGTTCCGGATGCTGTAGCAGCAAAGCAAGGCAGTACTCCTCCAGTGGGTCACCGGATGGGACAGGGGCAATAGGCTTCTTGGACTCGCCCCTCCTGACCTTCTCACTCCGAGTGCGATGCAGCCGTGCCGACATCCCTAAGAGCGTTCTCTCACTGACTCCCAGCAAACCAGCCAACTTCCCCAGATAGAACTCCCGCTGGACGTCATCCTCCAACTCAGCGATCAGGGGCAAGAGCTGCTCGCTTGCCAGCGACTTCCCTTCGGGCTTGGTGAGGTCCACTCTTGAAGGTATCACTGCAATAAGGTGATCCATTAAAGGTAGAGCCTGGTCAACCAACCGTTGCCATTCCTGAGGATCTTCTCGAATTACCGCATCAGGATCTTTGCCCTGGGGCAAGGGGATTATGCTTATCCCGGCCCTAAGCTTGGAGGTGGTTCCAAGCAAAGTAGGCATCTCCAAATCCTGCCGATCAAGCGAACGGCGAGCGACCTCGATGCCGCGCATAGTGGCGGCATCGCCAGCCACATCGGGATCAAGGGCGAAAGCCAAGCTCCTGGTCAATCCTCTAAGTATCCTTACTTGCTTCTCGGTAAGAGCAGTTCCCATCGAGGCCACCACGTTGGCAGTGCCATGCTGGTGAGCGGTGATAACATCCGTGTAGCCCTCAACGATAATCGCTAGCCCTCTCTCGCGGATCGCACCCTTGGCACGATCGATGCCATAGAGGACGCCGCTCTTGTCGAAAACCTCTGTTTGCGGCGAGTTTAGATACTTGGGTAAGGAGTCGTCTAAAGCACGGGCACCAAAGCCGACAACCTTACCTTTGATATCTCGGATAGGAAACATCAGTCGGTGGCGAAAGTAGTCATATGTTCTGCCTTCCTTTTCTCCAATTAACCCCGCTGCCAGGAGTTCCTTCTCACTAGAACCCAGCTCAGTGAGGTGCTTTTTCAGCCCTTCCCCTGGGCTGAAACCCAGCTGAAAGTCAGCAACGACCTCTTGGGTAAGCCCCCGCTTTTCGACATAATCTCGCGCTCGTTCAGCCATCGGGTCCTGCAGCAGCAGATTGTGGTAGTATTGCGCTGCTGCCTCGTTTATCCGATAAAGCCCGCCTTTGAGCTTGTCCTCAGCAGAGTCTTTTCTCTGAACCAGGGAGACGCCTGCTCTCCCCGCGAGCATCTTCAGCGCCTCGCTGAAGTCAATTCCCTCCCTTTTCATTACGAAGGAGACCAGGTCTCCACCAGAGCCACAGCCAAAGCATCTCCAGGATTGTCTCTCGGGAAAGACAAAGAAGGAAGGCGTTTTCTCTTCATGAAACGGGCAAAGAGCCTTAAAGTTGCGCCCCGCTTTCTCCAGCTTGAGGTAACCGCCAACGATGTCAACTATATCCAATCTTTGCTTTATCTCATCGATGGTGCTCATATTAGTGCCCCTGGTGTCTGAAGGTGGAGACGCCGTGTTCCTCAGCTAGACTCAGCGCATAGTTGTCAGTCATCCCCGCGATGTAGTCCACCACCCCACGCTCTATATCAACGCCGCTGGCGTATTCGCTAGGAAGCTTATCTGGATTCTTGATAAAGTATTCGTACAGAAAACGTACCACGTGCCTTGCTCTTTCCGCTTCTGCCCTTGCTGTTTGAACTTCGTATACATTCTGGAAAAGGAACTCACGCAGGTTATTCGCCGCCTCCAGAACTTGTGTACTCATGGTGATCACCGGCGTCTCACCCTCAACTAGACCCGTAGCCGACCAAGACTGATCAATAATATCGCAGACCATGGTATTGATCCTCTCCGAATTTGATGTCTCCAGGACGGCGACTGCTGATCGGGGTAGGTCGCCCTCATTGATAAGTCCGGCTCTTATGGCATCGCCAATGTCATGGTTGATATAGGCTACAGAATCAGCCAGCCTGCATATCTGAGCCTCCAGGGTGCTTGGAAGATCCCAGATATGGCCCAAAACATCCTGCCTATCCTTGGAATGTTTCAGGATGCCCTCTCTCACCTCCCAGGTTAGGTTGAGTCCCTTGCCCTCCTTCTCCAGCGATTCGACAACCCTTAAGCTTTGTTCATTGTGACTAAACCCCTGGGAACATAGACCGTTGAGCACCTCCTCTCCTACATGGCCGAAGGGGGTGTGTCCCAGATCATGGCCAAGGGAAATCGCTTCGGCAAGATCCTCATTCAGGTTTAGGGCACGAGCGATGGAGCGTGCGATCTGAGACACCTCCAACGTATGGGTGAGCCGGGTAACATAGTGATCACCTAGGGGAGCGACGAACACCTGGGTTTTGTGTTTGAGCCGACGAAACGCTTTGGAGTGGATGATGCGGTCACGATCACGCTGGAACTCGGTGCGCATCTCCGATGGAGCCTCAGCCCTCACCCTACCCCGGGTTAGCCTGCTTCTCGCTGCATGAGGCGATAAGCCCTCCTCCCTCTCCTCCAGCCGCTGGCGGATGCCATTGTGTGTCATGGAGTATTCGCTTACGATGTCACTCTGGATAGTCTCTGCTCCGCAGCAGCGATGATTTCCCGGGTTTCATCAATGACATCTCGATTCACCGATACCGACGTGATTCCCCACTCCACAAGCTTCTCCGTGATCTCGGGATAGACCGAAGGGGCCTGCCCACAGATAGAGCAAGTAGCTCCTCTTGCGACCGTAGCTTTAACCACTCTCTCGAGAGCGATAAGCACTGCCTCATTCCGTTCATCGAACTGCTCAGCAAGCACCTCGTTATCCCGATCGACCCCCAAGATAAGCTGGGTGAGGTCATTTGAGCCAATGGAGACGCCATCGAGCCCGACATTGAGGAACTTATCAATGAGAAAGACATTAGACGGCACTTCGACCATCATCCACAGCTTGAAGTCCTGAGAACGGTGCATCCCCTCGGCTGCCAGCATCTTCTTGACTTCAGCTAATCCAGCCACCGTGCGCACAAAGGGAATCATCACCCACAGGTTTCTATAGTTCTCCCTCACCCTCTTTATTGCCTCTACCTCCAGGCTGAAGATATCGCGTTCACGGATGTAGCGGGCAGCTCCTCTGTAACCAATCATGGGATTCTCTTCGTGTTCCTCGTACTCCTCACCACCCTTAAGGTGACGGTATTCATTAGTCTTGAAATCCGTAGTGCGGTACACAACCGGTCGAGGATCGAAGGCCTTGGCAAAGGTAGTGAGCCCTTCAGCAAGCCTAGATGTGAACTCCTCACCCCTGCCTTCCTTGAGCATGTATCTCGGGTGCTCCCCGATCTCAGCGATCATGAACTCTGCACGAAGAAGCCCTACCCCATCGACATCGCGAGCAGCTGCAGCCTCAGCCAAGCTCGGGTCGGCGAGGTTGACATAAAGCTTGGTGCGAGTCTTGATTATCCCTTTAGCGGCTGGGGCAGGAGGAGCTGTTACTTTGGCAGTTACCCTGCCCTCATAGACCTTCCCCTGCGATCCATCTACAGTGACCACCTGGTCTGGCTGAAGTACCTGGGTGGCGGTGCTGGTTCCCACCACACAGGGGATTCCCAGCTCCCTGCTCACAATCGCAGCATGGCAAGTCCTACCACCTCGCTCGGTGACAATGCCCGTTGCCCGTTTCATCGCGGGCACAAAATCAGGGGTGGTCATCTCAGCTACCAAGACGTCTCCTTCTTTCACCTCAGCTATCTTGGAGGCATCCACTACAATCTTCACCGGACCGGAACCAAGCCCGGGGCTTGCCGGAGAGCCGCTGACCAGAACAGGTGCTTCGAGCACCTCCTCTGCTATTTCTTCACCGACCGACTTTAGCGTGGTTATAGGACGAGTCTGAACAATATAGAGTTCTTCACCTTCCTTAGCCCATTCGATATCCTGAGGAAATTGATAGAGTTCTTCGATCTTTGCACCAAGTCTGGCCAAGGTGACGATCTCATCATCGCTCAATTTCTGATTTTCCTGAACAGCCTCCGAAACCGGAAGCTTGATGTTGGCCTCCTCGATGCCCCCTCCCCCTTCTGGGCTTTTGACCAGGTGCCAATCCTGTTTGGCAATTCGTTTCTCTAAGATATCGAAACCGCCCTTATTCACTAGATAGAGGTCAGGGGTTATCTCTCCAGAGACAATAGCCTCGCCCAAGCCATAAACAGCTTCAATGGTGATCTTATCATCATTTGTTAGCGGTTCCACAGTGAACATAACACCGGCTGCCTCCGATTGCACCATCCTCTGCACCGGCACCGCAATCCCCACCTTGAGATGGTCAAGGCCTTGCTCGTGCCTGTAGAAGATGGCTCTGGGCTCAAACAGCGAGGCCCAGCATCCCTGCACCGCGACGATGACCTCCTCTTCACCCTGAACATTGAGAAAGGTGCGTTGCTGACCAGCAAAGGAGGCCTCGGGCAGGTCTTCGGCGGTGGCCGAGGAGCGTACCGCCACCAAGCCACCCATCTTACCGTAGGCTTCCCTTATCTCATCAGCAATGTGTTGAGGCATCGTGGCATTGGTTATCATATCTTTGATCTCAGTTGCGATCTGAAGGAGTTGCTCACTGTCATCTGGGTTCAATGGTTCCAGAAGCTCCCCAATCTGCTGGTGGAGCCCCGCCTCGTCCAAGAAGAGAAAATAGCTCTCGGTGGTAACAATGAATCCCGGGGGCACCGGGATCGCCGCTTTGGTAAGCTCACCTAGGTTCGCCCCCTTCCCCCCAACCAAGAGCAGATCCTCTTTGTCAACCTCATCGAACCAAACGAGATATTTGCCGTCTTTTTTCATAACGTGAAACTTCCCCCCGGCTCTTTTTTTGATAGTGAAGATGTTAGTTTTGCTATTATAACATGTCGCAGTAATTTTTAAAGAAGCAATACTCCACTGAACAAACCTTAGTCAAAAAAGGGCTTCACACTACTGTAGATTAGTCCCGCGAGGCACCTGGCTCCAGTCGCCCCAGGTAATCTTCTCAGGATCGCTGAACACCCCTTTCTCTTTGGCCAACTCCCTTATCTTCAGCAAAGTGGCGTTAACCTCGGGAGTGAGAAGCGTCCACTCATCCCCTGATGGAATCCAGTAGGGAGAGGTGATGCGTATCGCCTTGCTGCCTTCTTTGACGTTGAGGTAGATCCCGAACTTGTCATGCTGCATCATAAACCTCTTTGCCGGTTCCCCTTGGCCATTTCATCCAGCGCTAGCGCTACCTCATCAATGGCCTCATTGGGAGTGGACGCCCCGGCGGTAATCCCAACGCGGCGATGTCCCCGAAGCCGTGAAGGATCGATCTCTGCTGCTGTCTCAATATGGTGGGTGGTGACACCAGTGTCTGCGCAAATTCTGGCAAGGTGCTTGGTGTTAGCGCTGTCTTGCCCGCCGACCACAAACATAAGATCCACCCTTTCCGCCAATTCAAGGGCAGCCGCCTGGTGTTTGCTCGTGGCACCGCATATGGTATTGAAGATGCGTAGCTCAGAGAACCTGGCGAATTTATGGGAGATAACCCGTGCCACAAATTCAGCAAAGCGCTGCTGGATCTGAGTGGTCTGGCAGAGAATGCCCAGGCGCCGAGGCAGGGCATCGAGCTGCGGAACCTCCAGCGAGGCGCTCGCCTTCTCACCAGCCCATCCAAGCACACCCCGAATCTCAGGATGGGCAGCATCGCCGAAAACCAGCACCCAGAACCCCGCCTTCCCCAGTCTTTGAGCCACGACCTGCGCTTTGCGCACAAAGGGACAGGTGGCATCGATTACCTCAAGCCCCCGAGAATTCACCTGCTCCATAACCTCCGGAGCGACACCATGCGAGGCAATAGCAATGATACTGCCTTGTATCTCATCCAAACTCTCTGCCACGCTAACTCCATACCAGGCAAGCCTATCAACAACCTGCTGGTTATGGACAAGGGCGCCCAGGGTCTGAAGTGGACCTCGTTCCCGCGCCGCTCTTTCCACAAGCCGAATAGCCCGTTTTACCCCAAAGCAAAACCCCATTTCAGAGGCTCTTTCAATCTCCATTGTCGCTCCTCAAGCTGCCTCGAAGATTATAAGCACCTCGATAGCTCTCGGGCAAAAGCTCAGCGATGTGCTCCATGATCGAGTCAGAGTGTTGAGCCAACCTGGAACGAGTCAGTTTGTCTCCAGCAGAGGGCAGGAGAAATGGACGGCCTATGGTCACGGTAATTTGTGGCCGATGCAAGATGAAGCCGATACCCTGCACTCGCTCGCTGCCGGTGATGGCCACGGGAAGTAGGGGGGCGCCGGAGTGAGCAGCCAGAAGCGATGTGCCGGGTTGAGGTGATTGCAGTTGAGCATTGGGACTCCTCTTCCCCTCAGGAAACATGCCGATCACCTCCTCATTTTTGAGCGCAGCGAGCGACCAGCGCAGCGCCGCCCTGTCCAACTGCCCCCGTCTCACTGGGAAGGCACCATAGCCTTGGACTATAGTCCTTGCCAGCAGCGAGCGAAAAAGTTCCTCCTTAGCCATAAAGCTAATCCTTCGTGGGATGCTAGCACCGAGAAGGGGAGGGTCGATGAGATTGTGGTGGTTGGCCACTATAATCAGGGGACCTCTTCGGGGAACATTTTCCTTGCCCTCGACCCGCCACCTGGTTAGGGCTATGAGCAGAGCTTTCATTGTAGTGGTGGCAGCATGGTAGAATAGTCTCATTGACGTGCTTCGATAATGTCAACTATCCGGGCTAGCACCTGTTCCACGTCGAGGCCATCAATGCCGACGATCTCAGCATCTGCAGCTGGCTGAAGGGTGACAGAGCACTCTCGCTATCGAGCAGATACCGCTTCTCTAAGTCGCTGAGGATACGTTCATAGCGTGCCTGATCCCCGCGAACGTATATCTTCGGCTCCGCGTCCGGCAAAACCATGGTCCCAACACCCCGCTCCCGGACCATCTATAGCGACTGTCCTTGGCTTGAACATACCCTGTATGCAATGAATTTAGATTCTCAATTATACCCCACCAAAAGTGATAGCGCAAACCTCAGCTATGCCTTCTGCGCTGGAAAACTACAACCAGCGAGCTTATCTCTGGTATCAAGAGGAAAGAAGGTATGCCTAGGTACAGCTCACGCTTGGTACGGCGCGGAACCAGATCATATGTGACCTAGGAGCCATCGTCGGTTTCACTAGGCGCAACCTGAGTCGGTGGACGACGCCGCCTTGCTATCACGAGGAACACGACTAACAGCCCCACTGCTATGGAGCCAGCTATAATAGCTCCGACCAGCCACCAGGCAACTGTCGGAGCTTTCGCGAGGATGGCGAAAACGGTGAAGTGGCTCACCTGAGCCGTAATGGTATTGTTTTCGGTGTCCACGGTTGACGGAAGCAGTACCCACTCCTGCCTTACGACATTGAAGTAAGCGATGACCAGGTCTTCCTCAGCGATCCCCTTGGGGCACGACGCTGGATCGTACTCAAGGGTGAGTATCAAGGGTGGTGCGAAGGTGGCGTCATCTGGCCTCAGGTCAAAGGCAAGCCCGATAACGTGGCAATCGGTTGGGGGTGCAGGCGGATCATCAACTGGTTGTAGCTCTAGAGCTTGCAGCGGATCGCCCTCTCCTGTAAGCGCCGTGGTGCCACTGCTGATCTCCAATTTCAGTGTACCATCGGCACTGCTGTACTCGACGTCTTGCTGTAACACGCCGTTTTCATCTATCGCCCCCGACAGGTCGATTAGTGTTGCCGCCACTTCCGGCGTAGACGCGGGCGTAGGGGTGGGCGTGGGCGTGGGCATTGGCGTTAACGTCACCGTTGGTGACGGTGTCACAGTAGGCGTTGGCATGGTAGCTGGCGTTGGACTAGGCGAGACCGTGGGCGTGGGCGTAGGTGTAGGTGTGGGGGGAGTGGTGGGCGTGGGCGTAGAAGTTGGCGTCGGGGTGACAGACTCCAACCCGTAGCCAGGAGAAGGGGTCTCGTTGTCCACAAAGTCATCGGCCTGATCGGTATCCAGGCCTGCAGGCTGGCGCTCCAGTGAATGCCCTTCAGCCACATCCTGGCAAGGGGGTGACATCATGGTAGCATCGTCACCATAGGACAGCGCGTCAATGATCTTACCCGTAGAATCCGTAAGTGCTACGCAATCCCCCCTGTTGTTCAACCCATTGCCGATGCTGCCATCAGCTATGAAAACCATATCACCATTGAAGTCTGGGAAGTTATCGTAGAACCCGTCTCCAGCAGCAATCACCGCAAATCCTCCAGGAGGAAGCTGCAGGCTTGCGATGTAATCGACCCTGTGGTTATCTGCAATCCCCCAACCCGTCAAATCAACCGTCCTACCTGTTCGATTAAGGAGCTCCAGCCACTCAAAGGCAGCATCTATGCCCGCCTGAATAGGATCATATTGGACCTCGTTGATCACAACATCGCCTTCATTCACTGGGGTTGGGGTCGGTGTGGGCGTAGGCGTAGGTGTGGGTGTAGGGGTGGGTGTTGGTGTTGGCGTGGGCGTAGGGGTGGGTGTTGGTGTTGGTGTTGGTGTTGGCGTAGGCGTAGGCGTAGGTGTTGGGGTAGGTGTTGGGGTAGGTGTTGGCGTAGGTGTAGGTGTGGGCGTAGGCGTAGGTGTGGGTGTAGGGGTGGGTGTTGGTGTTGGCGTGGGCGTAGGTGTGGGTGTAGGTGTGGGTGTAGGTGTGGGCATAGGTGTGGGTGTAGGTGTGGGCGTAGGCGTAGGTGTGGGCGTAGGCGTAGGTGTTGGGGTAGGTGTAGGTGTGGGCGTAGGTGTTGGGGTAGGTGTAGGTGTAGGCGTAGGCGTAGGCGTAGGCGTTGGCGTGGGCGTAGGTGTTGGGGTAGGTGTGGGTGCAGGTGTGGGCGTAGGTGTGGGTGTAGGTGTGGGCGTAGGCGTGGGGGTTGGTCCAACAAAGCTGAGGTCATCAAAGTAAGCAGTGGCTGGTGTTGCAGAATAGGGATCCAATACAGCCTTGACTCGAGCTGAGTGTGCATTCGATGGTGCAATGACTTCACCAGTGGTCAGAAGGCGGTAATATGGCTGATCATCCGTCAGGGTGGTGAGGGACGGGTTATGAGACATTTCGCTCCCAAAGCCGTCTTCGCTTTCATACCAAGATATACGCAGATAAACTGCAGTATACTCGTCAGGGGCATTTCGGATGCCCCAGCCGCTAAAGGTATAAGACTCTCCAGGTACTATGCGAACTACTTGATATATCCATTTCGTTTGTTCAGAGTTGCTAGCTAAAGCAGCGGCGAAATTCCCGCCATGGATCGGCGACTCAACTTGGGAGAGAGTGCCACCATATACCTGCCACGCATCAGGGACGCCATCGCCATCGCTGTCCTTCTCAAAGCCCAGGTTCTGCAACAGATTAGCCGAGGCTCCAACTTGAAGGACGCTCGCCAGCGCAGCCAGAGCTGCTATGAGTACAAGAAGCCTTATTCCTCGGGAAGCCCTCATCCCAGAGAAGCACCTACCTAAGAAGCTGTCTACATACTAGCGGCACAAGACGATTAGTCTTGTTCTCTCAGCTTTGGCGCCGAGAGTATCCTGGGGGCCGCGTTTTGTAATGGCATCTTAACAGGTTTGTAACTTTTTTGTAATGGCCAGGGCGAGTCGCTTGAAGCGTCTGAAGTTGCGGTGTACCCTGGACAGGGTATACAACATCACATTTCCTGCTATTCAATTTCCCGCAATACAAAACAGCCGAGAAGGATTTGGTTGAACATAATGACAAGCGTGCTATAATGGATTTACTGACAGGGCGTGGGGTCAATTCTGGAATCTGCGGAATTAGCCAAAAGGGCAGTGGAGGCTGCACTCGACAAACAGGCTGTTGATATCCTGATGCTGGATATCGGACAGATAGCTTGCTTCGCCGACTACTTTGTTATCTGCAGTGCTGACAGCGACCGCCAGATCCGCGCCATCTGCGATGCGATAGATGAGGTGCTGAGCAGGGAAGGCATCAAACACTATCGCCGCGAAGGTAGCGAGGATTCAGGATGGGTACTCCTCGATTTCGGCCCGGTGATTGTGCACGTCTTCGCCACACCCCAACGGGAGTATTACGAGATTGAGAAGCTGTGGGGCGAAGCGACCCCTGTGGTCAGGATTCTATGATCCACCGCTCGACCTGACGCTCGTAGACAAGCACATCTTGAGGGCGAAAGAAGAGGCTGATCTCCTGCTCCGCGTTCTCCACCGAGTCCGACCCGTGCACCACATTGCGTCCGATTTCCAGTGCCAAATCACCTCTGATCGTGTCTGGTGCTGCTCTGGCAGGGTCGGTTTCTCCCATAGCCTTGCGCACGATCTCAACCGCCATCGGGCCCTCGAAAATGGCAGCAACAAGCGGGCTGGAGGTAGTGAATTGCACCAGCCCCTCGAAGAAGGGCTTGCTCCGATGGATAGCATAATGTCGCTCTGCCATCTCCCTGTCCATCTGCAGCATCTTCAGGGCGATAAGCTTCAGCCCCGTTCTCTCGAGGCGGGAGAGGATATCGCCCACCAGCCCCCTTTGGACGGCGTCAGGCTTGATCAATACCAGGGTTCTTTCCATTTCCTCGCCTTTCCAATCTAAACTAGTGTTCAGCTATCAGCACTCAGCATCTTCGATAAGAAGGTCGCACAATCCCCCTTAGTCCCCCTTTAGAAAAGAGGGGATTATAGGAGGATTTGCTGGAAGCTGACGGCTGAACGCTTATCAGGATTCTAGCCATCCCATCACCCGACTAACTACCTCACTACGGTTAAATCTGGTTACCGAGATTATCTCCACCTCAGCACGTCGCTTTACTACATCAGCCCAGGGATGGGAAGCAAGCATAATGGTGCCCAGCACCCTTTTTTCGCTCTCCAGTGCCTCGATCACAGCATCCCTGAAGGAGTATGAAAACAACTCCATCTTCCCGATCTCGTCGATGACGACGATATCGCGGCTACGTATCGCCTCTCTGACAGCAGGGATTGCCACCTCATCCATGCTGCTGATATCGACCCCATACTTGCTGACACGATAAGGGCTGTGGATACTGCTATGAGCTAGGGTGGCGTTCTTCCCATCGAGCGTGATAATCCGGAAGCCCTGCCGGATTCCTTGATCGCGGATCTCCTCGGTGTAGAAGCCTCCAGCGCTTTTCCCCACCTTGGAGAGCACCTCCTTGATTATGGTGGTCTTACCGCTACCGGGCGCTCCGCTCAGAAGATAGGCCTTTTTCACCTCAAATCGACTTAACATAACAATTAGCGAACTCCGCCCAGGGAACGGACGTCTTATCTTCGCAAACCATCCGTGGTGGCGTTCTGTGATAATCACAGTCCCGGCAATGAACTCTCATTTGCTATTGCCCTCGCCAGCTGATTGTAATCGCTGGTCTCCTCAGATAGAGCGGCTGTAGGGTAGGGGAGTGGTCGAAATCGCCCTCCTTGAGCCTTCTCCAGCCAAGTTCTGCAAGATAACCCGCCCGCCGCAACACTCCCGCCCCCTCAATGACCATGGCTTTGTCTCCTAGCCTCTCCTCGATCTGCAATGCTACTTCGTGTGGGATTTTGCCACAGAAAATGGTTCGACCTTTGATCTCAGGAAGCAGGCCATCTAAGGTAGTGATATGCTCCTCAAGAAGACGGCGCCATTTCCCCCTTCTAACCTGAAAGAGGGCGGTGGCAATCTCACCACGCCCAGCATTCAGTATCGGGCAGATGGGTAGAGCAGTGACAGCGTGGGGGAAAGCCTCCACCTCCAAGGTGCTTATGCCCACCAATGGGAGGCCTAAGGCCAAGGCAAATCCTTTGGCCACACTCATACCTACCCGCAACCCATTAAAGCTGCCAGGGCCTTTGGCCACGATGAGGCCATCTATATCTTCCAGGTTCGACTTGGCCTGGTGCAGAAGGTAAACAAGGTTCGGCAGGAGCTCGGCGGTGTGGTTCCGCCCCGCATTCCAGGTCAACTCGGCAACTACCCCGCCTTCAGATGAGAGGGCGATGCTTGCGGTCTCAGTTGAGGTGTCGATAGCGAGCTCCATATGTTACTTCCTAGCCACGCGGCGGGTAGCCTCCAGCTGAGAGAGCATGTCCACGTATCTCGGTCCCTCGGGGGAAAAATTGAGCTTTCGTTTGGTCGGGGCAAGATACTGCATTTCGATGAGCAGGTGCTCCCTTGGAAGCACGTCTAACCCTTTGTCTGCCCATTCCACTACACATACGCCGCTGCCATAGAGATAGTCGTCGAGCCCAAGATGCTCCACCTCTTCGATCCTATCAAGGCGATAGAAGTCTATATGATATAGGGGCAGCCTACCCTGATACTCTCTAAGCAACACAAAGGAAGGGCTTACGGCATAGTCGTCGATTCCCAACCCCCAGGCAATGCCCTGGGTGAGGCAGGTTTTCCCCGCCCCTAGTGTGCCCACCAGAAGTATGACGTCACCAGCTACTGCTAGCTCACCAAGTCTCATCCCGACTCTTCGAGTTCGATCCGCGCTGTGACTAATCATCTCCAGAGAGGCCACAATTCCTACCTCGGTTGAGCACACCCCCAAGATTTTACTCGAGCGACTGGTTTCTGATTTGAAAGCTAACGCTTGGCTTCAGCGCCTGAGATGTTCCCACCCCTGCTCATTCCACTCGACGACCTGGCCTCGTTCATCATAAAGCGTAACCTGCCCTGGCTCACCACTCAGAATCTCACCTATCACCGTCACCGGGCTCGGCATGAGCCCTTTGACACGCTCGATAACATCGCTCTTGGCTGTGAAAAGGAGCTCGTAATCCTCGCCCCCCGAGAGCGCCAGACCCAACGATTCCTCCTTGAAGGCGGCGCTCACCAACGGGTGGATGGGCAATCTATGTACCCATATCTTAGCGCCAACGTGGCTCGCCTTGCTGACATGAGCCAGGTCGCTTACCAGCCCATCGCTAAGGTCTATCGCTGCCCTCACCCCATTCTGTACCAGAATCTGCCCCTCAGCGACCCTGGGGCGTGGGCGCAAGTGAGCCTCCCTGAGAAAAGCGGTTGTCTCTGAGTCAAACTCGAGTCCTGCTCTCAACATCTTGAGGCCAGCCGCAGCCTGCCCTAGGCAACCACTCACCGCGATCTGGTCTCCGGGCAGGGCCGCCGAGCGGGTGAGAATGTTGTGCGATGCCTCTCCTATCACGCTGAGGTTGATAATAGCTACGGGGGCGCTGCTGATATTCCCGCCGCAAATGTCAACGTCAGACTTCGTCGCTATCTCCATCAGCCCCCGGTAGAGTTCAGCAACGCTATCAACCTCGGTCTCTGGCGGCAGACCCAGCGAGACCAAAGCATAGCTAGGTTTTCCACCCATCGCAGCGATGTCGCTGATATTTATCGCAAGCGCCTTCCAGCCCAGGTCGCGCCAGGTAGTAGTTTTGAGGGTGAAGTGAACGTCTTGGATCAGGATATCTGTAGTTCCAATTTGGATAGAGCTCTCAGTCCGCCAAACTGAGGCATCATCGCCGATCCCCAGGACGATATCCTTCCTTGACGCTTTGCCCACGATCTCAGCGATAAGCTCGATCAGGCCGAATTCTCCCAGCTCCCAAACCTTCATGGGCAAGATTATAGCTGCTTTGGATTCAGTCCACAACCGCTAGTCAAATGTAGCTAAAACTGATATATTAGCCAGTGACAAACATGCGCTTTGCGATTATCTCCGACATCCACAGTAATCTGGCTGCCTTCCAGGCAGTGCTCCACGATATCGATGAGAGGGGAGGGGTTGATCGTATCTGGTGCCTGGGAGATATCGTTGGCTACGGCCCTGACCCCAGGGAGTGCATCGAGCTCCTTCGCCAATATGAGCACATCTGCATTCCCGGCAATCATGACTGGGGATCGCTGGGCAAGATCGATCTGAATGACTTCAATCCCGAGGCCGCTGCTGCCTGTCGTTGGACAGGTCAACAACTGGGCTCCGAGGAGATAGATTACCTTGACGGTCTACCTCTTACCCTCCATGAGGGTGATTTTACCCTGGCTCATGGCAGCCCTCGTGAGCCGATCTGGGAGTACCTGCTTTCCACATTTGGCGCCAAGATCAGCTTCAACTATTTTCAGACTAGGTTTTGCCTGGTTGGACATAGCCATGTACCATTGGCCTTTGAGCAGCTTGCCAGCAGCGGGGACTGTTTCCTCCGCGAAATCCCGCTGGATGCACCGCTGAGGCTTGAGGAGAATAGGCTCATCATCAACCCCGGCAGCGTGGGGCAACCCCGTGACGGCGATCCACGGGCGAGCTACGCTATCTACGACAGCGTACATGATGTCATCTGGCACTACCGCGTCCCCTATGAGATCGACATCACCCAGCAAAAGATGGCAGAGCATGGTCTGCCTCCGCGTCTCATCGCCAGGTTGAGCTATGGGTGGTGAGCGAAGTGACACGCAATCAGCTGCCTTGACTGAGTTGCCCCCTCTTGCTATATTTGAGCAGGGATACTGAATTACTGAGGCTATGTATGCAGAGACCAAGGACCCCAAGTTCGCCGCGCCACTAATACTGAAGAGGATGGTCACAGCAGGGCATCTGGGACGGAAAACAGGCAAGGGATTCTACGACTATATGTAGCCAGGGCCAATTTGACATAACGATGTCGCTATTACGCCAACGCGGTCGATTGAGGTCATGTTCCCCGCTTTTTATATTCGGGGCACGAGGTAGCATTGGGACGCGCTGGATCGTGGCAAGCGCTGCGCCAGTCCCACATACAAGTATCGCATAGGAATACTTTCTTCCCCAGCGCTTTTCCTATCTTCATCTTGATGCTGTCCAGCCAACTAAATCGCACGTGAACCCTCTGCTTTCTGTCTGAGAGGCTATATTGCGATTATACACCTAATGGCATTGCCCAACAATCCGATATCAAGGTCAGTCAACTTGTCTTCCAGTGGGTCTGTGCTAATATTTCTCTAAACCGAATTAAGAGAGGAGGTGAATCAAAAATGCCCATAGTAAGAATCGAGATGTGGGAGGGAAGAACCCATGCCCAAAAAGCAGAGCTGGCCCGGGTCGTTACCGAGGCTGTGGTAACCATCGCTCATACCACGCCGGAGGCAACCATAGTCATCTTTGAAGACATAGCCAAAGAGAACTGGGCGACCGGTGGCACCTTAGCTTCTGATGTGAGCACATAGCTCAAGGGAGCTAGTACGAAGAAATACATGGGCAGCTTGCGGCATTATCAGCTTGCTGATATACTCACCGCGGAAGTCAGATGCTAAATAAAGTATCAGTCGGGGTAAGAGATCTACAAAAGTACAGATTGGTACTGGGCAATGAGCTCATCGATGAGATAGAGAAGCTCGCTGATGAGCTTAGAGGCATTCGTTTGTGCCACGTCAACGCAACCTCATTCGGAGGAGGCGTAGCGGAGCTGCTCAGTTCCTATATTGGTCTGGTGCGCAGCCTGGGCCTCACCATCGATTGGCAGGTTATCCACGGGGATCGTCGCTTTTTCACCATCACCAAGAGCTTACACAATGCACTGCAGGGCGGCGATGGTTCGCTAATCCAGCGAGAACAGGCACAAGGTCTGTACAAAACGCAAAACCAGATAAATGCCCGGGAGATAGATTACAATTACGATGTACTCATTGTTAACGACCCCCAGCCGGCGGCACTGAGACACTTCAGCGATGATACGGGGGCCAAGTGGATTTGGCGCTGCCATATAGACACATCGGAGCCAGATGAAGGTGCCTGGGCTTTTCTATCTCCCTACATAGAGCAGTACGACGCAGCGGTATTTACCATGGACAAGTTCATCCCGCCCGGGCTCAGAGTACCCCATATAGCTACCATGGCCCCCGCCATCAATGCCTTCAGCGCAAAAAACATGTCTCTCCCCAGAGCCTTATGCCGCGAGATGACCGATAACCTGGGAATAGACCGGGAGCGGCCAATCATCCTCCAGGTTTCAAGGTTCGACCCCTGGAAGGACCCTTTCGGTGTCATCAAAATCTACCAACTCGCCAGGGAAAAACTGCCAGGGCTCCAATTGGCTCTCGTCGGCTCCCTGGCTGGCGACGACCCCGAGGGTTGGGGTATGTATGCTGCCATTAACACCGAAGCGGACAAGGACGAGGACATTCACGTCTTCACCAATCTGACTGGTGTCGGCAGCATGCAGGTAAATGCCTTCCAAACCGCTTGCGATGTGGCGATCCAAAAGTCGATCAGGGAGGGCTTTGGCCTGGTCGTGTCTGAGGCATTGTGGAAGGGTACCCCTGTAGTTGCTGGCAATGCGGGCGGCATTCCCATGCAGATGACTGGAAACCTCAGCAACTATCTCGTTAATAGCATTGAGGAATGCGCTGAGAAGGTAGTAGGGCTCCTCCGAAACCGAGAAATGGCCGTTGAACTGGGAAAGGAGGGGAAAGAGAACGTAAAAGCGAACTTCCTCATGCCGCGGCTGATAAGAGATGAACTCTCCCTGGTGAAAAGGGTACTTGAGGCCTAAACGGACTTTTCAGAACCCAGAAAGGGAGGAAAATAGCCGCAGGCTCATGGTCGCACTATAATTATTATGTGAAGTTGAGCGTTCTTATAGGGAAAAAGGCCTCTCCTATTGAGGAGGCCTTGTGATTTTGCTGGTGGAGACGGGGGAGGCCCCATCTACATCATACCGAAATGATTTCGGAGAGCCTATGCTAGAGAAGAGCTCTTCTTGCCGTAAGTATTGTGTCGCACCGGCGAGATTGGATGAGTAGGTTGTTGAAAGCTTTACAAGAGACTTCAGAGGGTTTTTGATTGTTTCCATCTTCTATCGAAATTTTCAATCAGAGCTTCAACTATGTTTTTGCTGGCGTCTTTACTTAGGACTATAGCAAAAGATTCTTTGGCTCCCAAATCCTTAATACTATGTCCTAGGATAACGAGAAGGTCACATGAGATTATGTATCTATCATGGATGTCTGCGTTAGGATAGTCACGAAATTCCACGTTTGGGTTTTCTAGTTTGAAGTCTTGAAGCTCACGTAGGAATCGATTTCTGTCCTTTCCTCTAAGATTGTCTACCCTCGTTAGAAACTTGATTTCAGGATTCTTGAGATCGCCTAGGATATCTAAACACCTTTGACCGCAATAAGGGTCGACAATTCGTAATTCTCCTTGTAGACTACTTAGAATATTTCTTGAGAGCAGTCTCTTGCTCGTATATCTTCTATCTGGCTCAAAATAGAATACGTTTACAGAGCCCTCTTTTAGTTGTAAAAGTAGATGATCTTTTCCTGGCTTCATAATCTCAAAATAAGTTTCTTTGTCCTCTGGATATGTGTGGATTTTATCTCCTGCCCTGTTGAAGGAATTGGTAATGGATCTTGCGTCAATGCTAATCTCTTGTACGTCCCTTATGATTGAAGCGATTTGCTCAGCGGTCAACCTCTTAATATCCAGTTTCTCCTTTGATACCCAGAGAACCCACAGACCCCTTTCAAGTGGCTTCTCGTAACCGTGGAAATCTGGGAAATCCGATGTGTCTACCTGTCTGAAATTCTTTATGAGATCTGTTTCCAAGGCGTTACTCCTCTTTCTTAAAGCCATTCTCTACGCATTTCTCTCCAGAATTCGTCAAGACATATGCCTTTATGTTGTCTTTTTTCTCTTTGGCTTCCATCATATGACCTTTGCTGATGTTCTTCTGAACCTTATCTGGCATATTCTTCGGTACTTTCTCTTTAGCTGCTCTGAATCCCTCATCCAAATCCCTCACGTTGAAGGAAGTGAGACCCGCATGCTTTTCCAAGTAATAGCCTATAGCTAGCGTTCTCTGAATATCATTCTTAGGTTTCTTCGAAAGGATAAATTCCTTGAGGGATGTCTCCTTTTTGCCAGCTTCGGGCTTTGCTTCGAACAGTCTTTCCAACTTTGATATTTTTTTCTCATGTTCTTCTAATTTGCTCAAAATATCTCTAATGATTCTGTCCTCAGCCATCTTATCCCCTCCGCATACCCTATATGTGCTCTTGCTTCACAAATGCTGCTGTACTTATCCTTGACTCACCATGGCTTTTACTTTTTCTATAGCGTGATTCGGTACAAAGTAACGGCGTTCCTTCGTCTGTTCTACTACCCTGCTATCGAACAGCGCTCTCAACGCAGGATTAACAGTACCTTTTTTAAGTCCCGTATCCTGCATTATTTCAGTGGCCGATGCACTCTCTTCTTTCAAATCTAACTCGAGCGCCACCATTGCTTTCCTCGCTAGAAGATACAAGAGTATTTTCAGGTACGCTTTCAGATCATTCCAACTGCCTAATGGACGAATACTACACTCATCCTTGTCTATTCTCACGTATGGCGATAAGATCTCGACCACCAGTTTTTGATCCAGTTCTTTTCCACTTACAAGCAGACTCTCCAATTCGTTGTTCATTACTAACCTCCCCGTATATCAGTATATCATTCGTTATTTGATTGTCAGTGGTGCGTATACATTGACTATAGGATTGTGAAAAATCACTCCCGATTTGAGCAGGTGCAATCTATATTTAACAATGACCATGTCAGTTCCAATCAAATATACACCCGCATCAGCCACGTCTCTTAATTCATATATCCATTCTTTTTGTTCAAGGGTTCTATTTTGTTAGGTCTACCCCACTATAAGGTTGCAATAAATGCTACCATATCTCCGTCCATTTGTCAACAGTGCCTAATTCCACGCCCGGGGCTGGGAGTATTCAAGCCGCTAAACCTGAAGCCGAAAAAAACTCCAGTTTTGAACTAGAGCCTGGAAATTTCGGTATGGTGGAGACGAGGGGGGCGGTCTCCATCATACCGAGCAGTTTTCGACAGTCTGGCTGAACGCCGGGCGCTGGCGGTGAGGTTCCGTGACCGTTCGGGCATAACCGGCTGCCATCGTCTTGACAAAATGATAGATGGAGTGTGGGGCAGATTTTGAACTGGCAATCAATACCACTTGAGTGATGAGTCTTTCTCGACAGGTCGCGAACTCTTCTTTTCTCTAGCCACAAAAAGCATACCTGCCACTTTGTGACGCCGAAACAGAACAAGGAGACTGTGGCAACTCCCTCTTCCCCCCCACAACGCATTAATGTTGAGTTAATTTCGTTCTTACAACCTCTTTATGTCAGCGTAGTATATTGCGATTATCGAGGCAGATGGGAGCGCATGATGTGGGGCAAGTCTAAAGATGCTGATGCCAAACGGAAGGTCAAGGTCAAGTGTACGCATTACTGGATGATCGAGAGCCCGACTGGGCCCACCAGCAGAGGCGTATGCAAGTTGTGCGGCGCAGAGCGAGAGTTCAGGAACAATGTGCCATATCGCCTAGCGGGAAGCATTGTTTGTGATACCCGTGATCTACCTGATGTGCAGGACACTAACAGACTGCTGTAAGAGTCAAGCGGTGGAGGCGGACCATGAATACTTACCGAAAGGGAAAAGGAGAGAGGAAATGAGGCCTATGATACTGCCTAAACCCAGTCGTGTTAGCCTGGAGCCTGTTAGAGGTGAGGCGTTAGAAGAAAATGGCCGTGTAGCCAAATGTCCGGTGCATAGATGCATGGGTAAAGAGACGGATTGGTTGCCCCCGGTTGGTATCAGTCCCTGCCTTCGTGAATTTAGATGCAATCGGGGGCGGCACGCATTCTATGTCGAGTACATCGACTGAGTTTACATAGGGCCGATTATCTCCGCCGACGGTGTCTCCCTCTTGGAACCCCCTCTCCACAAGCAGACTTCTCCATTCGCCACTATACTAGGGCTTATACACCACCAACTCAAACGAAATGCTATTGCTTTCCCATAAGCGACGATCTCAGGCCATACAGACGTAGGTAGGTTGTGGTTTGTCTTGAGGAGGAGGCTAGCGAGGACAGGGAAGATGTCAACATACAGTATCGCATCCGGCCCGAATGGGGTTGAGGCTACATTACAGGGCGTATATCTCTTCCCCGAACGTATGAACCCAGTTCCTTTTCAAAACCTCTATTGCCTCTTCTGTTTTGTCCACGCCCACGATCACTATCGGCTGGCCACTTTCCCCCCGGCCTAGATAGGGGTAGAAGAAGGTGACATTGATGTTGGCCGCGTTGAGCGGCTTGAGTACGGCTTGAAGGCCACCGGGATGATCAGGGACCTCCACTGCAATGACATCGGTTTCTTTTACTGGATACCCGTGGCTTCTCAGGACATTGGTGGTTTTCTCCGGGTCATCCGTTACGAATCTCACTGTACTCATGTCTGATGTGTCAGCTACTGAAATGGCCCTGATGTTTATCCCTTCAGCTCCCAGGTACTCGCTCACAGTCAAGAACTGCCCTGGCACGTTTTCCAGGCTGACCGAAATCTGTTTTACACACATAGGTTACTCCCAATCGAACAGGAATTCGATAAGTTTGGCATTCATTTGATATTTCCATTCCGGAACGACGCTGACCAGAACCCATAACTCTGGTCAGAACAGATCGTATCCTGCCATCAAGGCCCTCTTATTGATAGCGATCAGTTTCTGTTTGCTTTTCAAAGTGCTTCTCAGACCTTCTATCACGCTGGAAAGGGAAACAAGGTTGCTTTTCTTAGTGAATGCCCCCAGCATCACTATGTTAGCAGATCTTGGACTGCCCAACTCTTCAGCGATACTATTTGCGGGGACTCTCACGATCTCAATATCGCCTCTGGAGATTTCAGCTTCTGTTAGAGAGGAATTGACAAAGAAGACGCCTCCCGATTGAATCTGGTGTTGGAATCTAGCCACAGAAGGCTGGTTCATGGCTACAATGAAGTCGGGAGAAGAAGCCACCGGGGATGCAATCTCTTCGTCCGATATGGCCACCGTGCAATTGGCGGTGCCGCCGCGCACTTCCGCACCATACGATGGTAAATAGGTAACGTTCTTTCCCTCTATCATTGCCGCCTGGGCCAAGTTAAGCCCCATGGAGAGGACTCCTTGACCTCCAAAACCCGCGAAGATTGTTTTAATCAGCATCGTTCTTTCCAGTAATGTCCTTTATAACCCCTAGGGGAAACTCCCGCGTCATTTCCTCGTCTATCCACCGCCACGATTCCAGGGGACTCATACTCCAATTGGTGGGACAGGGAGAAAGTATCTCCACCAGAGAGTAGCCAAGGTCGTTGATTTGTGCTTGGAATGCCGTGCGGATGGCCTTCTTGGTCTTTCTGATGTTGACTGGAGAGTTTACCGCAGTCCGCTCAATATATACGGCACCTTTAGTCAAGGCCACCATTTCACTCATCTTGATAGGATATCCTTCTAGCCTTACATCTCGTCCGTAAGGGGTGGTGGTGGTCTTCTGATTACAGAGGGTAGTCGGGGCCATCTGCCCCCCGGTCATTCCGTAAACGGCGTTGTTGATGAAAATGGAGGTTATTCTCTCCCCTCTGTTGGCGGCGTGTATAGTCTCAGCGGTGCCGATGGCAGCAAGATCGCCATCACCTTGATAGGTAAACACTATTACCTCGGGAGCTATCCTTTTTATGCCGGTGGCTACTGCAGCTTCTCTGCCGTGGGCCGATTCCGCCATATCTATATCAAAATAGTGGTGCGCGAAGACCGAACACCCTGGCGGGGGGATACCGATTACCCTATCACGTAGATTCATCTCGTCAATCAGCTCAGCCATGAGCCTATGGATGATGGAATGCCCGCATCCAGGACAGTAATGAAAAGCATTCCTTTTCAATGACTTTGGTCGCGAGTATACTTTCCTCATTGCCCTACATCAAGCCTTTCTGATAGTAGAGGCGCGTGACTACTCGAAGGATCTCACTGGGCGTTGGAACTACGCCTCCCGGCCTCCCGTAGAAGGAAACCTCCGCTGTGCCCTCCAATGCCAGCTGCACATCTTCTATCATCTGGCCCATGTTCATTTCAAAGACGAGAAAATGTTCTGTCCTGTTGGCCAACTCTCGCAGTCTTTCGGAAGGAAAAGGCCAGAGGGTGATTGGCCTCAACATTCCCACTTTCAGGCCGCTCCCCCGGGCATTCTTAATTGCTCCTTTGGCAATTCGGGCTGCAATGCCAAAGGCAACGACTATTAGCTCAGCATCTTCAACCTGAAGGGCCTCGTAGCTGGTTTCTTCTCTCTTGATCAACTGGTATCTCCTGAACAAACTCCAGTTTAGCTCTTCCAGCTCGGCCGGCTTTGAGGTAAAGGTCTTGATAACTCTGCTCGGCTGTCCTTTGGCCCCCCTTAGTGCGTTGCTTCTAATCGGCAACTCTTGAGGGGCTTCGTGTTTGAATTCCACCGGCTCCATCATCTGCCCCAACACGGCATCGCCAAGAATGATTACCGGAATCAGATACTTGTCGGCGAGGTCGAATGCGCGGTGGGTGAGGTCTGCCAACTCCTGTCCAGATGATGGTGCCAAGACTATGGTCCGATAATCTCCGTGACCTCCACCCCGGGTGGCCTGGAAGTAGTCAGACTGAGACGCAGAAATGCTTCCCAGCCCCGGTCCCCCTCTGGAGATATTGACGATAACTGCGGGGAGTTCGCAAGCTGCCAAATAGGAGATTCCCTCCTGCTTCAGGCTGATTCCAGGGCTGGAGGAGGAGGTCATTGCCCTGGCCCCAACCAGACTGGCCCCGTAGACCATATTTATGGCTGAAATCTCACTTTCTGCTTGGACAAAAGTGCACCCACTCCTCCTGCTCAACTGAGCAGCCATGTACTCGGTGAGCTCATTCTGAGGAGTGATAGGGTAGCCAAAGTAACCCTGGCAGCCAGCCCTGATGGCTGCCTCTCCAATGATGCTGTTTCCATTCATGAGGACTCTAGCCACGGTAAACCTCTATTGCCACCTCCGGACAAACCAGCGCACAGACAGCACAGCCTGTGCATTCACTGTCATCATTGAACAAGACCGGCAGATAGCCACAGGTATTTGGTTTGTCGCAAAGAGAAATGGAGCTCTTAGGGCAGAAGGATAGGCAGATTTCGCACCCCTTGCAAAGCTCCTGGTCGATTTCAATATATCCCTTCACTCGCTTTGCTGTGTTTGCTGTACTCACGTGAGCGCCCCCCGGAAATCCCCTATTAGACGTATCAATTCTAAGTGTCTGGCGCCCCAGAGTCAATCATGTTCGAGGCATGAGAGTCCAAGCATTGGTTGGCCCTTCTTCCGTACTCAGCCCTTGAGGGAAGATGTGAACGAAAAGTATCACGTGTGACCCTGATGGGGGTCGGGGCATGCAATACCTACGCTATTTGTGGGAGTAGGTATAAGTGGCATCCAAAGTGGTTCGAAATGCCCAAGCTACACAAGGGGAAAACAATGAGGCAACATACCTTTTCTCCGGTCACCATGCGTACGCTCATTCTCCCCATAGTTGGCTCCCTGAGATAGCCGTTGCTATTGGATTCTATAGAATGCCTCGTCGAATTCTGGTCTACCTATGTATTGCCCTGTGAAGAACTCCGGCACTTTCTTCCACCATTCCATGGGGTTATCGGGCAATTCAATTCCAAGTTCTTCAAACGCTTCAAAAAAACCCTGCTTGCTGGGCGGGCAACCCCTTATTTCCACGCAGTGATTTATCAAAGGGTTCTTGCCATTATTCTTTACCTGACATTGGCCAAAGAGCAAAGTGTGCTTGTGTCCTGGCGTGGGTTCCTGGATCTTACCAGTTAGTATCTCGATATCGTCAAAAGGTTTATCTCTGTTTTTCGCCGCGAGAATACCCATAGATATAAATAGGCCATAATATCCGCAATATGTGCAGCCAGTCTTATCCCCCTCTGGCCACCTGATGCCTCGTATTCCCATGAGTTCAAAAACTAGCGGCATATCGCCAGATTCATTCTGTGGCCACGCGAACTTGTGCGGTTTCGTGGCCGTCCTGATATCCATCTCCCCTCTGATGTTGATGTCACTCAGGTCTATGGGGCGGCCATTGCTTTCGGCTACCATGACCAGATGAGGGACATTCTGTGGGCCAATACCGAGGATTGTTGCCCCTACCTTATCAGCAGAGAGAAGGTCCTTGGAGGCAATAAGGATATCCGATCGATGCGCTTTACCCCAAAAAGCAGGCCCTTTTTCGAGGGTATAGATACCATCTATGATGTTAAGGGATGTTGGAATCATTTGTGGCAACTTGGAAATATGATAGTTCAGGTCAATATTCTGGTTTGGATTGTGACATTTCTTTTTGGAGGAGATGTTCAGCACGCCTTTGAGATTCTTTATCCCGAGAGAAACAATGGCTTGGCTATGCGTCTTTAGTACCGGCATATTAACAACATAGTCAGCATCAAGAATGTCCGTATTAACCGACAAAGTCACGTCACCCGCAGTAACCTTCGTGAAAGATCCTTTGTGAACATCGATTATCTTTACACCATATCGTTCCGCAAGGATGTCAAGGCCCATGCCCCTAGCAGCGAGTCGAAGCATAGACTCGGACTCCTTCTCGAGTTCAAGGATGCCCTCCACTATGGCAATATCTTCAGCCCCATGTTCCTTCAGAAGGATTACGATATCTTCAATCAATCGCGCCGTTGTCAAGACGCCGTACTTAGGAAAGTCTACTCCTTCAAGCCAAAAGACAAGGTTGGGTTTTATAACCACCTTTGAACTACCAGAAACGCCTCCAAGCCCTCCGGCTAGATCCACCGCTTTCCTTAATGATTCAAAGGGCTTCTCATACTTCACGAGAGCAACATCATACATCGTTCTTACCTTCGCAGTTTCTGTTTTGAGGCTATGTTGCCCGGGATTTCCGATATCAACTTCTGATACTCTTGGGAGCCTCAGCGATCGCAACCTAGGTATATCCAGACATAGGCTGAAGTTGCTTGTCACGCGCCGCGGGTTCTAGAATCTTGTCGTAGCAAACCTCTTCCTGTCTTTCTTGCATATGATCTGAGTAACGTTTCTACCGGACATCATTGCAGTAGGCACCCCGCCTCCTGGTTCAACCCACTGTCCTGCCATATAGAAATCCTTCAATCCCGGCAGAGTCTTCCGCATACTTCTAAGTCCCATCCTGGGGGTTAAAAGCCAACCTTCAAAGCTCCCTTTCCAGTTGTTCGTAAATCTTATTACCGTTGAAGGCGTTGAAACGTCAATTACTTCTACGTTTGATTGTATGTTTCCGTATTTTCTCTCTAGTATTTCGATAACCTCATTGGCAATCCTGTCCTTTTGCACTTTGTATTCTTTTACATCACTCCTCTTCAGGTTTTCCCAGTATTCATAGTTGCTGGTTGGAAGTATAACTGATATTACAGTTTTGCCTTCAGGTGCCAGTGTTGGGTCAAAATTGAATATCCTTACCATAATGTCTTCGTACGCAATGCTTTCATCGATAGTCAGGGGCCTTTCCAACGGGAAAACTAGCGAGTGCGGCTCATTTTCAAAGGTTCTGGAAACTCCAAGAGATACCAGCACATATGAAGGAAAAGTCTCATAATTGTCATAGTAGTCCCTTATCTTCTCATCCAGGTATTTCCCGCCAAGCATCTCAAAGATTGTATAGTGACCATCAGCAGCAGAAATGACTATATCGGAACCATGTACTTCTCCGTTCTCCAGCACTATTCCTGTGGCTGAATCATTTTCAGTGGTAATGTTCGTTGCTTTTGACTTGTAATTGATTCTGCCTCCTAGCTCCAAGTATCTCTTCTCTATCAGACGGGCAAACTCCAGCGAACCACCGATGGGATAACCGGCACTCTTCTTGTGCATCTCCACAAGTGTCATGATTATGAATATGACCACCGTTTCTGGCAGAAACATGAATTCAAACGTTTTCCTGAGCAAGGGATCCTTGCATCTTTCGGCATATTCCTGTGCAGAAATGCCACTCCACTTTTTCAAAGCTCCACGATTGGGGATGTACCACAGCATCAGCCTGAGAATATCCAATAGACCATAGGTTTCTGGTGCTTTTTCAATAGGTATATTAAACTTCAGGAATTTTCTTACGGCATTTGTGAACTCGGAGATTAATTCCTTATCTTCGGGAGCTTTTTCCAGCATCTCCTTTTCCAGTTTGTCGACATCTGTGAATACTCTTATGAATCTGCCGTCTCTTTCCTCGACTCTCATCCATTCTTCGTGACCTACAAACTCCAATTTCTTCATGTCTATCAACTCATTCCAAAGATGATAGAAGTTGTCGCTAGGACTTGAGCCAACCAGCCAGTGAATACAGTTATCGATGGTGAAGCCTTTTCTTTTCCACCCCGTACACACCCCGCCTGGAACGTTATGCAATTCATATATTTCGGTATCATATCCGTTCATCTGTAGATAGCAGCCAGCAGATAGTCCGGCAATACCTGCACCAATAATAGTTACCTTCTTGTTTTGCATGCTATTACCTTCCAATCTCGTGTGAGGGCTAGCGTAGCCAATCCTTCAGCCAAGAGGAACCTTAAATACTGATCGGATATTTTCCCCACTTGTGTGCTGCCTCGACCATCCATTTTAGCCGGGTTGGGTCCACAGACGTATGAGTATGAGACTGTGATATGATGAAGCCGCCACCCTTGGCAGCATCCCTTAGCGCTTTCTTAACAGCACCTTCCACTTCTTCCTGGGTGCCCCTGACCAAAAGATAGGAAACATCCAGATTGCCGACCAGGACTAGTTTGTGCCCCACTTGTTCTCGAACTCTGCCCAGTTCCATACCTGCAGTGGGTTCCATGGTTAATAGGCCATCAAAGCCCCACTCAACGAACTTATCGAGGAATGCATAGATGTTTCCGCAGGAGTGCCAGATCAATTTCTTGTTCTGTTTATGCACAAACTCGGAGATCCGCCTGTATCTATCCCCGTACAGTTTCTCAATGAGCTCGGGACGCAATAACGGCCCCGTCTTTTGGCCCAAATCATCTTCTCCTATCACCACCTCAACACCGGATTTCATTATCGCATCGAGGTACTTAATGTAGAGATCGGTTTGGAAATCGATAACCTTCTTGATGAAATCGGGCTTCTGATAGACGGCTCTGGTAAAGTTCACGAACCCCATCTGCTGCCAGGTGCTCGAGAATACCCCCACTGAGGTGTATCCGATGGGGAGAATCCTGTCACCGTAGTTGTCTGCCAGCCTCTTGTGATGATCGGCGACATTCCTTATAAACTCGTCATAAAGGGGTTTCTTTCTTTCAACCCAGGCATCCCACTCTTCCTCGGTCGTACAGAGCCCACGAACATAGTTCACAACTATGTCGCCATCTTCCTTCGCTGCGATTTCCCAGGCACGCCCCCAAACATCGTGGAGGGTCAAACCTAGCTTGGCCCCCGGTTCTTCGTGGACTTGCATCAATGTGTATGTCGTCCAGTTCGCGTCAAACCCCAGCTTGATCGCGGCTTCCAAAGCGTCCGCGAAATTGCTGTACAATAGCTCAGTCCAAGTCGAATTCATAATATCCTTGATTGCATTCTTCAATTCGGGGTTTCTCAACATCTCAGCCATAGCAGCGGGAGGTCTACCCAGAATCTTGTTGCTGGTGGCTGGCTCCGCGATCAGACCCATCACCGGTACCCGGTCCGGCTCCTCATGATTGAGAGCAGTCAGAATACGTTGCTTAAAATCCATCATGACAGCCTCCATCCCTTGATAATGTCCACGCCTGTAACTGCATCGGGTGCAAACGCATCCGCTCCTACATTCTCTGCAAATCTTTCGGTGAGCGCTGCCCCACCTATGATGACTTTGACCTCGTCTCTTAGGCTTTGCTTCTTCAATTCTTCTATGACTCTTCCTATCTCCATGTCCATGGAGGTTAGGAGACATGACATTCCCAGAGCGAGCGGACTATGCTCCTTGACCGCATCAATGAATTTCTGAGTAGGTACATCGATACCAAGGTCGATCACATTGAAGCCCGCGCTTTTGGCATAGTTTATGAAAATGTTTTTGCCGAGATCATGCAGATCACCAGCCACAGTTCCAACCGCAACGGTCCCTGCTGCCCTCATCACTCCGGCCTCCATCAACGGCGAGAGTAGATTCGTCACTTCGTTTGCTATTTCACCCGCATATACCAGCTCAATTAGAAACCATTCTCCGTCTTGAAACCTTTTACCCACAATCTGTAGGGCATCGGTAACGGCATCGACAGCGTGTTTGATGGCTTCAGAATCGTCTCTCTCGATTATCGAGTTAGCAGCTTCGACTGCAGTACCTATGTCCAGTTCCAATAGGCCGTTCTTTAGTCGCTCGAGGACATTACTTGACATCGTGCAGCCTCCGGGTTGAGAAGATTAGTGGCCTGATTATAGCTAGCCAAGCCCATGCCGTCAACAAGGGCTGTCCTATGTTCCAAAATGGAATGATTTTCGGAGACTACGAGGGTGTGGGAGAGGCGCATCATGCCTGCCTTGCAACTCAAGTCCATATGGTCTGAGACAGGCCTAGAGCCTCCTGCGCACGAGGTATGAGGCAAGGAACTTCCTGTCGATATTGGGTGTTCGGTACAATTGGAAGACCATCGAGTCTCGATACATTAGCTCCATGGGCCATCCCTCCTCTCTCTCAATAGCGCGGGCCCCCATGAGTTCGATAGTCTTGCGGCAAGCGTCGATAGCTGCCGGGGCGGCGAACCTGAAAGCGAGAATAGACCATTTGCCGTGTTTCGCCTCTTCATCTCCCTCGTCCCAGAGCTTGTTTGCCTTGGCAGTGATAGCGCGGGCTGCCTCAGCACTGACCCACATATCTGCTATGGGGAAGTGGATTCCCTGATACTCGATAAGAGGATGGTCCCACCGTATGGTGGTTGTCGTGTAGTCCAGGGCCTGCCTGATGGCCGCTTCGCAAACCCCGACGGCCTGGAACGCCTGATTGCCCATGTGCTTATTCATTCCGTTGACTATGGCGTACAAGCCTTTGCCCTCAGGCGCCGCCAGGTGTTTCTTGTGTATTCTCAGGTCCTTGAGCAAAAGCTCATAGCGTGCACAGCCCCACCTTGCTCCTGTCAGGTCTCCCTCGCGGCCACGGATGACGCCGTCTGAGTCATCGTTGACGATGAATAAGCTAAGGCCACTTGTGCGCTTGGTCGTGTCCGTCTTCATCAGTGCCAGATGCCACTGAAGACCGACCGGACCAGGGCTGCACATCGCCATCCACCACTTGGGGCCGTTGAGTATGTAAGTATCTCCATCAAGGACAGCACTGCCGCGCATACCGCCTATATCAACGCCTGACTCTGGGTCGGTAGCCCAGATTGTGCAGAATCCACCATCCAACGTTCGCTTGAAATACTCCCTTTTGGTGTCCGCGTCTGGGGTCCAGTGCTGGAGTATGTGGCACCAGGGCTCGCCATAGGCAAAGGCGTCATCCACCGCTTTGGTAAAAGCGATCTTAGTGATCTCAGCCGACATCAGGCCGCACTGGAAGAGGCTCCACCCCGGCCCTCCGTACTCCTTGGGTATCACTCTGCCGTAGAACCCGGCATCTATTATCGACTTGTGGAGCCCGTAGTAGACGTCTGACATCTCTGTCATTGCCAGCACGCCGCCGAGGCGGTCCAGTTGCCGGCGGTTGGGCAACCACCACTCTTCGATTATGTCCCTTGCCTTGTCGAGCATTTCATACATCGCCGGCGTCCACTCTTCGGGATGGTCAGCCGGGTCATAGACATTGGGCTTGGTGACGTCCATCTACTACTGCCTCCTGAGTGATTCGTTTCCTATTTCTGATAGAGAAGGCCTAACAAAAACACTACGTATGCAATTGCAATCACAACAGAAGAGATCTTAAACATATGCTTGGCAATGTGCTTTGGCATGAACAGTTCGAAGAATGCTTTATCATCACCATATTTCCTTATTTGCCCTTGCAACCAGCCTCGGTTCACAATCGACAAAGGTTTAGCTAATTATAGCCATCTCATTTTGCGACTACAAGTCCGGAAGTCTGGAGCATGCAAAATGCAACTACAGAATTGGATTTGAGTGTGAGAATGTAAAAGCCTCTCTGATTAGAGAGGCTTTTTTGAGCGTGGTGGAGACGGGGGAGAGTCGAACTCCCCGTCCAGAAGAATCCCATCCAGAGTATCTACAAGCTTAGTCAGCCGTTTGTTCTCGCTCGACCGTCCTCCGCTGACCGATTACGACCAAGCCAGCCGATGGATCTTGAGCGACCCTTTACCGGCATCGGGATCGCTGCACCTCGACTTTTCGGCGCCCAAATCTCACCCTTCGAGGAGAGGTTGAGGTGGACGTGGCTGCCTTTGTTTAGGCTGCCAGTGCGTATTCGCGTTCGCCAGTTGTTTTTTTTGCCACCTGATTTACGAGGTTGATGGCACCTCGGCTTGCCACTCCGGAATCAAACTCCCCTGTCGAACCACACGTCCCCATTCATTTATGTAAAGAAGCTGCTAACGCTTCTTACCCTTGTCTGAAGTACGCTGGCTGAACGCGCGCTCTATCTGGCGCTGGGCATCGCGCAGAGCTAGTGCCTCACGCTTATCGTAGACTTTCTTGCCCCTGGCAACTCCCAGCTCCACCTTGGCTATTCCATTTTTAAGGTACAGTCTCAGGGGCACTATGGTCAGCCCCCTCCTCATCACTGCACTGCTGAGTTCTGCTATCTGTTTGCGATGCAGCAGCAGTTTCCGCGGCCTTTTCGGCTCGTGGTTATATCTGTTGCCCCCAGGATACCGGGCGATGTGAGCGCCCAGCAGCCACAATTCACCCTTTTCCGATCTGGCGTAGGCATCACGCAGATTAATCCTACCTGCGCGAATCGACTTTATCTCAGTGCCAGTCAGGACCAGCCCTGCCTCGACACTTTCCTCAATGTGGTAGTCGTGATACGCCTTGCGGTTGACGGTAATCGTTTTCAGGGCCATGTTTGAGTATACCAAATCACAAAGGTTATGTCAAGTTAGAACATGTGTTCCGTACCCTATCAGCAAGGGCATACCTCTTCGCTCCAATGTATTTTGGCCTCGGGTACCCCGGCGTGAGCAAAACCATCTTCATGAATGCTGCTTTGTGCTCAATCCCTGCAGCCTACAATAGCCACGCCGGAAACGCCGCCGCCGGGAAGGCCCCCATAATTCTGGGCCAGGCCGATCCTCGGGTTTTTCAACTGTCGAGGTCCTGCCTTTCCCTGAAGCTGGAGGTACGACTCGAAGATCATCCTGATCCCGCTGGCGCCTACGGGATGCCCAAAGCACTTCAAGCCGCCATCGGCATTGACCGCCACCTCCCCTCCCAGGTTGAAAGTGCCAGCCTCGATATCTTCCCTAAATTTGCCCCTGGGAGTGAAACCAAGGTCCTCACAGATCAAAGTCTCGGTGATAGTGAAGCAATCATGTATTTCGGCAATGTCGACTTCCTTGCGGGGATCCTTTATACCGGCCTCTTCGTAGGCCATCTGGCCAGAACGCACAATCTCATCAATGTGGACGTAATCATAGTCATCTGCTATTACCCCCTGTGGTCCTGCTCCGCAGGATATGGCAAAGCCCTTAACCAAGATATAGTCATCCCTGATATTCTTGGCGATATCAGGCCGAGTGATGACCGCCGCCGCCGAGCCATCGCTCACTCCACAGCAATCGTAAAGTCCCAACGGCCAAGCGATTATCGGGGCATTCATCGCCTGCTCTATCGTTATCTCACGCTGGAAATGGGCCCTGTGATTCAGGCTGCCGTTGTGGTGGTTCTTGACTGCGATCATGGCCAGCATCCGCTTGCCCTCCTCGGGGCTCAACCCATAGGTGTGAAAGTATCTGGTAGCTGAGAGAGCAAATCTGGCTGGCGCCACAATTGGTGCCCACACCCAACTGCTAAACTGGGGCTCGCCTCCCGCTTGAGTAATCCCGGTGGTCCCCGAGTCCTTTAGCTTTTCCGCGCCGCAGGCCAGCGCGATATCATATATCCCAGCAGCCACAGCATAAGAGGCGCCCCTAAAGGCTTCGATCCCTGTGGCACAGTAGTTCTCCACCCTGGTGATGGGTATATAATCCGTTTTCAGCGCCCGGGCCAGCCTTGCCCCTGAGCAGCCTGTCTCCGCGCCCTGTATCCCCAACCAGGCCGCCTGAATCTCTTTAAGATCAATCCCTGCATCCGCCAAAGCTTCATGGCACGACTCCACCATCAGGTCCTGATCGCTCTTATCCCAGAGCTCCCCGAACCTTGTACAGCCCATGCCAACTACAGCAACTCTATCTTTAATGCCCGGCATCGCGTTTTCTCCCCTCTTTCGGTATCGGTTTAGCCCCTCAGGGGTATCGATTTCCAGAAGTAGTTATGAATTCCATCTTGAGAGGCCAATTTCCTGAAGCTCATCTCCACCGACATCCCTATCTCTATCTCCTCGAGCACTCTATCAGTCATCAAAGTTGCTATGCGCCCCCCACCCTCAAAATCGATAATCGCAGTCACCCGAGGTGCCTCGCGCCTGCTGCACAGGTTATCCGCGCTGAAGGTGTATATCTTGCCCCTTTTGTCGGATAGCCTCACTTCGTCGAACTGGTCCTTCGTCCGACATTTCGGACACACCCTTTGCGGCGGATAGTGGATGCCACCACAGCCCCGACATTTCAGGCCGTGTAGGGCGAATATCTGGCTACGGTCTCGCCACTGCGCCGATGAGGATATGTAGCCTCCTGGAGGAGTTGGCTGTGCCTCAAAGGTCAGCAATTCTCGCCACTGCAGGTATATTCGATAGTCATCAACAATCCTCTTTGTTGCTAGATGACCCTTCATGCCTCGTCGGTCCTTAATCTTCTTTATCTGATCGGTCACCTTGAGCACTAAGGCATCGCTCCCATTGCCATAGCTAGTAAGGAGTAAGCGGTCTCCCGGTTTCGTCTCCTCCAGTGCCGCCACCAGCAGCATCAACGGGTAAGCAGTACCTGTATTGCCCATTACATCAAATAGGTGCTCCTGGACCTGCGTTTTGGGATCAAGCTCCAGCCTTCTTGAGATTTCACCGTGCACCCTTGCAGTGGGAGCTGAGAAAATTGTCTTGGTGAAATCATTGGGGCCAATATCACATTCTTGCAGCAGCGCAGAGACAGTCTGCATCACCGTGTCCACATAGCCCCTGGAATAAACAAACCGATCCTCCCAAGATCGGATGAAGTCGTCGTCATCTCTCCGCCAGATATCGTGAAGCTCGTTGGATATAGAATGCCAGGCCTCTATGTCTACGGCCACATCTGAGTCCCCGATGAGGAGCGCTGCAGCGCCATCACCGCAGTTCTGCTCGAAATCGGTCCCCGGAGCCCCCATGCGACAATCAGCCGCCACCACAAGCACTTGTTTCGCTGTCCCGGCCCTTACGGTATCTAGCGCTGCCCTCAAGGCGGCGGTTCCGGACCTCAGAGAATTGGAAAAGTCGGCGGTAATGATATCTCGCCGCAGATCGACAGCTGCAGCTATTGTTGTTGCGATCTGCTTTTCCTTATAGGGTGCTGTGGTTGAGGCGAAAAACAAGCCATCTATTGCCTCCCTATCCCGGCCTTTCAGGCAATCGATTGCGGCTGCCACCGCCATGGTGGTGCTATCCTCATCAAAATTACGGACGGCCTTCTCGCCACGCAACCCCTTCATTATCGCCTCACGACTCAGCCGCCAAAGGGGTACGTAAGCTCCGTAAGAGGTGATGCCGGCCATCTATTCCTCCTTGTCGTCAGCTTCAATTAGCCTAAATTAGGATAACAGCCGACGCTGGTGATTGTCAATTCAGATTGCCTCTTTGAGCAAAAGCTGCTAATATCAGCATGCCTAGCACTGAAGGGGGACAGCTATGTGGAAAGTGGTTAGGATTGCAACGCCTTTGCTTCTGGTCATAGTCCTTATTGTTGCCTATTTCGGGGGTGGCTGCGACTGGTCACCGTGGTCAACATCCCCTGCCGAACGGGAGTTCGACCTAATTGAAGAAGCATGGCAAATCATTCTTGATGATTTTGTAGATAGTGATGAGCTTGACCTAGACAAGTTGAGCCAGGGCGCAATCGAGGGCCTGATCGAAGCCTTGGATGATCCCTATTCTGCCTATTTCGATGCAGAGCAGTACGCACTAAGTCTGGACAGGATAGAGGGATCGTTTGGAGGAATAGGAACGGAGATCACCATCGATGAGGAGGGACAGCTAACAATAGTCGCTCCCTTCATCGGCACTCCAGCGCAAAGGGAAGGCATTATGCCTGGAGACAAGATTCTGGAGATCGATGGCGAAACTACCGAAGGCATAAGCCTGATTGAGGCCGCACTCAAAATCAGGGGAGAGCCAGGCACCAAGGTTACGCTCCGCGTACTGCACCGTGGCGAAGATGTCCCGGAGGATATCGTGATAACCCGTGAAGAAATAAAGGGGACTACCATTAGTCACAAGATGCTTCCCGATACACCAACTCCTACGCCCACACCCACCAATATCGCTTATATAGAGGTTGACTATTTTTCAAGTCGCACCGGAGACGAGATAGTCTCAGCGCTTGAGGACATAACCGCCAGCGATGTGAGAGGCATCATCCTCGACCTCCGTGACAACCCTGGAGGTATTCTCGAGGCAGCAGTAGACCTAGCTAGTCAGTTTCTTGAGGAAGGTGTCGTCGCCTATGTGATCGATGGGGAAGGAAATGAGGAGACCTGGGAAGTAAGGGAGGGGGGACTGGCTACCGACCTGCCACTGGTAGTACTGGTGAACGGCAACAGCGCCAGCGGGAGCGAAGTGGTTGCAGGTGCCCTCCAGGACTACGGACGGGGAATAGTTATTGGCACCAAGACTCTGGGCAAGGGAAGGGTCAACCGTTTTCACGAGTTAAGCGATGGTTCTGCCATCTATATCACCATCGCCTGGTGGTACACCCCCAATGGGCGGCAAATAGAGGGACAAGGGATCTTGCCGGATGTCACGGTCGAGAGAACAGCAGAGGATATTGAGCGTGGTTATGATCCTCAGCTTGAGCGAGCAATCGAGTATATCAAGAGCCAGTGATGAGAAACAGCGCTCGACGAATGGTAAGCGTTCAGTCAGCAGCTTTCAGTAAATTCCCCTAAATCCCCCTTTTCTAAAGGGGGGCTAAGGGGGATTTTGTGACCTTTTAATCGGAAAAGCTGAGTGCTGATAGCTGAATACTTGCCATTATTGAATGAACCGACCACTTCCAACCTGCTGTTGCTGTTCTCTGGTTATCGTAGTATATTAGTTACCGAGGCAAAACTCGGGGGAGGTAACGCTTTATGCTTGAGCAATTTCGCGATGTAATGATCATCATCTCTGCCCTTCTGGTGATCGTGTCTGCCCTCATATTCTCTGTTCTAACAATCGTTATTTTCCGCAAGTTGTCCCCCACCGTGGGTGCAGCACGGGGCTTCCTCTCTGACATTCGAACCGTTTCCTCTTTTGTATCCGGTAGAGTGGCCAAGCCACTCACGACGGGTGCTATTTTCGCTGCGGGGATGCGAAAGGCTATAACCACCCTATCGAAACGCTCTCACAGAAAGGAGAAAGACGATGGCAACGGAAAATAATGGCTCGAGCTTCATCGCCGGCCTACTCTTGGGCGGCATTATAGGAGCAGGTCTGGGGCTTCTATTTGCACCGCAGCCCGGAGAGAAGACCCGCGAGCAACTGCGAGGTAAAGTAGACGAGTTAATGTCACTGGGTAGGTCAGCATGGGAGGAGGGAAAAGAGGCTGCAAGTCAAAAGAGGGATGAACTTAAGGCGAAGTTTGAGCAGGCGAGAGGAAAAGTTGACTAGTCTCCCCTATTTAGAAATCCTTCATGACGATGCTACGTTTTTCGGATAGGAGCCAATAATCTTTAAGAAACCAGTTTTCTCTCGAAGGTCTCGTAAAGCCTGACTACAAATATCATCCTCCATATGCCCTTCCAAATCGACATAGAAGACATACTCCCAAGGTCTATCCTTGCTTGGCCTTGATTCCAGTTTAGTCAGGTTTATGCCCCTGGTGGCGAGGGCACCCAGGCAGTCATATAGGGCACCGGGGGTGTTTTTTGTGGCAAAGACAAGCGATGTCTTATTCTCATCAGCGTACTCAGCCTTCTTCTTCGAGACTACAAAGAATTTGGTGTAGTTATCAGTGATTGTTTGAATATCCTCGGCCAGTATTGACATCTGGTAGATTTCGGATACCCTCTTACTTGCCACTGCGGCGCAGTTTACCAGACCCTTTTCCCTTATCAACTTCGCACTGCCAGCGGTATCATAGGTGGGCACGATTTCAACCTCCAGCCCCCTCAAGAATTGCTCGCATTGAGCCAGGGCCTGAGGGTGAGAGTAAACCGTCTTTATGCTAGCCAGGCTCTCGCCTGGAGGTGCCATGAGACAATGGTTTACCTCTAGAGCGATCTCGCCGTAGATATTGAGATCATACTTTAATAACAGGTCGTAGGTCTCGTTGATACTGCCTGCCTGTGAGTTCTCCACAGGAACAACCCCAAAATCAGCCTTGCCTTCGGTCACAGCTTCAAAAAGATCAGCAAGGGAGCGACAGGGTAAGAGCTCAACATCGCCGAAAAACCTTAGTACGGCGTCTTCGCTGAAAGCACCTCGTTCCCCTTGAAACACGACCCTGGTCATTCTTCCCTTCTAACCAAGCGCCTGGCAGGCAATCTATCATTTGCCACTCAGCATCGTCCGCATTGCCTCCTCGTTCTCAGCACTTGTAATTACCACCACCTCATCCTCAGCCTCGAGAACGGTTTCCACTGTTGGGATTTGAGGACCTTTGTCTTTGCCAATCACCAGTAAAACGGCGCTCCCTTTAGGCAAACGGAAGGAGCCAATCTTTTTCCCCACTACCTTTGAACCGGGGGGAATCTTAACCTCAACAACCTCAAGAGTACCGCTCTTCAATTTAAGCAAGGGGATCAAGGGGTGTGAAGGAAGCTCCTGCTCGATATGTGCCAGGATAAGGTTGGTGCTGCTCACGGTTGCATCAATGCCTAGCATCTCGAAAATAGTCTCGTTCTCAGGGTTTGTAATACGGGCAATAGTGCGCGGGACATTGAACCTATGCTTGGCCACCTGGCAAGCCACCAGATTGTCCTCGTCGCCATCAGTGACAGCAACAAGCATATCTGCCCTGCCGGTGCCAACAGCGTCCTGGGTGGCTGCCTCACAACCATCACCACGGTAGACGATTTCGCCCAACTCTTCACAGAGGCTTTCGCATCTAGCAGCGTCCTGCTCCAGGATCAGCACCTCATGGCCATCACTGAGCAATATCCTCGCGAGATGATGGCCGACCTCGCCACCTCCAACTATGATGATATACATGCTTCCCTAACCTTCAACCCTCTCTTTCAGAAGTCCCGCCATCACCTTGGTGGGGCTAACAGACTCTATTCCCAGATTGTGGTACATCTCCTCGCGTATCGGGTCGTAAATACGGGAAACCACCTTAGGCACGTGGTAGATATGCTTAGCGATCTGACAGGCCATTACATTGCGGTTGTCTCCTTGTGTTACAGTTACGAAGACGTCTGCCTCCTCTATCCCCGCCTTCTTGAGCGCCTCCTCCTCTAGCCCGTTGCCCACCATCGCCAAGCCATTGAAGGTTGGAGGAAGTTTCCTGAAGCTATAGGGCTCAACATCCATGATGGTAACCTTGTGCCCCTCAGCATCCAACATGCCCGCCAATTGAGCGCCAACACGACTACAGCCCATTATGATCACGTTCATGGTAGATCAGCGCTCCTCCCCAGGGATTGGCTCTCGGTAAATCAGTACCCGGCAGGGAGCATTCTTAAGTACATAAGGTATTATAGTCCCCAAACTGAATTCCCCGAACTCCCTCTTGTAACTGATTCCGATGGTGATCAGGTCAACACCGCGCTCTATCGCATCCTCGACCACTGCTGGGCCTATCTCACGCGCTTGCAGCGGGTCAGTCTCAACATCGCAGTCCTCCTCCTCAGCAATGCGCTCTGCTTGGCCAAGAACCTGTTCCGCCCTCTCGATCTGCGGTCTAACTTCAGCATCGAGAGGTAGAGTGCGATCCACTTGGATCACATATGTCACATATATCTTGCCCCCAGCTTTCTTGGCCAGTTGGCAGGATAGCCTTATCGCCTCTTCATCTACCGTACTTCCATTAACAGGAACTAAAACCTTCTTAGGACGCATCGTTCCTCTCCGTTGCCAGAAAAAACTGTCGCTTTGCAAAAGCGTTGAGTATCTATTATAGTGCCTTTTGTAAAGCCTTGCAAAAGGGTATGAGTTATGAACGACGCTTTCACTTGTCAAATCTTTTTGGAGTGCTAAAATGGGGGGGCAGGCCTCAAAACGTCCCTGTAGCTCAGTGGATAGAGCAACTGCCTTCTAAGCAGTGGGTCGTGGGTTCGAGTCCCTCCAGGGACGCCAGCTTCGAAGAGAGGGGGTCCTGAAGGGAAGGTTCTTCTCGGTTGTGGTTGGTGAGTGGACTATAGGAGTTTCATAGAGGTTTCAGACCAGAAACAAGAAACCTACGGCTCCCTGGAATTAGGGCCATAGGCTAAACGTTTCTCAACTTTGGTTATGACGATTATTGTGGCATATACTCAAACGAACAAAGAAGCTATGAAGATATGAAAGGCCATGCCGATCAATGTACCAACAATGACGACAGCAGGCATAGTGAGTAAACCCAAAACATAGACAGTACTAATCAGCAAAGCATTGATAACTATATCCACATCATCACCTCAACTCCACCTTATCTGTGCCTTCGCCCGAGCCGAGTCCTCATCGCTGGCCCGACTGTAGACAAGGGTGCTACCTATAGTTGCATGACCCAAGGCTTCCTGCATAATAAAAGGATGGACGCCTTGCTCTCGGAGATGCATAGCGTGGCTATGCCGAAGCGTATGGGCATGAATCCAAGTCCAAGTACTATCAGGAGGTGCAGGCAGAATCTTCTTGCCACACCACCTACAACGGGCTTGCTTAGCCTTATCTTTCTTCGGCTTACTTGGCATCTGGCTTCTCCCACCCCCATTATATCACAACTACACTGATGCTTTGATTTAGCCTAACCTCCATTACCAACCAAGACCGAGTAGTACCTCGATTGCAAGTCAGTTGACAATAGTGCTGTGCTGTGTTATAAGGCGGAGATTTCCTTGTTTGAACACCGTCAGTTGTTTCATCGTGGGCCTGTAGGAGAAGAGAGTGGAAAGGAGGAACCATGAACAAGGTATTCGCCAGCCCTGAAGAAGCCATTTGGGATATTGAGGATGGTGCCAGTGTTATCATCGGCGGCCCTGGCACGCCGACCGCATCCCCGACCAGCCTCATTCGGGCTCTAAGGGACAAGGGCAGCAAAAACCTGATGATTATCTGCAACACTGTAGGATTTAGCCCCTACGCCGCCATAGTCCTGGTGGAAAACAGGCAGGTTAACAGACTCCGTGCCGCCTTCGGGGGTATTGCCAGGTTGCCTACAGCTACTGAGGAGCAAATTAAGGCTGGCGAGATAGATTTTGAGCTTATCCCCCAAGGCACGCTTTGTGAACGGCTGAGGGCAGGTGCGGCTGGAATCGCGGGTATATACACGCCTACCGGGGTAGGTACTGTGGTGGAAACAGGGAAGGAAAAACGGATTTTCGGAGATAGAGAGTATCTCCTTGAAACTGCTCTCAGAGCTGATTTCGCTCTCATCCCCGCTCACAAAGCTGATACCATGGGAAACGTGGTATTCCGAAGGTCAGGGCACAATTTTAATCCGGTGTTCATTGCAGCGGCGAAGACCTCCATTGTGGAGGCAGAGGAGGTCGTAGAGACAGGAGAGCTGGATCCTGAATCGATAGACATCTCAGGCATCTATGTTGACCGTGTTGTCAAGAGTACTTTCGATCGTCATCGAGCGAAAGACGAGTGGAGACCTATGCTGGCCAGGGCCCTGATGCTAGGTGCTCCGATAGAGAGAGGCAGCAAGACAGGGCTGAGCCGGGAGCTTATTGCCCTTCGGGCATCAAAGGAACTCATGCCGGGGGACTGGGTTAACCTCGGGATTGGCATACCAACCATTGTCTCACTGTTCCTCCCTGAGGGCGTTAACCTCCACGCTGAGATAGGCATTCTAGCAAATGGTCCGCCGCCGAAACCGGACGAGGAAGTGGATATAGACACCTGGGGTGCCAGTGCTGAGTGGCTCACAGTCAGGCCAGGGACATCGTTTTGCTCGAACCTGGAGGCATTTGCTATGGCCAGGGTTGGTCGCGTTGCCACGGTGATTCTAGGGGCCTTTCAGGTTTCGGAGAAGGGGGACCTCGCTAATGTTTGGTCACCAGAGATGGGAGCCCCTGGCGTTGGTGGCGCCATGGACCTGGTAGCAGGTAAGGCAAGGGTAATAATCCTTATGGAACACACTACCAAGGATAACAAGCCCAGGATCTTAAAGGAGTGTAGCTACCCGCTCACCGGGGTTCGCTGCGTCTCCCTGATCATTACCGACCTCGCAGTCATCGAAGTTACACCACAGGGCTTGGTACTTAACGAACTTGCCCCGGGATGGACCGCAGAAGAGATCCAGGCTCTCACCGAGCCGGAGTTGATAGTAAACCTCGAGCTTAAGGAAATGGAGCTCTGATTGGAATCATTTCTATCTGCAGACCAGGGTGTCGCCTCTGAAGATCCAGGGTCTCAGAAAGGGCTTTAAGAGACAAGACAAGAGGGGAGGTAAGGTGAAATGGGAATAGGAGAAGGTGGCAAGAGCTTAGTAGAGATGCTAGAGGAGAGAGACCGCCTGATAAAGGAAACAGGTTACTTCTACGGGCTTGAGAAGATAGTGCTGCATGATGAGGACCCGGCCAAAATGACGCGCTTCAACTGGAGGCTTACCAACGCCTGTATTACTGCCCGGGAGAGCGCCAAGTTACTTTCCGCGACACCAACAGTGCGAACCTTCGGTGAGTGCTTGTTCATGTTGCTACTTCCCCAGGGGGACTGCGTGACGGCGTCTCACGGCCTCGCTGGGCATGTTGCCAGCGCGAGGGATCAGATTGCGCACATGGCCAAACTGGGCTTCGAGGACAACCCAAAAATCAGGGAAGGCGATATCTTCTCGTGCAACCATCCCCGCTACGGAGGTGCTCATGCCGCGGACAACTATACATATGTTCCGATCTTCTATAATGGGGAATTTGTTGCCTGGGCGTGCGGGATTAACCATATAGCAGAAGTTGGCTCCGCCTTATACTCCGCGAGCGTTCCCGTCCTTTCACCTACTACTTTCACCGATGGATTTTCTTATCCCCCAATGAAGACTGGGGAGAATTTTCAGATCGCGAAGTGGTGGGACTTGCTATGGACTGAAAAGACCAGGATGGCCACATTCAATATCTTGGACAATAACATGCGTGTGACCGGAGCCATCATGGTTCACGACAAGATGTTGGAGATTATAGAGGAGTTCGGGATAGACTATTTCAGGAGGGGGGTGCGGGAGATTATCGAGCGTGAGAGGAGGCGAATTGCAACCCTTATCCAAAGGCAAATGGTCCCCGGAGTCTATAAGCGGGCTTCGTGGCGTATTGCCCCATATGAAGGGCGAGTTGGGCCATGCTTCCCCTTCGCCGACATGGATTTTCCCATCCACACGCCGTATGAACTCCACATCACACCCGATTGCCGGCTTTTCATCGATCTTGCTGGCGTAAGCAGGGAGGCCCATCACTCCTGGAACGCCCCCAGTGATGGATGTCGCAGGCTGGGGCTAGCCTGGTGGTGGCTCCCTCAATTCGTACACTCAATTTGCGTTAACACGGCTTTTGACTACCAGTTGGACTACTCGATCCCCGAGGGCAGTCACCTGAATCCTACCGATCCCCAATTGAGTACCGCAATAGGGCTAGGGGGCATGGCCACGTGCATGACACCCTTGTGGAGTGCCTGTAATCAGTCCTTTTTTGCTCGGGGGGTCCTGGAGGAGCAGTGGAGTGCAACCGCTTGCGGGGGCCTACTCGAGCCGTCGGGGGTGTTTGACGTTGGAGTGGCATGGTCCTTTGGCATGTTCGGTGCTGCCGGTGCCTGGTCTACTGGAGGTAGTCCCTACAGAGATGGCGACTACGCCGCAACTTGCGGGCTTAACCCACAGTCAGATATGGGGGAATTCGAGGAGTGGGATCTTTATCAACCACCGCTTGTTAGCCTGGCGAGGAAACTGGCCCCGGACCATTACGGACATGGCAAGTTCAGAGGCGGAGTAGGTACAAACTGGGTCTTTTTGGTCGTTAATAAGGGGAAAAGCCTTACAGTCAGTTTCGCCACCGGTGGCGGTATTCAGGCAGGCCTACAGGTCACCGGGACGAGCGGCGGCTACCCTGGATATGGGGATTGGAGCGCAATTTTCCTTGGCACAAATGCACTTGAATTGATAGAGAAGGGCATGGGCTATCCCACCACTTTTCAGGAGATCATGCAGTGGATCAGAGAGGGGAAGCTGAGGGTAGACAGAATTGAGTATTTTCCGGGCGAGGTGCCCCCTATAGAGTTGCAAGACGGCGATATCTATGTGCTGGGAACGCATGGTGATGCCGGTTGGGGCGATCCTATAGAACGCTCCCCCAGCTTAATAGAGAGGGATTTGAACGAGGGCTTTGTGACTCCCGGCGTGGCCAAAGGAGTATATGGAGCAATAGCGCAAGCCACTAATGGCAAATGGAAAGTGGATGAAGAGGGCACTCTCAAAGAGCGGCAGCAGATGAGGGAAAGGAGAAGGGAGAAGGCAAAGCCCTTCAGGGAATGGTGGCGCCAGGAAAGGGAGCGAGTATTGAATAAAGAATTCAGGGAGGAGGTTTGCTATATTTACCAAGATATCTTGCAGAATGAAAAGTCTGGCCCCCAATTCCGCGGATTCTGGCAGGTAGGCGAAGATTATCAACTATAGTTATGAGGAGGAAAACATGGCTGAGGTTAGCGGCGCCGAAGTTGCTAGTAAGGAGAACCTAAGGCTCCTTGTGGAGGGGAGACTTCCCTGGGAAGATGTGAAAAAACTGTGCCGCATGTCTCCCAAGGAAGAGGACCGGTTCTGGAAGTATCTCGACATCCTGCAAGAGAAGGTGCCCTGGAAAGAGAAGATACTTCTCAGGCTATCGGACCACCTCTATATTGTGGCCAAGGATGGCAAAAGGGTAGTGAAGTGTGACTGCGGGCAGGAGTTCGGAGATTACCGGGTCAACTGGAAACTCAGTTCTCTGGTCTATGTCAGAAAGACCAGGGAGGAGATAGACGAAGTATATAGCATAGAGCTACCTTACCCGGAAGTGGGCCTGGCAGAGATCAGAGAATACTATTGTCCGGGATGCCTGGCTCAGCTTGGCATGGAAATTGCTCCTCCAGGGTATCCGCCCCTATTTGAGATGCTGCCAGACCTTGACTCCTTCTACCGCCAATGGCTGGGAAAGCCTTTGCCTGATGAGCACCCTGACTGGTTTCAGGATAGGACCTTGGAAGAGATATCACGCTGGGCTGCTGAGGAACAGAGAACCTGAACCCAAAACTAGGCTAGCTTTGACTAAGGAGGCGGACCTATGCTTGAAAAGAAGGAAAAGGGGTTCTTAGTAGCGTTAGACGCTGGTGGGACAATGACGGATACCTTTCTCATAGATGAAGAGGGTCAATTCAATCTGGGAAAGGCACTGACTAACCGCGAGGACGAATTTAAGAGCTATCTAGCATCTGTTGCTGATGCTGCTGGTTTCAGGGGAATCGGCACCCGTGAAGTGCATGAGCAGGCAGTTTCAATCGTCTACACCGGTACATCGATGGTTAATATCCTGCATAACCGCAATGGAATGAAAGTGGGGTTGCTGGTAACTAGAGGGTTCGAGCACATAGCGCATATGGAGAGGGGGCTGACGTGGCTTGCGCTCTCATACGAAGATACTATGCACTATGCTCTGCACGAACACACGCCACCCCTGGTGGATATCAATCTTGTCAAGGGGGTCGCTGAGCGCATTAAGGGCCCTACCTACTATGTTGGATGTCATCTTCCTCCCGAAGCAGTGGTCGTTCCCCTGTCCGAGGAGGATGTCAGGAAAGGAACAGAGGAGCTTTTGGATGGCGGAGTTGAGGTGATCGGGATTCTGTTCCTGCACTCGTATGTCGACCCGGTGCATGAACGAAGGGCAGCGGAAATTGCCCGCGGGGTCGTGAGCCAGCGAGGCCTTGAGGTGAAAGTGATCACTTCCTACGAGATATGCCCGGTTTCTTTTGAAACGCAGAGGTGCAAGAGCCTCTTGCTTCAGTGCTACGCTGCGCAGCCTATATCCAAGCAGCTACTTAGAGTGGAGCAAGCAGCAAAGGGCGAAGGCTATCGATATGAGCTCCAGACTTTGCTTTCATATGGAGCCACGACAACCGTTCACTATCCCCGGCTATATGAGACCATTGTCTCAGGGCCGGCTGGAGGCTTGCTCGGTGCCAAGGCGCTACTAGGAGATGTAGGGGAATTCAAAAACATAGTCTGTGCTGATCTGGGGGGCACTTCCTTCGATGTAGGGATTATAGCAGTAGGCGAGATGCCTATAGAGCCAGAGCCTGCCTTTGCTGGCCACAAATTGAATTTGCCGATGTTATCTATTGATTCCATTGGTGCGGGCACAGGTAGTGTAGTCCATGTGGATGAGCAGCTGAAAAGGATTGCCCTTGGCCCCGAGAGCGCTGGTGCCCTCATTGGCACCTGCTACCAATATCCCGACATTACCATCGGCGACATAGACGTGATCTTAGGATACATCAACCCGGATTATTTCCTGGGCGGGTCGGTGAAGCTCAATAGGGAAGCATCACTGAAGGCTCTAGAGGAACGTTTGGCTAAGCCCCTGGGTGGGGATGTTTATGAGACATCGAGCAAGGTTCTGGATTTGCTACATAGTCAATTGCGGGATGCTATTGCTAGCAGGTTGTTAGCAAGAGGATATGATCCTGCTGAGTATACTCTGATTGCTTATGGGGGGAGTGGTCCACTGCATATGTGGGGAATGGCAGAAGGGCTCGAGCTGGCTGGCATAGTCACCGTTCCCTGGGCAGCGGCTTTTTCAGCATATGGCGTTTCCACCGGCGACTATTTCCATCGCTACACGAAGAGCGTTATCAGCGTTATTCCTAAAGGCATGCCTGATGAGTTCAAGATGTGGCAGGCTCAACCCCTAAACCAGGCATGGGAGGAGCTTGAGCAGAAGGCCTATGAGGAGCTTGAGCGGGAAGGGTTTCTTCGGGAAAAGGTTAGTTTTAGGTACTTCATATACGCCAGATATCTGGGGCAGCTGGCTAGTTGGGAGGCACCAGTTGAAATTGGAAGGGTAGAGGTGGGCCAGGATGTGGACAAGCTGATTGCTAGCTTCGAGAAAACCTATACTTCTATCTATCCAATAGCAGTCACCATGGACGAAATGGGACATGCCATCACTTCGGTCGGCCTCGAGGCGCGTGTAGAGAGAATGAAACCTGTGGTGCCCAAGTATCCCCTTAAGGGCAAAGTGCCGCCAAAGAGCGCCTATAAAGGGCAAAGAGAGGTATATCACAGAGGATGGGTGAGGTCCGATATTTGGGAGATGGATTTACTTGAGGCAGGCAACCGAGTAGAGGGCCCGGCTGTTATTGAGCACCCGATGACTACCCTCGTCATTCCTCCTGAAAAGTGTATAGAGATAGACGAGTATCTGATGATGTGGTATAGGGACAAGTGATCAATAGGAGTGCGCGCGATCCGAGGGGCAAGGGAAGAATTACAGCCCTCGTAACAAGCTCAAAGAAATCCAGACACTAAATAGACTTGGAGGAGGCAACAATGGAGTGGCAAGAGTTGATTGCAGATGGCTACGGCCGTGTCCTGGAGGAACTAGAGGTTGCGCTGAATGGGATGACTCAGGATGATCTAGACCAACAGCCTCGTCCTGACTGCAACAGCATGGGCTGGCTGGCCTGGCATCTAACACGTGTCCAGGACGACCACATTGCCGACCTCATGGGGGAGGAACAGCTCTGGCTCAAAGACGGTTGGTCCGCTAAGTTCAACCGTGCGCCTGATCCCAGGGACATCGGTTGGGGGCACACTTCGGAAGAGGTATTGTCTTTCAGATCGCCAGACGTTGCCACGCTACTAGGGTACTACCGCGCGGTCCTGGAGCGAACGAAGCGCTATATAGCTGCCTTAACACCCACTGACTTGGATAGGGAGCTTAATGAGCCGTGGTTTCAGCCTCTGCCAACGGTAGGTGTGCGCTTGGTCAGCATCTTGAGCGATGACCTCCAGCACGCTGGTCAGATCGCCTATGTGCGTGGTCTGCTGAAAGGCAAGGGTTGGTTGGAAGCCTCCAGTTCTATAGGATAGCCTCCAAGGTGCGCCAACACTAGCGGTTCGCACGATGCTTCAGACGGCGACACGGGGGCTGTTTTCAATTGCTGTCTGCTTATGACTTCTATGTCACAAGAGGCCTATCATCGGCACTATAGGCCATGCTACGCATTACAGCACGGTTGATAGGTGTGGTATCATACGGTTCATCAAGTGGCTGAGAGTTTAGCGCAGGAACTGCCGTCACAATACTCAGGAGAAGATAGTTGTCGTTATGCGAACCATTGGGAACAGTGAAAAGCGTGGAATATGCGGGATTTGTGCTGCCGGGTGTTGGGTAATAGTCACTTATGACAGTGATGGAAGAATCAAAAGTGTCCGGGCTGATGAAACCTCAAGTCTAGGGGCGATATGCAAGGTCGGAGAGCATTCACCTGATATTGTGTATTCCAAGGATCGACTCCTTTATCCGATGAAGCGTAAGGGGCCCAAGGGAACATATGACTTCGAGCGAGTCACGTGGGACGAAGCCTATGAAACGATTGTAGACAAACTCCATACCATAAAGGCTGAGTCGGGGCCGGAGGCAACCGCAATCTACACCGGTAGCGGAAGCTTTGAATTGGCGTTCTGTGATCTGTTTACTCCGGCGGATGTAGCGGTTTCCTCTGCGGCGAGCGTTTTGTTCCCCTTTGGATCGCCTAATACCCTCGGGGTGGGCGCTCTCTGCTACGTGTCGTTTGCAATGATAGCGCCTCATGTGACGATGGGCAGCATGTACATCAATATGTTTTCAGACATAGAAAACGCCAAACTCATCGTGATTTGGGGCAAGAATCCTGCGGCACACTGCCCTCCTCATGACTTCATTAAGATTGAGGAGGCACATAAGCGAGGCGCTCGGATCGTGGTAATAGACCCACGGAAAACGCTGATGGCTAAGTACTCAAATGCGGAATGGATCCCCATCCGACCCGGCACAGACGGGGCTCTTGCTCTCGGGTTATGTAATGTCCTTATCGAAGAAGAATTGTATGATGAGGAATTTGTCAACAGCTGGGCTTTGGGTTTCGAGGATTTTGACAAGTATGTTCAGCATTTTCGACCGGAAGTTGTAGCAGGCATCACAGGTGTTCCGGCTGAAACGGTGAGGTCTCTTGCAAGGAGAATTGCAACGACCGACGGTGTTGCTCCCGTCATGTACAGTGGGCTTGAATACAGTGATGGGGCAGTTCAAGCGATTCGCGCAACGATTGTGCTGTGGGCCCTTGCGGGCCAGCTTGATGTTCCAGGCGGATGGTGTTTCCGCATGGCTCAAAACAGATTCCCTATCAATCGGGAGGGGCTGGTACCAAATCCGGATATGCGAAAAGCAGCTGGGTATAATAATTTCCCACTATATACGAAATATCGCGGAGAGTTTCATGCTAATATTCTCCCGGAAGCAGTCCTGAACAGAAAACCTTATCCAATACGCCTGCTTATCAGCTTGGGGGCATCGATTATCACATCATGGCCACAATCCAATGTTTGGCGAAAGACGTTAGAAGCGCTTGATTTCTTCGTTTGTATAGATCGTCAGCTCACTGCAGATGCAGCCTACGCTGATATTGTACTTCCAGCGACAACCTACTACGAGATCCAATCCTACATGGTGTATGGCTCTATCTTCAGGATCAGGGAAAAGGTGATAGAACCAGTCGGTGAGGCTAGGAGTGATTTCCTTATCCTATCAGAGCTAGCTCAACGTCTTGGCTATGGCTATGTCTACCCGCAAAGTGAAGAGGAGATTCTCTCCAAGGTGCTCAAAGGTTCCGGGTTTACTCCTGAAGACGTGAGAGCTGCAGGGGGGACAGTACAGATTCCTACGGCTATGATGCAATACAAAAAGTGGGAAAAGGGATTGCTGCGAGCAGATGGGAAACCTGGCTTTGAAACACCATCAAGGAAGTTCGAAATCGCTTCCTCGGTCCTCGAGGAGCATGGACACGACGCACTGCCAGTCTATGTTGAACCCGGAGAAAGCCCTCTTTCTCAACTTGAGCTTGCAAAACGGTTCCCCCTCGTTTTCAATTCCGGGGCTCGCGCAAATGTTGATTTGCACGCACTGCATCACACCATTCCGGCGTTATCAAATGAGAAACCTGTACCCACTGTGATGATCAATACGCTGGATGCTCAGGAGCGCGACATTGAAGACAGTGATTTTGTCCACATAAGAACTAAGCGTGGCCAGGTTGGCATGTATGCTGTCGTCACCGATGATATTGTGCGCGGTGCCATAGAGGCTGGCGGCATGGGTGGTGGGGCTTTGGGGCCGAAAGCGTGGCGTGATGCTTGCATAAACGACCTAACGGATCTTCAACGTTACGACCCGATTTCTGGCTTTCCCGTATACAAAGCGCTACTGTGTGAGGTGGTCAAAGTGTCAGACGGAAACAGAGCCAATGTCAAGGGGGCAGGAGAGTACGTGCTTGATGATACTGTGGAAGAGCAGCAAACGGGGCATCGGGTGTACCTCGATCACAATGCCACTACGCCTATAGATCAGGTGGTCAAGGAAGTCATGGTCGAGTTCATGGAGTGTTACGGAAATCCCTCGAGCATATACTCGGCGGGGAAAGAGGCTCGTTCAGCAATTGAAACAGCTCGCAGAAGTGCGTCTGCGCTAATCAATTGCACAGCACGACGCATAGTCTTCACCGGTGGCGGTTCAGAGGCAAATAACCTCGCTATAAAGGGCGTGGCCTTTGCGAATGCCGGTCGGCGAAATCACATCGTCACCAGTGCCATAGAGCATCCCTCTGTGATGAATGCGTGCCGGTGGCTCGGGAAGCACGGGTTCTCGGTCACCTTGCTTCCCGTAGATGCGGAGGGAAGAGTGAATCCTGATGACCTGAAAGCCGCGATTACGGACAAGACTTGTCTGGTGAGCGTGATGCTGGCCAACAACGAGACCGGTTCCATTCAGCCCATTGCTGAGCTCGCAAGCGTAGCCAAAGAACGGGGGGTGCTCTTCCATACCGATGGTGTGCAGGCGGTTGGCAAGGTTTCTATAGATGTTGAGGAGCTTGGGCTAGATTTGTTAACGATGTCAGCGCACAAATTTCACGGGCCTAAGGGTATCGGGGCCTTGTACGTGCGAAAAGGGGTCATGCTGGACGCACTGGTGAGCGGAGGTGATCAGGAAAAGGGACTGCGCGCTGGAACTGAGAATGTGCCGGGGATAATGGGATTCGGAAAGGCTGCTGAACTCGCTCTCGATCATCTTCCCAAGGTGGATCGGGTGCGGGAATTGCGCGATAGGTTAGAGAACGGTATTCGAGAGCTGATACCTGGCGCGAAACTGAATGGTCATAGTGAACAACGGTTACCAAATACGCTTAACCTAACCTTGCCGGGCATAAGAGGAGAGTCACTGGTCCTTGCTCTCGATCAGAAGGGTGTTGCCATTTCCTCAGGGTCTGCTTGCCAGGCTGGTCAACCTGAACCGTCCCACGCTCTGATAGCGATGGGTCTTTCTGAAGAGGAGGCTCACTGCGCCGTACGCTTCTCGCTCGGAATTGGAAACACGATAGATGAGATCGATCGTACGGTTTCGCTTATCGCCCAGATAGTGCGCGAAAACAAAGACGTCATACGGTTTGTGGCATGTCGTTAGGTTTTTGGGAAGAGGCTTACCGGAGGGATGGTCATGAACGTGAACAGCGGAATAACTCTCAATACCAGCAAATCAGGGGCTCGGCTGGTGGAGACGTTAAACTACATGGATGGCAGATACAAGAACGATATTGCTAGAGATGCCCAACAAGGGCTGACAGCTTTACAAAAGTACATCCCCTGCAAGTATTTCTATGACGCTCACGGGTCAAAGCTTTTCGAATATATTTGCCGGCTTCCTGAATATTACCCAACACGCACTGAGCTATCCATTTTGAGAGAGATCGCGCCTGAACTGATGGGAACATTTGCCCACAAAGACCTTGTAGAACTTGGCTCCGGCGCCAGCCTGAAAATACGAGTACTGTTGAACGCAGCGGGGGAATCGAACAGGACCACTCTACGCTACATCCCCGTAGATATAAGCGTGTCGGCGGTAATAGAAGCTTCGAAGAACCTGCTTGAGAAGTATCCAGAACTACAAGTACTGGGAGTAGTGGCCGATTTCACGTGCCAGTTGGATCTCCTTCCGACTGAACGCCCCCTGATGTTCTGTTTCCTGGGGAGCACCATAGGCAACATGGGTGGAGATGAGAGTATGTCATTCCTACAAACTGTCTCTAAGAACATGAGACTGGATGATAGACTGCTGGTCGGCTTTGACATGGTCAAATCCAGGGAGACTATGGAAGCTGCATACAACGATTCAAAGGGAGTCACCGCTGAATTCAACAAGAATGTACTGAACGTGCTGAATAGTGAGTTAAAGGCCAACTTTGATTTATCCCATTTTGACCATCTGGCCTTCTTCAATGAGGCCGAGAGTCGAATTGAAATGTACTTGAGGGCTAATCGCGACGTTTTAGTGAAGCTTGAATCACTTGATATGGAAGTAGAATTCAAGAAAGGCGAGACTATTCATACCGAGAACTCAAAGAAATTTACCAGGAAGAGCATCGAGGATATGGTCAAGCCAGCTGGGTTGTCTATCCAGAACTGGTATTCCGATCCTGATGGTTGGTTTTCCCTCGTGCTGATGGGACTCAATCATCTCGACGCCCTACGATGTTCGCCGCAAATTGCTGGCTGTGGAACCAGCCGTTATCTCTAGGTCCAATTGCTCCCTTTTCTCTTGCAGATTAGGTTGAGGGTTTGGGCCTGATTCTGCCATCCATTCTGAGGATGCACAATGCTACGTGACGAAAGCCCTACCACGCTATGGCTTGGAGTTGGCAATCTTCCCTAAGGCTTGAAGCACAGACTCGATATCCTGCGCCGTATTGAAATGGCCCAAGCTAATGCGTATAGAGCCCTGAGGATATGTGCCAAATGTCTTATGAGCTGCTGCGGCGCAATGAAGCCCAGTCCTTACCTTGATATCAAAGGCCTGATCAAGGATAGCTCCGACCTCTGCCGGCTCCCATCCATGTAGGTTAAAGGAAACGATGGGCGCCCGCCTACGCATGTCTTCTGGTTCGTAAAGGATTATTCCTGAGATCTGTGACAAACCCTCCAGCAACTGATCTAACAACAACTGTTCATGAATGCGAATCCTTTCCATGCCTTGATCGAAAATATACCTCAGTCCTGCGCCGAGCCCGGCGATGCCAACAGTATTCGGCGTTCCACTTTCGTATCTATAAGGAAGCGCAACCGGCTGCTCCTCCAGTTCTGAGTGCGATCCCGTGCCTCCCTCGCGCAATGAATCGAGTTCAACGCGGCGGCTTATGTAAAGCACTCCGGTGCCTGGAGGCCCGAGTAATCCCTTATGCCCCGAGAAGGCAAGTAGATCAATGTCACTCGCCTGGACATCGATAGGGAATATACCGGTCGTTTGAGCAGCGTCCACCATGAAAATCCTACCATGCCTCCTTACGACCACTCCATATTCTTCGATAGGCTGGACAACCCCTGTCACGTTGGATGCATGGGTGACCACAACCAGTTTGGTTTTCTCATCTATTGCCTCCTCGATGTCCTTAGCTGACAAGAACCCCGTATCAGAGCAGGGAGGCAATCTGGTAATTCTGACCCCTTTCCCCTCGAGCTTCTTCAGGGGGCGAACCAGGGAATTGTGTCCTATCTGGCTGGTGATCACATGGTCTCTCGGTTTGAGCAGACCCTTCAGCCCCAGATTCAAAGCATCCGTGCAATTAAACGTGAGTATGATCCGATCCTTTTCAGGGGCGTTGATGAGGCGTGCCACAAGCGATCTTGTCTCGTCGATCACTCTTTCAGCGGCTAAAGCCAGGCTATGTGCGCCACGGCCTGGATTACCAGCATGCTCTCTCAGGAACTCATCCATAGCTCGATAGACGCCTTCTGGCTTCGGCCAGGATGTCGCTGCATTATCCAGATAAATCATAAAACCGCCCTATGTCCCGATGTATTTTGCGTAGAGCCCTCTTGCCACTGATTCATCATCAGTATTCTTAATGATAGCCCGTCCATCGGGGAAGACGACCATCTCATAATCATCGACTCTGAAACGGAGCATGAACTCGTTGTAACTGACTTCTCCCACAGGACCAAGCTGTGTCGCCAGACCCTCGAAGGATATCTCCTTTACTTCGGGATTCAGTACCTGAACCGCATTCTGCCCGCAGAGCGAAGTGGTTCTCGTCCCAAACCTAGCCTCGAGAAACTCGAATTTGCCTTGGCAAGCTGGACAGTCTTGACGAGAGCTAATCTTGAAGCGGTTGAAGTCTCCTTCCCAAACGTCAATTACCACAAGGTCCAGAGTGATATTCTCTGCCCCAACCAGTATTTTCAATGCCTCAGCAGATTGCAGTGAACCGATGATGAAGGGGATCGGGCTGATCACCCCTGCGGTGTCGCAGGTGAGCAACATCTCTCCGCCGAGTATCCTCGGGTAGAGGCACCGGAAGCAAGGCGTTTGCCCAGGAATTACGTTCATAGTCATGCCACAAGATGAAATCGCTCCTCCATAGATCCAAGGGATCCTGTGTTTTAAGGACGCATCATTGATAAGATAGCGGGTTTCCAAATTATCCAATCCGTCCAAGATCAAATCGGCATCATGGATAAGGCCTTCGATGTTGGAGTAATTCACATCTGCTACTATTCCCTCGATTTCTATTGAGGAGTTGACCTTACTCAAATGCCGTTGTGCCGCCACTGCCTTCGGGAGTTGGTTCCTTATATCGTCCTCGTCGAATAGAACCTGCCGCTGAAGATTGTGATACTCTATGAAGTCCCTATCGACAATTCTGACTTTGCCGATACCGGCTCGCACCAAAGTAGTGGCGATAATCGTTCCCAGCGCCCCGCAGCCGATGATCACCACGAAGCTATTCGCAAGCCTCTTCTGCCCTTCTTTGCCTATCCCGTCGAAAAGGATTTGCCTTGAATATCTGTCGATCATAGCAATATGCCTCGCTTACCCCTGGACTTGTCAGGTCTGTGGGAATTTCACTAGGTAGTGGATACAGGTGGCTTAAGATGAATCAGCCTCCGGCAGAAATCGGAACCGGTTGTGAGAGGACTATCCAACAGTTCCACTTGCACGGGGTGCTTCACAACAGCCTCAAACATAGCTTTGTTGAAGTAGTTCCCACACCTGCACCATAGGGGTGTAGGCTCCAGATGTCCGAGAGCTATCATGGGACACGGACACTCTCCTTTGACCTCTAGGTAGAAGTCATAGTGAATAACGTCGCCCTTCCTTTCCAGCTTCCGCATTCCTGGAAAGGCATTCATCAAATCCTGCATGAAGGTGTCTATGTCAGTATCTGTATTAAGTCCTGCATACGGCAGAAACAAGGAGTTGCACATTTGTCCGGTGCATTGAAGGCACAGTTCCCTCGCCGCTTCGTCAAAATCGGGCTGGAATATCCGTTTTAGGATCTCACTTTTCTGTAAGCCTACGAAGAATTCACGCTGCGCCAGGTCTTCCTCAGATAGCTCTTCAGGCATTCTCCCCTCCTCAAATGCTTGAATCTACATAATACAGCTAATCCCGTCGATTCTCAAATCTCTGGGTCCCGTGGTTTTCATACTTTTTGGATTTGCTTTGCTGCCTCTTGTGTCTGGGAACTAGGAAGACATCTGGATGCATTTCCTATCGGCGTGTCTAGGGTTTTATCAGTATCTTTCCTCCCTCTCCCCTCACGGCTTTTTCGAAAGCCTCGTCAATGTCGTCCAAGGGCATCACAGATGTTATCAAAGGAGCCACGTCGATCTTCTTGTCTCCTATTAGACTCAAAGCTGTGGCGAACTCAGCCGAGCAAAAAAGCATAGACCCTTTTACGGTAAGCTCCCTCAGTACGATGTTACTAACCCATGTTTCAACCGAGTGGAGGCTCACTCCCGCGATAACAACTGTTCCCCCTTTTCTCACTGAAGCTACCGACTGTTGTGTCGTTGAGATGGCTCCGGCGCATTCGAATACCACATCCGGCCCCCTGCCACCAGTAAGCTCAAGAATCCTGTCAACGGGATTGACTACGTTCACATCTATAACTTCCTCCACCACATCCCTAACCAGCTCCAGCCTGGATTGGCTCACCTCAGAGGCATATACTGCTCTGGCTCCTGATATCTTGGCCAACCGTGCTACCAGCTGCCCGATGGGGCCCAAGCCAAGCACTGCAACAACGTCTCCTACCCGCATCCCGGACAACCTGACAGCATGCAATGCAATAGCCGTTGGCTCAACTAAGGCTGCCTCTTCATAGCTTAGGTCAGGTGGCAGCTTATGAAGTCGACGGTATTTGGCCTTGGTATGGGTGGCGAAAGCCCCTGGGGTTTGGTTCCACGTTGTAAGGAAGTCTTCACACAGCCCCATTTCGCCTCGTATACACCAGTAGCACTCACCACATGAGCCGGTGCATTCGGCTGTGACTCGATCCCCTATTTCCCATCCCTGCACACCCGCTCCCACCTCAACTATGTCTCCGGAGAACTCGTGGCCATGCCTTATGCTGACACCCTCGATATAAGTGTGCAGATCGGAGCCACATATTCCGCAGTATTGCACCTTTATCAGGACTTCACCTTCCCCCAAAACGGGCTCGGGCGCATCTCGCACCACAAATTTCCGCTTGCCCTCCAATACCGCTTCTCTCACTTTATCCCCTCCTCGGGTAGTCTACGAGGCTTCAGCCCTGGCTATCCGGCTTCACCTATCGCCGGAACCCGGCAATATCCCTGTCTACTTCCTCAAGACCAAGCCTGACCAGTGTTTCCCTAGTAGGGATACCATTACGATCCCATCCCCTGACATCATAGTACTGATCTATGATGGCATCTGGCTTTCTAATCACCTCGCCATCTCGGACTCCTCCTCGCAGGGGCTCGGTGAAGAATCTCTTGGGAAGTGTGTCGTCCTTCCTAGTGAAGCCCTCCCGGATGTTGAAACATCGCTCCAGATTGTATACCTTGTCTCCCACGTACCACAGATACTCTTCACTGCCAAACTTGGGCACACCCAAAGCTGCTTCCAGCATCTTCGCAATAAGCTCCAAACCGAAGAACTGCAAATGGTGAGAAGGGAAATAGCAGGCGACAGCCAATTCGAGAGCAGCCGTTTGATCATGATTCCATTTCAAAACGTCCCCCTGCCCCTCGTCAGCGACAGGGTCTAGGAGGCGTGGTTTCGGGTCGTAGATCTCCTGCTGGGGCCAACCGTAGTTGTGGCATGCCCCCATATTACCCAAGGCCCAGTTCATACCCATACCTTTCCGGGCTCGCGGATCATAACCCGGCATCTCCAGGCCCTTGACATGCATGGCGTACTGCTCAGCCCCCTTGCCAATGCGGCTGGCTGCTCTCTTTACCCCTTCAGCAAGGATGTCGCCTATCCCCTCACGGAGGGCAATTTTCTCAATGAGTTCGAGCATGGGCTCGTGGTCTCCGTAGTTGAGAACCAGGCCATCTGTGTCCTTGGTGGTCAGGATGCCCTTTTCGAATAGCTCATAGGCAAAGCCGATGGTATTGCCGGTGCTTATGGTATCCAGTCCTAACTCATCGCACCGGTGACTTGCAACTATTGTCGCGTCACGGTTAGTGCATCCCGTGGGTCCACTGAAAGCCCAGGCAGTTTCCAGTTGTGGTCCCTCGCTGGCGATCCCTGCGTAGGGACCGCTGGGTATTCTTCTAACCTTTCCGCACTTGAGCATACAACTATAGCAACCGACGTGCTTCTCCGTGACTTCAGCGTATGGCCACATTCCGATATTCTCACGCCAGCCTTCCAACTCCGCAAAACGGTGGTTCTTCATCGGGATAGATCCGAAAAGCGGGTAGAACCAGTCCAGGCCCTGCACGGTCCCATGTTCTCGGAATACGTCGAACACCACCCCCTCCATGGTTTCTTTGTAGCCTTTGGCCTGCTGCCTGACCAGCCTCTTGAACTCCGCCGGATTCGCCAGGGTTTCACTTCGATTGGCCTCTATCACAATAGCCTTAAGGTTCTTGGAAGCCATTACAGTTCCCATACCACCGCGGCCGGCAGCGCGGCGACCGCTGATGATTGGAGAAAAGCGGACCAGTTTCTCTGCTGCAGGCCCGACGCAGACCATGCGCGCCTTTGGCCCGTGCTCCTTCGTCAGATATGTCTGGGTTTGGCTGGTGGTCTTTCCCCAGATGGCGGCAGCGTCGCGGATTTCGTATTTGCCGTCCGTGATATATAGGTAGACAGGCTGTGCCGCCCCACCCTCAAGGATTATCAGGGCGAAGCCTGCCCACTTGAGCCAGGCTCCAAAATCGCCTCCCCCGAGGCTACGACTGAAGGTACCAGTAAGTGGGCTCTTGGTGACGGCGATCCATTTGGAGAACGACTGCGCGCTCGTTCCCGCCAGTGGCCCTGACGCGAGCAACAGCTTGTTCTCCGGGCTTAGGGGATCGATACCTGGCGGGACCTCATCATAGAGGTATTTGGCGCAGAGGCCGCGTCCCCCCACATAGGCTTCAGCCACCTCCTCGGGGATATCCTCTTCAATTATTGCGCCGCTGGAAAGATTGACCCGTAGAAGCCTGCGCATCCTTTCCTCCTTTTTCCCTAAGTGCGCTCCGCCTGCCACAACTCATCGGAATGGGGCACTGGCTCGCTGCGACAATTATGTGCCACTCCTGGCCTTCCGTCAATCCGCTCTGTTGTCCAGCGCAGTAACATTTTTGTGTAGTAACCGCAAGTTCCTTCTAGGCTACAAAGTCGATCGCGCGGCAACCTGCCTCCAAAACCAAGCTATTTTGGAGCGCTTCCCCACGCATGATGGAATTGCGACAAAGACGCTGGTGAATCACCCCACCGATTCCTGCGAGACCCCGTATTCTCTAGCTAGGCTGCGCAGGCTCTGTGTCCTGAGCCACATGAGAGGGCAGATGCTTGATAACCCTTTGGGGAAATGGTAGCCTATGGGGGCGGAGAGCTCCTGAGCAGGAATCAGGAATAGTCCACAGCTCCGGGGAAACGTCAGCTCCTTGACATCCTATATCCTGGAAAGCGACGGACGGCAATGAACATAAAAACCTATCTGTCACAACAAGAGGCGGTACCTCCCGGGTTTATTGAAAAAGTGAAACATATTGTTGGAGAGGAAAATATCTCGGAAAGGGAATGCGACCTCATTTCCTACAGTCTTGACTACTGGTTGTACGGGGTTTCCCTTTCTCAGTATGGCAAATTACCATCGCTGCCGTGTGTTGTCATCTCTCCCAAGAATCGCGAGGAAATACAGGGCATCCTGAGATATGCTAACGAATACAAGGTACACATTACGCCATTTGGTGGTGGTTCAGGTGTGCTCGGCGGCGCTAGTCCCACAGATGGGAGCGCTATCTTGAACCTCCAGAGAATGAACAGGTTCATTCTCCTGGATGAAACGTCTCTCGTCGCTGAGTTTGAAGCAGGAATTATCGGTGCAAATCTCGAGCGGGAGCTGAATCACAGGGGCTATTCACTGGGAAATATCCCCCAGTCTCTCCACTGTTCCACCCTTGGGGGATGGATTTCAACACGAGCTGCAGGTCAGTTCTCCACAAAATATGGAAAAATCGAGGATATGGTTCTGGGAATGGAGGTGGTGCTTCCCGATGGAAAACTTCTTGCTATTAGACCGGTTCCAAGGCGCTCCGTGGGACCTTCGCTGAAAGACCTATTCCTGGGCGGTGAAGGAACTCTGGGCATTGTGACCAAGGCAGTAGTATCAGTGCATCCTTTGCCAGAGGGAACGGTAAAGCAATCGTTTGTTTTCCAGTCTATTGCAGTGGCATTGGACGTGGTTCGGGGGATCCTGAGAGGTGATGCAAAGCCCGCAGTGGTAAGAATATTTGATGAAGCTGAAAGTGAAAGGTATTTCAAGGAAATAGGAAACAAAGTAACGGTTATCTTCGTCTCCGAAGGCGAGCCGGATTTCGTGGCGCTCGAAAGCAACGTAATTAAGAGAATTGCCGAAGAAAACGGAGGAGAGCCTCGAGGAGAGGATCCTGTGAATATATGGCTCGAGAAGCGTTTCGACGTAGGTTTAGGTCCTGTCGTAATGCGACAGGGAGCAGTTGTGGACACAATTGAGGTTGTTTCTCTATTTAAGGACGCCGCAAATCTCTATGAAGATATGATCGCCTCAATGAAGACAGTGGATGGGGCGGTATTGGTTTCGGGCCATTTTTCGCATTTCTATCCACAAGGAGCTTGCCTATACATCACGTTCGCTGGTTTCCCCAAAGACCCGTTCCGCTACTATAAGGACACATGGACTGCTGCCATGGAAGCCACTTCAAGAAACAACGGCTCTATTAGCCACCATCACGGAATTGGCTACTGGAGAAAGCAGTTTATGCAGCAGGAGTTGGGTGCCACTGGGGTGGAGCTGCTCCGGAGAATCAAATCTGCATTGGACCAAAACGGTATTCTGAACAGAGGAAAACTTATCGAAGATGAAAGATAAGAAAGAATTGGAACAGATCACGAATTGTGCAATGTGCGCCAACATGTGTAAGTATAGTTGCCCCACGTATCTTGCCACAGGAAAGGAAACGATTACCCCCCAGAAAATAGCACGCCTCATCCTATATGAGGAGAAAGCATTCATTGACGACGAACAGGGCTTTTTTGACGTGATGTTCCAGAGCGCCATGTGCGGAGCGTGTAAGGCACATTGTGTCTACGACAACTATGACCTGAGGAAATTCATTCAGAGAGGGCGAAGCAAAGCTTTCAAAGAGGGGATGCTTCCAGATGAGACACGGAAACGAATAGAAACGTTCATGAGGTTCGGTAATCCCCATGGGGAGCGGCAACCCCTTCAAAGGGGAACAGGAGACCTCGGCTATTTCGTTTCCTGTTCTACATACAATGATCAACAGTTGCTGAAGGCGATGGACAGGATAATCTCGGTGAGCCAGGAGCGGGTTAACGAATTCGGTGGTGCCGATATCTGCTGCGCCGCACCCCTCTACTACGCCGGAGATACAGAGGGATTCAAGAAGGCAGCACAGAAAATGAAGGGGGAGATCGAACAAAGAAAACTGCGGAAGGTCATTGCAGACTGTCCCACTTGTATGAAAATGATGACAGAGGTGTACCACGAAGTCGGCGTTGATCTGGATGTGGAATTTGTGCACACTACCGAATTCCTCGGTGCTCTCCTTAAAGAGGGGAAGATAAAGGTAAAAAGGCGAAATGCTACGGCAACTTTTCACGACCCTTGTATCCTTGCAAACGATATGGGTATTACCGCAGCTCCCAGAGAGGTTCTCGGAGTGCTGGGGTTTGAGATAAGGGAGCCGGTCTACTCGCGAGAGGATACGCACTGTTGCGGCGGGTTATGCGGAGCCAGAATCGGAGATTGCAAGCTTACCGATAAGGTGAGTTCAATGCGCATCAATGAACTTAGGGAGACTGCTGCCGATGTCTACCTTTCGGCGTGCCCTACCTGCAAAGCTATCTTATCCGATGTGGATATGAGGCATATAACTGAACTCGTCTCGGAGCAGATTATCAATGAATGAAGCCAGGCTGGCACGAACCATACAAGGTGAGATAGAGAAAGCGACTGGTGAAAAGGCAACAGTCTCCATTGAAGGCAGCGTTGCAAGATTGAGCGGGCAGTTTCCCTCCAATCAAAGTGTTGTCGATGCTGGGCATATTACCGCTGATTTTGAACAAGTCAGAGGAGTAGTAAACGAAATCGATTATCCCGGCAGGAAACCCTTTGTCCCCCCTCAAAAGGTATCCGATGAGCTTACCGGAAAGAAGTTCGACATTGTTATCGTCGGTGGGGGGGTAATTGGCTTGGCAATCGCCAGAGAGCTTTCACGATTCAACCTGAGCATGGCACTCATTGAAAGGCATGATGACCTTGGGATAGACCAAACAGCACATAGCAACGCCATGGTACATTCCGCCATCGCTACCGAATATGGCACGCTGAAATGGGAGATGAACTATAAGGGAAACGCAATGTGGGACGAAGTTGCCGGCCAACTCGACGTTGATTTCAAACGGATAGGGACACTTTTTGTGGCTGAAAACCCTGGTGAAGAACTACTGCTTCCCTTTGTAGTGGAAGCCGCCACGAAGCACAAAGACCCGCCTCCACGGCAATTGAACAGAGAAGAACTGGACAGAATCGAGCCAGGGCTTGCCCCAAATGTCGGGAAGGGCGTACTGGTGTGGAACACAGGCATCATCTCTGTATTTGAACTCATCATGGCTTACGCTGAGAATGCCATGGCAAATGGAGTGCGGTTCTTTCTGGATACGAGCGTCATCGGGGTCCAAACCGAGGAGGGAAGCATAAAGGCGGTAGATACAACAAGAGGAACCATCAAAACGCAAACCCTGATCAACGCCGCGGGCCTGTATGCTGATAGGATTGCCGAATTTGCCGGAGACAGGTTCTTTACCATTCATCCCAGAAAAGGAGAAACAATCATTTTTGACAAGTCTTACCAGCCAGTGCGAACATTTCTGGTTTCGTTTAGCATGATGGCGGAAGGAAGCCAATACTCCAAAGGGGGAGGCGTCATCCCCACGATCGATGGCAATCTTCAGTTCGGGCCAACAGCAGACGAGGTATGTGATAAAGAGGATGTTTCTACCACATTTGCTGGCCTTGAGACATTGTTCAATAGATTCGCACCATTGCTTGAGCGACTTAAGCCATACTATGAGAAACCCGATAAAAGCAAAATCATCACCCATTTCGCTGGATGTAGAGCGGCAACATACAAGGAGGAGTTCATTATTGAGCCCTCCAAAAAAGTGAAGGGGTTAGTCCACGTTGCCGGCATTCAATCCCCTGGGCTTGCGTCGGCGCCAGCCATTGCTGAAAGGGTGAAGGACATCATCATACAGGAGTGGCACCCCACTGAGAATACAGACTTTGAACCGAGGAGGAAAAGGAGCAAACGTTTTTCCGAATTGGACCAAAGGGAAAGAGAGGAACTTATCGGAATGAACCCTCTATACGGACATGTTGTCTGCCGCTGTGAAAACGCGAGCGAAGGCGAGGTTGTAGATGCGTTACACGGAGGTATTCCCGCAAAGAGCATCGATGCCATCAAGAGAAGGACAAGAGCAGGAATGGGAAGATGCCAGGGTGGCTTCTGCATGCCGAGGGTTCTGGGAATTATCAGCAGGGAGGCAGATATTAGAAAGGAATTGGTGACAAAGAGCGGAGGAAAATCTTTTATCCTGGGCGGAAGAGTAAAGCAGGTGAAGGAATGAAATATCTTATTGTCATTGACGGGGGAACACAAAACATAAAGGCATTTATCTTCGATGAAAGAGGCAATGAGGTACATGGCGAGGCATATAGTGTGAACCCTTATTTTGCTACTCAACCCGATTTTGCTGAGCAGGATGCGGAGGAGTATCTGAGAATTACCCAGAAGGTAACGAGGAGTGTTGTAGAGAACTCCCGTGTTCCCAGAGATGAGCTCGCTGCCGTTGCTATCACAACCCATAGAAGCACAATTGTGCCCGTTGCTGAAGATGGCAAGCCTGTTCGTCCTGCAATCACCTGGCTTGATGAGCGTAAAACAGAGGGACTCAAGCTCCCCGGTGGACCCCTTCTGTCACTGGCGTTTAGAATCAAAGGAATGACAGCGCTACTAAAGGAGTATCAAAGAAGGTCCAAGTTCAACTGGCTCAGGGAATACGAGCCTGAGACCTACGAGAGGACACATATATTCCTCACCATCTCATCTTATATCTTTCACTCATTAACCAACCAGTTCAAAGACTGCTCCTCCATGATAGTGGGGCTGTTCCCCATCGACTTCAAGGGACTTAGGTGGCATCCCTGGAAGGTCGTATACCAGATTTTCGGTGTCGAGCGGGAAAAGCTGCCTCCACTTGTTTCACCAGCTGAGATTGCGGGGAGGGTCTCGGAGGAGGGGGCAAGAGACTTCGGTATACCACAAGGGCTCCCCGTAATCATCGGAGCGGGGGACAAACAATCCGAACTGCTGGGCGCTGGCGCAATAAGTAACGATGTCGCTGAAATCAGCTACGGAACGGCTGCGGTCATTGAACTACTCTCCAATAAATATGTCACTCACCCTAAGATGGATTTCTTCACCTGGGGAGCAGCAATTCCCAACCACTGGGCCCTCGAAGGCTTTGTGGGGAGAGGATACTGGATGGTCTCCTGGTTCAGAAGAGAGTTTGCTAAATATGAGGAGGAAGAGGCGGAGAAACTGGGGATAGAGCCAGAGGATTTGCTGAATAGGAAAATGGAGGAGATCCCTCCTGGTTCTATGGGCTTGATTCTCCAGCCTTATTGGCATCCACGCGAGAATGACCCCCTTTCCAAAGGTGCCATAGTAGGATTCTCCGGTGAGCATACAAGACCGCATATTTACCGGGCAATTGTTGAAGGCATTGCATACGAGTTGCGCAGACTAGGGGAAATAATTGAGAAGCATTCCGGAAGCACGATAAGGGAGTTGAGGGTCGGTGGCGGAGGCTCAAAAAGCGATGAAATCATGCAGATCACCGCTGATATTTTTAATCTTCCCGCAATCAGAGTACACACAAGTAATCTTTCAGCATTGGGTGCCGCAATCGATGCCGCTGTTACCCTGAAGATTTATGACAACTTCCCTGAAGCTGTTGCTAATATGGTAAGAATAAAGGAGACCTTCACGCCCCGCCCCGATAATGCGAAGATCTACGACAGGTTGTTCTATGAAGTGTACAAGAAGATATATCCCGCACTTTCTCCGTTGCACTCTAAAATAGCGGAGATCACGGGATACCCAAAGATAACATGACGGTTTGTACACGATGTTTATCGGCTTTGGGGGGTCGATGAGAGATGCCGATGGAAGCTGATGTGACTGTGATAGGCAGCGGCCCTGCTGGGCTTACTGCCGCACTCCATGCTGAGCAGAGTGGGGCAAAGAATGTCCTTCTCCTTGAGAGAGAGGAGGAGCTGGGTGGCATCCTGAAACAGTGCATACACAACGGCTTTGGTTTGGAGCAATTCAAGGAAGACTATACCGGTCCTGAGTATGCGGAGCGTCTTATTGGAGAGATAGAGAAAACAAACGTGCGCTGCTTCCTGAATACAATGGTGACTGGCGTCGCGCCAGATAGGACTATTACAGCAGTAAATCCTGAGAACGGTGTATTCCAGATAAGATCAAAAAGTGTTGTGCTTGCTATGGGATGCCGAGAACGCGCCCGAGGGAGCATTAATATCCCGGGTACACGCCCAGCCGGAGTATATACCGCGGGAGTGGCTCAAGGATTTGTCAATATTGACGGATACCTTCCTGGAAAAGAGATTGTTATCCTGGGCTCCGGGGACATCGGACTCATAATGGCGAGGAGGCTCACCCTGGAGGGCGCTCAAGTCAAAGGCGTTTATGAGATAATGGATTACCCCGGAGGACTAAAGAGAAATATCGTTCAGTGCCTCAATGATTTCGATATCCCTCTCAATCTATCTCGCACAGTAACAGAGATACGAGGCAAGGAGCGCGTAGAAGGTGTTGTAGTATCTAGAGTAGACGAGGAAATGCATCCAATCCCAGGTAGCGAGGAATTCATACCCTGCGATACCTTGCTTCTTTCCGTAGGATTGATCCCCGAAAATGAGCTATCAAAAGGGGCTGGAATAGAACTTAGCCCAATTACAAAAGGACCTACCACCACAGAGACAATGGAAACACCAGTGCCGGGGATATTCTCCTGCGGCAATGTCTCCACCGTATTCGACTTGGTGGACTATGTCGCTGAAACTGGCATGACTGCCGGCAGGAGCGCCGCGAGATTTGCAACAGGAGCCTGGAAGAAAGAGAGGAACTCAGTTAAGGTAGTCCCGGGAGAAAATGTGAGAGTGCTCTTCCCTCAGCAATATTCTTTTGAAGATGACCTTATTCTGTTTATCAGGTCTGCAAAGCCAGTCGAGAGACCCGTGAAAATAGATATTTCCCCTCTTGAAATGCACGTTAAGAGATTGTACGCCAGGCCAAACGAAATGATTAGAGTGAAAGTGCCCAAGGACAAATTAAAGGACGTTACTGAATCCATCAAGGTCAGTATAACAGAGAGATAAGGATGGATGTAGAGAAGGAACACTTCACCTGTGTAATCTGTCCCATCGGATGCGAGATTGATGTAGAGCTTCAGGACAGCGATGTAGTCTCCATTGAAGGAAGCAAATGCGCAAAAGGGAAAGATTTCGTGTTGCAGGAACTGGAGGAGCCAATGCGCATATTAACCACAACCATTCGTATAGAAGGGGCAAAGTGGGCGATGCTTCCAGTTCGCACCGATAAACCAATCCCAAAGCGATTACTGTTCAGGGTAATTGAAGAGCTCGCAAGTATCGAATTGCGGGCACCTGTGAAGATGGCTGATGTGGTAATTGGAGATATTGCTGGCACCGGTGCAAATATTGTGGCCACCAGAAATATGAAACGCGAGAGGGAAGGCAAGTTCGTTTAGGCTGATGTCTTCCTCACCAATTGCGGATGGCAGCTCAAGAAGCGAGTCCTTTTCAAGCCCCGTGCTGCTCCAAAACCGCTTGCGTCCTGCGCAGGTAGTAGTCCATCCCCATCTCCTTGAACTCAGCCTCGGCCTTCTTCAGGGTTTCCAGGGCCTTTTCCTTCTGGCCCGTATCGGCGTAGAGCTCACCCAAGTACAAATAGCCTTCAGAGCACAGCGGTATTAATTTCAATTCGTCCACAATCCTGATGCCATGCAGAATGCATTCCTCCGCTTTGTCAGCTTGTGATATGTCCGCTTTGCTCAATACCCTTCCCAGCCACATCCTTGACTCCGCTTCTACGCTTCTTTCATTATTCGTTTGCGCAAGCTCCAGGGCCTTCTCGACGCAGCTTCGAGCATTCTCCAGGTCACCTGAATCGAAATGAACATTACTTAATGCCCAATAGTGCAAAGACAAAACAAAGGGTAATCCGGTATCAGTCTGGGTTTTGAGGCCCCTCTCTATATGCTTCCGGGCGGTTTCCAGCTCCCCCAGCAAATAGTATCCGTAGCCTAAACTGGTCCAGGCCAGACCCAAAATGGCGACCATTTGTGTCTCCTCGCCATATCTAATAGCCTCTTGCGAATGTTCTATTAGCTTTTCCCCATCTCCCTTAACAAGGAACAGATTGCTGTAGTAGAATTCTACAACGCCTATGCCATATAAGTCATTTATCTCGCGCGCGTAACGAAGGCCTTTCTCACAAAGGGCTTCTCCTTCCTCGAAATTTCCCAACGTCCCCATAGCAGTCCCATAATTTGCCAGAAGTACGGAATATACGTTAAGTCCCCTGCCAAAGGATTCAGATTCCCTTTGCGTACTCTCAAGCAAAGCAAGGACCCTGGGAGCCACCTCAGCCACTTTCAAAAACTGCGCTGCCCGGTTGTAGGAAACGCAAAGATCAAATGCAGTTGCAGCCATTAGTTCAATGTCCTGTATCTTTTCCGCCTCTTCGAAGCAATTCTCGCCATATTTCCTTCCCAGCAGGGGGTCTCCTCCAATTGTATAATAGAAGCCTATGTTGCTGTAGAAGTTTGCCAGACTCCTTTCATCCCCGAGCTCCTTTGAGAGCCTTTCCCCCTCCTGGAGAATTTCGAGGGAATCTTCAGGGTAAGCAAGGCTCATTATTGGGAATGCCATCAAAAGACGAACTTCGATCCCTCTTCTCTTGTTCTCCTCGGTCTCGGGCAATTTGTTGAGCACGTTGATTGCCTCTTTGTAGAAGCGAAAGGCTTCCCAGAGAGAATAGCTTCGTACTGCTTTGTCCCCGGATAGCTTCAGATAATGGTAGGCCTTCTCCGAACCCTCGCTCCTGGAATAGTGATGGGCCAGCACCTCGTAGAAGTCCTCCAGCCGGTCCTGGTACAGCTCCTCTATGGCCTTCCCTATCCGTTCGTGAATCTCCTTCCTCCTCTTGAGGAGCAGGCTGTTGTAGGCTACCTCCTGAGTGAGGGCGTGCTTGAAGATGTACTCCAGCTCGGGAAACAGGCTCTTCTCATAGATGAACTCCAATCCCTGGAGGTTGAGCAGATATGATTTGAGCTCCTCTCCCATTCCCGTGATGGTGTTAAGGATGCGGTAGGCGAAGTCTCTCCCGATAACGGATGCCACCTGCATGGTCCGCTTGAGGTTGTCCTCCAGGCGGTCCATGCGGGCCGCGACGATCCCCTGGATGGTATCGGGCACCTGGATATCAGAGGCCTTCGTGCTCAACACATACTCGTGGTCCTTCTTCTGGATGGAGCCGTTCTCCAGCAGTGTATGGGTGAACTCCTCCATGAAGAGAGGGTTGCCCGCGGCTCTGTTCAAGACCAACTCCCTCAGCTCAGGCGCAACCTCTCCTTCCTCTAGGATGGACTGCACCAGCTCGGCGCTAGTCTTCATAGAGAGCTGATCAACCCAGATCTGGCTGTAGTATGACTTGCTGCCCCAGGTATGGGTGTATTCCGGCCGGTAAAGAAGGATCAGCAAGATGTGGGCGTTGGCCAGCCACCCGATGAGATAGGTCAAGAACTCCTCCGAGGTCCTATCAACCCAGTGAAGGTCCTCGATGGCGAGAACCAGGGGCCTGCTCTGACTCTCCCGGATCAGCAGGTCCCTGATGGCCTCGAAGGTCTTCTCCCTTCTCTGCTGAGGTTCCAGCTTGAGATATTCTTCATCGTCTACCTTCAGAGATAGGATGTCGTGCAACGGCGGCAGGACGTCCTTGAGCGTCTCATCGAGCTGGGCTGTCTTCTGTTCCGTCTTTTTCTTGATGACAAACTCCCGATCTCCCTCTTCGATATCAAAGTAAGCTCTCAGGATATCCAATATGGGCAGATAGGCCATGGAGCCCCCGTAGTGCAGACAGCGGCCCTGGAGGTAGGTATATTCCTTTTTGGGAAGCATTCCTCTCATCTCAAGGAAGAGCCTGGATTTGCCCACGCCGGCCTCGCCCACGATGCCTACTACCTGGCCGGACCCTGATTGTGCTTTCTCGAAGGCTCCCTTAAGTGCTGCGATTTCCTTCTTTCGGCCCACGAACCTGGTAAGCCCCTTGGCGACTGCCGCCTCTATCCGTGTCTCAACCTCTCCCGCTTCTATGAGTTCGTACGCCTCCAGTGGTTCCTCTTTTCCCTTCACGCTTACTTTGCCGAGGGGCTCAAACCTGAAGAAATCCCTGGCCATCCTATGGGTATCTGCGGAAACGAGAATGGTGCCGGGGCTGGCCATGCCCTCCATCCTGGAGGCCAGATTAGTGGTATCCCCGATTGCGGTGTAATCCATCCTCAGGTCATTGCCTACCGAGCCTATGATCACCGGGCCGGAGTTGAGCCCCACCCGCATCTTGAACTCCACCCCGCACTCCCTCTCTATCTTCTCGCCGTATTCACCCATGACTCTCTGCATCGCCAGGGCGGCGTAGCAGGCACGCTGGGCGTGGTCCTCGTGAGCTATAGGGGCACCGAAGAGGGCCATGACGCCATCGCCGGTGAATTTATCGATGGTGCCTTCATGCTTATGGATCTCGTCCATGAGGAGCTTGAAGCAGCCGTCCATGATCTGGTGGACCTCCTCAGGGTCGAGCTTCTCGGATATGGAGGTATAGTTTGCCACATCGGTGAAGAGCACCGTCACCAGCTTGCGCTCCCCCTCTATGTCGCTGCGAGTAGTGAGGATTTTATCGGAGAGGAATTTGGGAGTGTAGGTCTGGGGCTGGGAGTAGTCGATTGGAGGTGCTGGCTTGGCCTCAGTTAGGTCATGGCCGCAGTCACCACAGAATTTCCTGCCCAAGGGGATGTCAGCTCCGCACTCGGGACAAACCAGTTCCAGCTTGGCCCCACATTCCTCACAGAACTTAACCCCTTCACGATTATCAAACTGGCATTTTGGGCATTTCATTTGTATTGCGCTCAGCAGAATTGAACAGTTACGTCATGTGGGCACATCGTAAACACTTGATGGGCAGTTGTCAACGGCTATTGACGGTTGCCGATAATGCCCACGGGCTATAGGTCTTTCGGCGATAACTCAGACAACGCTCGAAGTTGAATCCTTGATCTTCGACATCGTCACAGGTGGAGATTCGAGGGCATCGAAATTGGCGATGAAGAGATTGCTCATGTCCGAACGGAATTGCCGTCAGAAAGTCAACAACGATTCTGCTGCTTGCTTGAGGCATGTATCATAGCACAAGGGGTCTGTAGAAGAAAGCTCAATGACAGCAAACTTGCTGCATTCACCTTCTTTGGATGTCTGGCAGATTACGTGCACCGCAATCGGTATGTTATACTTGTGGTCGATAGGGCCTCATGCGTTTCGCCAGCCTCGAACCTTACTCCCCAGGAGAGCGCGGGACTCGCGACCTAATCGTATCTGACTATGTGTTTCGCATCTTATAAGAACCGGTGGGATGCTGGTTGAAGGCCTTAACAGGGTGGCAAAATAATCATTGAATGCATAGCGCTTGACAGGCACTGTGCGTTCGGGGAGGGTAAGATGAGAACTGACGTGAGACTTACTAACGAGATGGAGTCCTTCATCATCAATCAGGGCGCGGACCTGGTGGGAATTGCTCCTGTAGAGCGCTTCCAAGATGCTCCTGAAGGGTACGGACCGAATAGCTACATGCCAGATGCCACCTGCGTCATATCTATCGGCGTTCACCTCGCTGATGGAATATGTGATGTTTGGGGAGAATATAGCGAGCCCGGCAAGTCTATAGGACCCTACCTGTTTTATGGATACGGCCTAGTGAACTTGGAACTGGGCCGTATTGCCAACCTGGCAGCCAAACGCTTGGAATACAGGGGCTACAAAAGCCTGACCTTTCCCCCAACTTGGACTATCGCCATGTATCGTTCGATTGGGCTACTCCAACCGCACTATATCGGTGCCGATTTCTCGCATAGGCATGCCGCTACGGCTGCTGGCTTGGGGGAGATTGGCTGGAACGGTCTGGCTGATACCCCCAGTCTTTGGTGCTAGGGTGAGATTCAACTCAGTCATCACCAATGCTCCTCTGGCGCCAAGCCCGATGTACCAGGGGACAGCCCTTTGCCAACCCGACCGCTCTGTGGGTATCTGTGCGTTGGAGGCTGTCCGGCTGAGGCCCTTTCTTCCACTGAGAGCCGCCAGGCAAGCATCGGAGAACGTCGCTTCGAGCACTCCAAACTCGATATGATCCGCTGCATGTATGGAATCTATGCTCTGGTCAAGGGCTCTGGAAGCTTTGGAGGGGTGGAAATCCCCCCGGGGCCAGGGGACATCGAGCATTTCTGGCAGGCCAGGGAGCAACAGAATGGGCGCGATAGGGCCATGGTAGAAAACTGCTTCGGCATAATCTGCGGCGACTACTGTGGCAAGTGCCTTCACCAGTGTCCCGCTCACCTTTACTGGAGGGCAGGGGCCCGCCGGAGGAAGCCCAGGAAATAATATCCGGACTTCGTTTGTTTGAGGCCACCAAGGGCAGCGACCAGGATGACACTGAGTGAGGAAGCAAAAGCTGGTTTCCAAAAGAGATATGAGGCTGGCCTGATAAACAAGGAACGACTGGATCTGATATTGAGTATGCCCGGCCCCGAGTTCGTCCCCCCCATTGCAGTCTACCTGGCTAGTGATGAAGCAGGCACTATTAGTGGCAAAGTGTTCGGCTGTGGTGGCGGCTTGATTACCATCTACTCAGAGCCAGAGCCAATTAGAAGCATCGAGAAAGACTATAAGAAGGAAGGCCCCTGGACACTGGAAGAGCTAATGACACTCGTTCCTGAGAAGCTGACAGCGGGCTTGACCCCCCTGGTAACGCCGACAACGTAGTCAGGCATATCTGTCAAAACTGCAAGGTGTTGGCTTTAACCGGTTTCAGCATCGCACAAAGGGAGTTTGAAAAGGCGCAGGGATATGATAGAATAGCGCCAGGATTTACTCAGGCCAAAAGGGGGAACAGGATGCAGCAGCGCAAGATGATAGATATACCATTGGGCACTACGGTCAGGAGTTGGAACCGGGCACCGATCGATGGCGATTACGAGTTCATTGAGCATATAGCTTCTTCAGACTGCAGCCCTTCAGCTGAGGAACGCAAGGTCTACCTCTTTAGGGGAGAGCTGTTGCCTCCATGCAAGCGCTGTGGAAAACGGGGCATATGGAAACTAACCGAATATAAGTTTGAGATACCCCCCGAGAGGGACAATACTGCGTTTGTCCTTAGGGAAGTCAGGGGTGATCGGCCTGACGTTTCTTATCCGTCCGGGACGAAGCAGTAACTTAGCCCGGGGGCGATCTTGACAAGGAGCGAAGTCAAACCTAGAGATACGATGCTGGTGCAGACCATAAGGCGAAGCTCGCTTGCAGTGCAAGCGAGCTTCGCTTCTAATTCAATTCCTATGTTGCCCAAAACCGGTCTACAGTCTCCTGCGCACGAGGTATGAGGCAAGGAACTTCCTGTCGATATTGGGTGTTCGGTACAGGGTAAAGATCATCGAATCGCGATACATGAGTTCCATAGGCCAGCCCTCCTCTCGCTCAATAGCGCGGGCCCCCATGAGCTCGATGCCCTTGAGGCAAGCCTCGAGGGCTGACGGAGCGGCCATCCGGAAAGCGAGGATAGCCCATTTGCCATGCAGCGCCTCCTGATCACCCTCATCCCAGAGCTTACACGCCTTAGCGCATATAGCACGACCAGCCTCAGCGTTGACCCACATATCTGCTATGGGGAAGTGGACGCCTTGATACTCGATAAGCGGATGGTCCCAGCGTATGGTACTCTGGGTGTAGTCCAGGACGAGCTTTATGGCGGCCTCCGAGACGCCCACAGCCTGAAACGCCTGATTGGCCATGTGCTTGTTCATGGCATCGACCAAGGCACGTAGCCCCTTGCCCTCGGGAGCTGCCAGGTACTTCTTATGCACCTTGCAATCCTTGAACATAATCTCAAAGCGAGCGCAACCCCACCTTGCTCCCATGAGATCCCCTTCACGGCCCCGGATAATCCCAGGTGCATCATCGTTGACAATAAACATGGAAAGGCCGCTGGTACGCTTGGTTGGATCGGTTCTCATCAATGCCAGATGCCACTGAAGCCCTACAGGACCTGGGGTACTCATTGTCATCCACCACTTGGGTCCGTTGAGCACATAATAATCTCCATCGAGAACTGCGCTGCCGCGCATCCCCCCCATATCAACACCCGATTCAGGGTCAGTGGCCATTACACAGCAAAATCCTCCGTCCAACGTTCGCTTGAAGTACTCGCGCTTGACATCTTCATCCGGGGTCCATTTCTCGAGGATATGAACCCAGGGCTCGCCGTAGGCAAAGGCGTCATCGAGCCTGGGGGTAAAGCCCACTTTAGTGATCTCAGCCGACAGCAGGCTGCAGTCCAGAAGGTTCCAACCTGGCCCTCCATACTCCTTGGGTATAGTCCTGCCGTAGAACCCGGCGTCTATTATCCCTTTCATCAGGCCATAATAAGCGTCTGACATCTCTGTTATCGCCAGCATGCCGCCCAGGCGGTCCAGGCCCCTGCGGTTGGGCAACCACCACTCTTCGATTATGTCCCTGGCCTGTTCTAGCTTCTGGTACATCTCGGGCGTCCACTCTTCCGGATGGTCAGCAGGGTCATAAATATTAGGCTTCATCAAGTCCATCTCTCCCTCCCTAGTATAATCTTAAGGATGTCTTATCTGGATAACAACGGCGTTATCATCCTAACAGTGACCTAGTGTGGGATTTCCTATTTGGTTGCTGATACACTGCGCTGCCATGCTGGCTGTTTACGCCAATTATAGTGTCACTGCCCCCAGGGTGTCAATTTTCATCGGAGGCTGAGAGCCGCTCATGCTGGTCTTTCAACCCGTTTTCTCGTTCATAGGGTACTGGCCTGACGTATTGGGGGCTATGTCCACGTACCCGCTTAATGTCGGGTAGCAGAAGATGATCATGCAGTGGCGAATGGCGTGGACTGCCGCACTCCCCTCTACACTCTCAGCCCGACATATAAGTCCTTGATCTTATGAAACTGCAAAGCGGACTTTCGGACTTAGCATTATCCTTCATAGCAGCTTCAATCGAATCAGATAGTCCATACCACGCTGCAATCTCGCGGACTGCTACTCGCCTGCCGCTCTTGTCAAGTTCACCAATTGAATGAGATTAGAGTAGGATTGCGTTGTACTCGCGTCAAACTTTGCGGGTTCTAGCCACACAAAAACCACGAATATATAAGGCAAGCTGGTGTCAAGGTGTACGTCTTCGTTCCAGGAAAGGATGAGGCGAAATACGAGAGAGGTACGTTGGGGGCAAGTGTTAGTGCGTAGGCGTGTCTATAAAAGCTCTCAAGCCGCTCTCGGGCTCTCTCAACAGCTCAGTAGCAATTGGGCGAGGTCTACTCTGTAGGAGTTGGCCTTTTTGACCATGTCTGACCTTCCCGCTTGGGGAAGAGAGTCAATCTATGCTGAGAGCGAGCTGGCACTTTTAACCCACGCTATGTGCCCTTAGGTGGGGGCTGGAATCATCGAGGAAACGAAGAATATCCTCGCGCCAATATCTCCTATCACCGCGGTCGCCAACGCGGTAGAACTTCAGTATACCTTTATCGCTCCACCGCCTTACGCTGCAGATGCTAACCTGCAAGAGGTCTGCTACCTGCTGAACTGTCATCATCCTTTCCTGATTTATCTCTGTCATAGTTCGCTGCATAATTCACTCCTTGTCCTAATCTCGATGCAGTAGTATCAGACCGATATCAACTACGACCATGAGATCGTAGCCTGAATCATAGACGCCTACATCTCTATAGTAGGGTACTACTGCATGCTCATATACTAGCAGACCTATCATTAAGTATGCAATAGTTCTTCTGGGTAATCGCTGATGGGAAGATAGTACTGGAGACAGCCGAAAGGATGTGAGGTAGTGGTTGTGGCTTCGGGTTGGTACCCCTGTTTGCTTCTCTCAGATGCTCCGCTTGTACCTCACGAAGCCGGCTTCACCTATTTGGGGGCATTGCACATTTCGCCAGAAAGTGCGGCTAGGGAGGACTGTTGGCATCTGCTCGTAGCAGGCACTATTAGGATCAGGATTAGCCTGATTTCGCCAGGAAGTATCCTATGCTAGGTTTGCTAAGGACAAGCTGTGGGTGGCTGGGGTCTGCTTCCAGTTTCTCCCGCAGGCGCCTGATATGAACCCTGAGGCTGTCTACAGCCCCGGGATAGGCCTCACCCCACGCTTGCTCGACAAGGCTGGAGTAGCTTGCCACATCACCTCCAGCTCTCATCAAGTGGTGAATGATATGAGCTTCGATGCCGGTGAGGTTTATCTCCTTTTTTCCATACAAAAGCTGGCGTGTGAGGGGATTAAAGCTCAGTGAGCCCAGAGTGAGGGGTTGCTCTTCAGCAAAATGGTCCCTATCGCGTATCCTAGCCTTTACCCGCGCCAGGAGCTCGAGCTGTCCGCAGGGCTTGACTACGTAATCGTCTGCCCCCCACTCCAGCCCTTTAACCATATCGGCTTCCTCGGCCCTTACGGTGAGGACAATAATGGGTATAGAGGAGAAGAGGCGGATCTGCTTCAACACCTCGAAGCCGCTGATATCGGGAAGCTCAAGATCAAGAATGACGATATCGGGATCCTCGCTCTCCGCCAACTCTATCCCTTTCTTTCCCATGTAGGTGGATACCAACTGGGCCTCAGGCCAGTGCATCTGGAAGGCCAGGGAAATAGACTCCACGACCTCTGGGTTGTCTTCAACAATCAGCGCCTTTACAATTCTCTCTTTCACAATTAGCCCTTCCAGATCAAGATTCTATTTGCTAGTCAGCCGCTTAAGTGTATTGTCTGCTTTGCTGTAATCCATAGATGTGTCTACAAGTGCTCTTGATCTGCTCTCGAGCTCTCTCGGTAACTCAGCTGCGGCTAAACGAGTTTTATTTCGCAAGAGCTGGCCTTTTGCGCCACCTCTTGCCTTCTTGCTTGGGGCAGAAAGTCTATCCCCGATGGGGCGAACTGGCACCTTCTCACCCATGGTGTCTGCTCCTGAGCCAGAGCTGGATTCCTCTAGGAAACGGAGAACATCCTTGAGTTGATATCTCATATCGCCGCGGCCGCCTACGCGGTAGAACTTCAGCACTCCTTTGCGACTCCAGCGCCCGACGGTGCACACGCTGACTTGCAAGAAGTCAGCTACCTGCCGGGCAGTCATCAGGCTCTCGACCTGAGTCTGCTTCACACGTTCTTCCATATTCGATCCCCCCTGCGTTTCAGGGATTAGGCTTATCTTACGTGTCCATCCAGTAGAAGAGGCTTCGTAGTATCAATCCGTGGGACTTCCCTATGAAAGCCTTCCTTGGCATCTGTGAGAAGACTAGCACAGCCGCAATTGCGTAAACAATGACCCATTTGGGTATTCTTTGATAGGAAAATAGTAACGCTGAGTACTAAAGCGAAGAGTTGTGCAGCACCCGTGGGCAACTGTTAGATCGTGACAGCAAGATAACGCAGCCGTGGTTTGGGGAACTCTTTAGTTGCTTTATGTCAAGTTAAGTACTCTACCCTGCTGAGAGACCGCCTGCCCGAAATGTAATAACTTTTTAAGCTTTTTCGTATTCATTTTATGACTTCTTCATCACCAGCTTGCTACTATAGTTGGTGTACAACCTCTTGGGTAACGGCTTTTCGTTGCCCTATCTATCCCCTTCTGCTATCATATTCGAAAGCGAGTAATCAAGGAGGCGAAATGAGCACCAAAGAGGTCAAGATCTACTCGACCCCAACCTGACCGTTTTGTAAGATAGCCAAGAGTTTCTTGGATGCCAACAACATTCCCTATCAAGACCTCAATGTGGCCGAGGACAAAGCAGCCCGCGAGGAGATGATCAGCAAGTCGGGTGCCATGTCAGTACCAGTGATCGAAATCGACGGCGAGATCCTAGTCGGCTTCAATGAGGCACAGTTGAAAGAGAAGCTGGGTCTGTAAACGAGATCAACCCCAGGTAATAGATTATGTATGAGCTAATTATCGTCGGTGCAGGTCCGGCGGGTATGACGGCAGCAGTCTACGCTGCCAGGAAGAGAATAAATACCCTTCTCCTGAGCAAAGACCTGGGAGGTCAACCCCTGTGGACAGCAGGCATCGAGAACTACATGGGATTCCAGTTTATCGAAGGCCCTGAGCTAATGCTGAAATTTGAGGAGCAGGTGAAGCAATTCCCTATAGAGCAGGAAATCGGTCAAGGAGCAGTAGCCCTATCCCGCGGAGATGGAGAATTTGAGATCAGAACAGACAAGGATGAGAGCTATCAAGCGAAGGCAGTGATAATAGCTAGTGGAAAGCGTCCCCGCCAGCTTAATGTACCTGGTGAGGATAATCTGAAAGGGAGGGGCGTAAGCTACTGCGCGATCTGCGATGGCCCTCTCTTCGCCGATGAGAGGATAGCGGTGATTGGCGGTGGCAACTCTGCGCTGGAAGCTGCTGACGACATGGTCAAGATAGCCGAGCATGTCTATTTGGTCTCCACGACCCCGCTCACCGGGGACCAGATACTTATTGACAGAGCAAAAGATGCCGCCAGCCTGACTATTTTCCTGGAACACGAGGTGGTGGCGATAGAGGGCTCGAGCCGTGTGGAAGGAATCAGAATCAGGGACTTGAAAAGCGGCGAGGAGAGGAAGATCGATGTTGGAGCCGTCTTTGTCGAGATCGGCCTTATCCCCAACTCAGACTTTGCCAAAGGCATAACCAAGCTCAATGAATTCGATGAGATTGAGGTAAACTGCGCTTGTGAGACAGGGATACCGGGACTATATGCTGCTGGAGATGTAACCAACGTCCCGGAGAAACAGATCGTGGTCGCTGCTGGGGAAGGGGCCAAGGCAGCTCTGGGTGCTCACCACTATCTACAGAGGCTTTAAGGAGGTTGCCAAGATGGGTATCTTTTTCTCAGGCAGGGAGCTCATCAATACTGCCCTCGGTATTGAGCGAAATGGGGCCGTATTCTACGATTCCCTGGTTGATTCGACCAGAGATGTCACCGTCCAGGGGACCTATAAGTACCTGGCAGACATGGAGAGAGAGCATATTAAGATCTTCCAGAATATGCTTGGCTCAGTCGGCGATTATCAGCCACCGGAGACACTTACCGAAGAGTATGACTCTTATCTGAAAGCGCTGATCAGCTCCTTTGTTTTCACCGATGACCAAATTGCCCATGACATGGCGCGGAAAGTGAGCAGCGACGTCGAGGCTATTCAGATCGCCCTCGGCGCAGAGAAGGACTCGATCTTGTTCTACTCTGAGATGCGAGACCTCGTTCGTACGTCAGACCGTGAAGTAGTAAATAAGATAATCGAAGAAGAGAAGGCTCACATGAGGCAGCTTTCGGATCTCAAGAAAAGTCTGAGCACGCAGTAGAGAATCTCGATGAAAAGAGAAATCCATGAAGTTTTGGAGCAACTTTAGTTTCGGGAGCAGAAGGAGGTAATCACGATGGCAGTTGCGAAGGAGGGCGAAAAGTACCGGTGCAATGTTTGCGGCAACGAGGTAACGGTGACCAAGGTTGGCGGTGGTACACTTGTCTGCTGCGATGAGGAGATGGAGCTAATCAAATAGGAAATTACAAGCTTCTTGTGGTTAGCAACCCTCAATAAGGGAAGCAAAATAGGCCACGAATAGGGAGGGGAGAATGGCGTACACTGCTAAAGACTACAGCAGCTTAATCGGGATGGAGGGTTTCAGCGAGACATTGCTCAATAATCACTTCACCCTCTATCAGGGCTATGTAACCAACACTAATAAGTTATTGGATACACTCGCTGCCATGCTCAAGGATGACAAGGTTGGAACCCCAGAATATGCCGAATTAAAGCGGCGGTTGGGTTTCGAGTTCAACGGCATGCGACTCCATGAGTACTATTTCGAGAACCTCGGGGGCAAAGGGACGCTTGACAAATCGGGCAAGCTGGGCAAAAAGCTAGCCGAGGAGTTTGGTGGCTACGAGAATTGGGAAAAGGATTTCAGAGCCACCGCTACGATAAGAGGCATCGGTTGGACCATCCTATACCAGGACAACCTGCCCGGCAGGCTTATAAACCAGTGGATCAACGAGCATGAGACCGGTCACCTTGCAGGCTGTACCCCCATCCTGGTGCTGGATGTTTTCGAGCATGCCTTCATGATCGACTACGGGCTCAAGCGAGCCGACTACATTACAGCCTTCTTCAACAATATCAACTGGAGTGCAGCGGAAGCTAGCCTGAGGTGAAGGCATCCATCGCCAAGATGAACTTGTTGTCATAGGTACCCGAGAGCAGCTGCGAACCATAGAAGGTTCAACTTAGGTGGTCGTTATTGTTGAACAAGAAAGGTGAGAGATGGACCTCAAAGCGTTACGTCCAATAAGCTATGGCCTGTATATAATAGGCTCCAGAAAAGGAGACAGGATCAACGGTCAGATTGCCAACACGGTAATTCAAGTCTGCTCTGAACCACCAACTATTTCCGTTGCCATCAACAAAGGGAACCTCACCCACGAATTCATCAAGGATAGCAGAGTCTTTGCGGTTTCGGTACTGTGCCAGGATGCCCCGCTGAGCTTGATAGGCAAATTCGGATTCAAATCGGGAAGAGACTCAGACAAGTTCGATGGGGTCAACTACAAACTGGGTGAAACCAAAGCGCCTATAGTCCTGGAGCATGCCGTAGCCTATATGGAAGCTAAGGTGGTTAATGAGGTAGATGTGGGAACACATACTATCTTCATAGGCGAGCTTGTTGATGCCGAGGTTCTGACTGAAGACGAGCCAATGACTTATGCCCATTATCATCAGGTCAAGCGAGGTACTACCCCAAAGACAGCGCCATCATATATCGAAGAGAAGACCACGGAAAAGGGAGGAGATATTAGAATGGCGAAATACAAGTGCTCCGTTTGCGGCTATGTCTATGCTCCTGAGAAAGGCGATCCGGAGAGCGATATCGCGCCGGGTACCCCCTTCGAGGAACTGCCCGAAGGTTGGGTATGTCCAGTCTGTGGAGCAAGCAAGGACGCGTTTGAAAAGGAGGAATAATCACGAGAAGAGGCGCAAAGACAATCCTGGCAAGGTCACGTGGAAAGCAAGTGATTTGACAGTTGAGCTAATATAGTCCTAGGGTATATCTAAGGCCAGGGTCTATGAATTGATTCAAAAGAGATGGCTATCGATGTAGAGCTTCTGAAATCCATCCCCTATTTTTCTGATCTCAGCCCTGCTGAGCTTGATTCGATCAAGGAGTTCATCTTCGAGAGGACTTCTGAGAGTGGAGACTTGATCCTACTTGAAGGTGAGCCCGCAGAGGCGATGTATTTTGTTGCCTCCGGCGTAGTGAAGGCGTTCAAGACCTCCGCTGATGGCAAAGAGCAGATTCTCAACTTCGTACGTCCTGGTGAGCCTTTTAATGACGTGCCTGTCTTTGACGGCGGGCCAAACCCTGCAAGTGTCCAAGCCATGGGGCCTGTTGTTCTCTACGGGATCAGAAACAGCGACCTTGCGGTCATTCTCCGGGATCACCCACAAGTATCCTTGAATGTGACCCGTGTGCTGTCCCAGCAGGTAAGACATCTGGTGTCGCTTGTGGAAGACCTGTCCTTCAGACACGTTATAGCCAGGGTAGCCAAGATACTTCTGGAGTACGCCAGTGATGGGACAGGGCCTAAGCCCAAGCTGACGCAGCAGGAGATGGCTGCCATTGCTGGTACCGCACGGGAGATGGTCGGACGGTCGCTCAAGTCCCTGGAGGATGAAGGGGTAATCAGGTTAGAGCGCCAACGAGTCGTGATTACAGATAAGGAAGCGCTCAGAGAAATCGCGGAGAGGTAAGTGTTTGAGACAAAGGTCGCAGACAGCCAGCATACTCGGGTCTTAAGATGATTATGGTGGAGGCGGGTAGCAATGCTTGAAATGCCTGTGATAGACCGAGAAAAGTGTAACGGATGTGGCTTATGTGTCAGCGTGTGCCACGGTAAGGTCTTCATCCTGGTTGATAACATTGTAACTGTTGTAAGAAGCGAAGAGTGCGTCTCATACAACCGCTGGTGCACTCTGTGTGAAGCGGTATGCCCCACCGGAGCCATAAGCTGCCCCTTTGAGATAGTCATCGAAGAGCGCTAGACAGCGCCGAATACCACTCGCCCAAGTTCCTTCCCCTAACTAGCTCCATGCAAACGGCAGCATTTTCTCATCATAGCCCCCAATGAGACAAAAGTCGCTTACAAAAGCCATACCATCCCCTAGAATAGCTTTGATTGGTAGTTGGGAGCGGATGATGAACAGACTTGAAGCTGCGCCTCAAAATCCGGCAGAGCAGGCAAAGTGCAAACACTATTGGATAATCAATAGCCCAAATGGGCCTACAAGCAGGGGTGTATGCAAGTACTGCGGCGTAGAAAAGGAGTTCGATAATTACACGCCTCGCTCATCGTGGTACGAGGATAAGTCTACGCCGGATGAACTGGCCGGTTCGACGCCATTGGGGTCTGACAACAAATCCGACGCCTGAAGCTACCAAACCAGGTCCTCATTGCAGGGGCGGCGCTCCTGCCCCTACCAGCAAAAAGTATTCCTAGCGGACAGAACCCAGAAGCTGCGGCGCCAGTAGGCTAGATCTTTACCTTGCCGTAGCGCTCCCATTCGCTGTAGACGCAGCCACAGTATCCCTGGTGATAGAGACCGAGCTCCCGGGACAGGCGATGGCCCTCGCGAAAGCCTGGTCTGAAGTCCTCGTAATAAAACTCCACCCCCCACTCCTTCCCTAACTCTTCGCCTAGCTCATGAATCAATTCGTGATTTTGATGGGGGCTGATAAGCAAGGTTGTAGTGAAGGCACCGAACCCTCTTTGCTGAGCAACCTCAGCGGTTCTTGAAAGCCGCAGCCGATAGCAATCGGGGCAGCGCTTGCTCTCGTGACCCACCACCGCCTGAAAGTATCTCAGCATATCGTAGCCCGGGTCTATGATCAGGGGCAAATCCGTCGCTTGGGCCAAGGCTTCCATCGCCTCCAGGCGGCGCTGATGCTCCCGGAAAGGGTGGATGTTGGGATTGTACCAGAAAGCGCTGACCTCGAGACGCTGCTCCTGCAAACAATTTACCACATAGGTAGAGCAGGGGCCGCAGCAGGCATGAAGAAGAATGGAACTCATCTCTGCCCTGTTAACTGACTCTTGAATCCGTGAAGGGTCCCCCTTTACAAAAGGGGGGAGATATGGGTAACGCTTATCCCTCGAGGGGAAATTACAACGAAGCCTGTACACTACAAGGGGACACCCCTGAGACGAGCCTTTTGAATTTGCACTCAGGATTAAGGTGCCTCGCAATTACCACAGGCCGGGTTGTTCAGGTTGCCCCTTGGCGTAGTCCAAACCCAGGTGCTCGTAAGCGAAGCGCGTCGCCACCCTGCCTCGCGGCGTGCGCTCCAGAAAACTCAGTTGCAGCAGGTAGGGTTCATAGACATCCATAATAGTATCTGCCTCTTCGCTGATGGCAGCGGCAATGGTATCCAGCCCCACCGGCCCGCCGTTGAACTTCTCGACGATAGTGCGCAGGATCTTGTGATCCACTTCATCAAGCCCTATGGAATCTACCTCAAGCCTCCCCAGCGCCTCCAAGGCAACCTCCTTGGTGATCACCCCCTGAGCCATCACCTCGGCATAGTCCCTAACCCGCTTCAGCAACCGATTGGCCACCCTGGGGGTACCTCGAGCACGTTTAGCGATCTCCTCCAGCCCTTCCTCTTCAGCCTCCAGGCCAAGCAGTCGAGCCGATCTTGCCACAATGACTCTGATAGCATCCTCATCGTAGAAATCGAGTCTATATACCGCTCCGAATCTATCGCGAAGCGGCGGGCTGAGCATTGCGAAGCGCGTGGTTGCCCCGACAAGGGTGAAGCGAGGCAGCTTTAGCCTGAGGCTCCTTGCTCCTGCTCCTTTGCCGATGACGATATCGAGACCAAACTCCTCCATCACCGGATATAGCACCTCCTCCACCACCCGCCCCAGACGGTGCACCTCATCGATAAACAGGACATCCCACTTGTTGAGATTGGTGATGATAGCAGCGAGATCGCCGGGGCGTTCTATAGCGGGGCCAGAGGTGATTTTGATGTTCACCGCCATCTCGGCAGCGATGATGTAGGCCAACGTGGTCTTGCCCAAACCCGGCGGGCCATACAGCAGGATATGATCCAACGCCTCTCCCCTACCCCGCGCAGCAGCCATAGCTATATTGAGGTTATCCTTGACCTTCTCCTGACCCACAAAATCAACAAGCTGCTTGGGCCGGAGCCCCCTATCAAGCACAACATCCTCTTCCCTGGGCTTAGCTGATATTATGCGCTCCATCGCTCCTCTTCAGTCAACCGCGTAGCGTTGCCACTCCCGTGGCAACGAATTCCCCGTCGTGACAGGAGTCACGACGCTATTATATCAGATTACTACCCCTTTGCAGAGGCTATCTAAACACCGTCCTGCCCCTATCTACAAGACCTTCGCTCCTAATTGACACTAATCAGCGGATGGGCTACACTTCTTTAGGCGAAGGGATTTTCGAGTCAAAAGGAGCATGAATGGACACCAGCAAGAGTAAACGAGAGTGGCAGGAGAAGGTACTGCAGCCGTCGATAAAGCGCTTCCCAGAACGAGAGGAACGTTTTCTGACCACTTCGGGGATCGAGATCGACGACGTATATGCCCCTGACGACCGTCAAGCTTTCGATTATAGCGGGGAACTGGGCTACCCTGGAGAGTTTCCCTTCACCCGGGGAGTGCAGCCGACGATGTACCGGGGAAGAATCTGGACTATGCGTCAATATTCTGGCTTCGCCTCGGCCGAGGCGACCAACCGCCGCTATCACTACCTCTTGGAGCAGGGGCAGACTGGGCTCAGCGTGGCCTTCGATTTGCCCACCCAGATCGGCTACGACTCAGATAGCCCCAAGGCACACGGCGAGGTCGGCAAGGTAGGCGTCCCCATAGCCAGTCTTGAGGATATGGAAACCCTTTTCGAGGGAATCCCACTGGACAAGGTAAGCACGTCAATGACTATCAACTCCACCGCTCCTGTCCTACTGGCGATGTACATCGCTATGGGCAAGAAGCAAGGGGTTGATCCGTTAAAGCTCAATGGCACCATCCAGAATGATGTCCTCAAGGAGTACATTGCCCGCGGCACCTACATCTTCCCACCCAGACCGTCGATGAGGCTGACCACAGACATCTTCCACTACTGTGCTGAGCATCTTCCTCAATGGAATACCATCAGTATAAGTGGCTACCACATCAGGGAAGCAGGTTCTACTGCAGCGCAGGAAGTGGCTTTCACCCTGGCCAATGGAATCGCCTACGTACGGGCAGCTATTGATGCCGGGCTGGACGTAGATGAATTCGCCGGTAGGCTCTCATTTTTCTTTGCAGCCAACACTAACCTCTTCGAGGAGGTAGCCAAGTTCAGGGCAGCGCGGCGGCTATGGGCCAAGATTATGCAGGAGAGGTTTGAGGCCAAGGACCCTCGTTCAATGATGCTGCGCTTTCATACACAGACATGTGGGCACACATTAACAGCACAGCAGCCAGATAACAACATCATAAGGACTGCCATTCAGGCGCTAGCAGCCGTATTGGGAGGCACTCAGTCTCTACACACGAATTCTCGCGACGAAGCTTACGCTACCCCCAGTGAGGATGCGGTCACAACTGCCCTGCGTACACAGCAACTTCTGGCCTACGAGAGCGGTGTCGCCGATTGCGTTGACCCTCTGGGTGGTTCCTATTACGTGGAATACCTTACCGACGCACTGGAAGCAGAGGCCGAGAAATATATTGAAAGGATCGATGATCTTGGCGGTGCGCTGGCTGCGATTGAACAGGGCTTCCAGCAAAGAGAAATTCAGGAAAGCTCCTATCGTACTCAGAAGGATACTGAGAATGGAAAGAGGGTTGTAGTCGGCGTCAACAAATTCGTTTCCCCCTATCCGGAGATAACTGGACTTCTCCGAGTCGATCCGGTTGAGGCTGAAAGGCAGAGGAAACGCCTGGCTTCGCTGAGAGCAAAAAGGGATAACGAGAAAGTAGCTCAGGTATTGAATAGATTAAAGGCGGTAGCAAGCAGCAAAGATAATACCGTGCCTGCGTTTATCGATTGCGTCGAGGCCTATGCCACGCTGGGCGAGATCTGTGATGTGCTGCGCGGCGTCTTCGGGGAGCAGGAGGAAATTTTGGTGATCTAAGCTGCCCTAAGTCTCTCTATCTGGCGGCATAAATGGAGGAAAGAATGATCAAAAGGGTTGACCATGTATCCATTGCGGTAGGCAACCTTGACGAGGGACTGAAGACCTATGAGAACCTGCTCGGGATCAAGGCTTCTCACGTAGAGACTGTTGCCGACCAGGGAATAAAGGCAGCGGTGATCGTTGTAGGCGATGTTGAGATCGAGTTGATAGAGCCCATCAGCCCCGAAAGTGGGGTGGCCAAGTTCCTGGAGAGGAAAGGCGAGGGGGTTCATCACATATGCTTCGAGGTCGATGATGTTGACAAGGAGCTAGAGTCGCTAGCAGCTAGAGGTGTCGACCTTATAGACAAGCAGGGTAGAAAAGGACTGGCAGGAAAGATCGGCTTCCTCCACCCTCGTTCCACCAACGGAGTGCTGATCGAGCTGGCGCAAAAACTGTAGGGGCTAAAGGTGATCACGAGGGTCAGCTTTGTGGGCATTGCAGTCAATGACATAGAGGAGGCACAGAGACTATATACCGAAGTTCTCGGCCTCAAGCCCTGGGATCAAGGGGTGGTGGAGATGCCCGGGGTCAAGGTGGTCATGTTTCCTCTGGGTGATTGCTACCTAGAGCTCCTACAGCCCACAGTGGGCCCGGAAGACCCTGTGGGAGGCAGCCTAGCGCGGTGGATGGAGAAGCGGGGAGAAGGCCTGTGCCGCCTTGGCCTGTGGGTCGATAACATAGAAGCAGAAGTCAAGCGTCTCAGGGAAAGTGGAGTGCGAGTGATAGAGAGTGGGGAATACGGAAGAATAGGGGAGGAAATGGGTGCTAAGATGGCTTTTATTCATCCCAAGTCGACTTTGGGCGTGCTGATCGAACTCGATCAACAAATATAGGAGAGGGCAGTTTACTATGTCAGATGAACAGAAGATCAGGGTTCTCATTGCTAAACCTGGTCTTGATGGACATGACCGGGGCGCTAAAGTAGTAGCCCGCGCCCTGCGCGATTTCGGCATGGAGGTGATCTATACCGGGCTTCGTCAAACACCGGAGATGATCGCTCAAAGCGCGCTGCAAGAGGATGTGGATGTCGTTGGCGTGAGCATCCTGTCTGGCGCACACCTTGAGCTATTCCCGCTCGTCATAGAACAACTCCGAGAAAAGGGGCTGGAAAATACGATAGTCTTGGCCGGTGGCATCATTCCGGAGGAAGATCATTCAGCGCTGCAACAGATGGGGGTCAAGGGTATCTTCGGTCCGGGCACTCCCACCAATGAGATCGCTGACTTCATCAAGAAAGCCACGGCTGAGAAAAAGGCAAAATAAGGCGACTCTTTTTGGCCAGCGGGAATGAAGGGGGAGGATATGTCGGGGCATTCCAGATGGTCGCAAATCAAACGACAAAAAGGCTTGGCTGATGCCAGGCGAGGGCAGGTTTTTACCAAGCTAGCCAGAGAGATCAGCATTGCTGTCCGTCAGGGAGGTAATGACCCGCAGTCTAATTCTCGGCTAAGGCTAGCGGTGCAGAGGGCTCATGACAATAACATGCCCCTGGAAAACATTGAGCGCGCTATCAAGCGTGGCACTGGCTCTTCGGATGCCGCTGCCCTGACTGAGGTGACATTGGAGGGCTATGGACCCGGCGGCAGCGCCATTCTACTGCAAGCACTCACTGATAACCGAAATCGGACGCTTTCCGAGGTGCGTAACGTCTTCAGCCGCAATAACAGCAGCCTCGGGGAAAGTGGCTGCGTAAGCTGGATATTCGAGCCCAAAGGCGTGATCACCATCGAGGCCGACAAAGTAGATGCTGAGGAGCTGGCTTTGTTCGCAATCGATGCTGGCGCTGACGACGTTAAAGTGGATGAAGCTATAGTGGAAGTCCATACACAGATCCAAGATCTTGAAGCAATGAGGAAAACGCTGGAGGAGAAAGAGATCGCCATCTCCTCCGCTGAACTCTTACAGGTCCCTAAGACCATGATAAGCCTCGATGAGAAGTCTGCACTTCAGTCGCTCAGGCTCCTGGACAAGTTAGAGGAGCTCGATGACGTGCAGCATGTATTCACCAATGCCGATTTCCCCAATGAGGTAGTGGAGAAGTATCAGGGATGACGAGGCTGTGATGCCAACTCGCGTTTTAGGTATTGATCCCGGCATTGCCGTGATGGGATACGGTTTCATCGAGGACAACAACGATGAGCTCACCACAATCGATTACGGATGTCTGTCCACTTCAGCCAAACAAGCTACTCCGGATAGATTACGCACGCTTTACACTGCCCTCACCGACCTTATAGAGCGCCACCAGCCATCAGAGGCTGCTGTGGAGCTATTTGTGGCCCGAAATCTTAGAACAGCGCTGGCTGTTGGGCAAGCTCGGGGCGTGGCTATCCTTGCCGCAGCCAATAAAGGGCTTCCAGTTTACGAATATACACCGCTCGAGGTGAAGCAGAATGTCACCGGCTACGGTCATGGGGGTAAGAGGCAGATTCAGGAGATGGTCAGGATTCAGCTCGGGCTCCACTCCGTCCCGCAACCCGATGATGCCGCCGATGCTTTGGCGGTGGCCATCTGCCATATAAGCAAGGCGCGCTTCTCACAATTACTAGCGCGCAGCCAGTAGACTTGGCAATAGTCTAGAGAAGTGGAGTTTAATAGTGATTGCTGGGATCGAAGGCATAATAAAAGCTCGGGGCGATGACTGGGTTATCATCGATGTCTGTGGGATAAGCTTTCGCCTCCAGGCACCGACCTCTACCCTGAGCGTGTTAGGAGCCCTTGGCGATAGGGTATATCTCCACACACATCTTCAGGTAAGAGAGGATAACCTGGCGCTCTACGGCTTTGCCTCAACCGATGAAATGAGAATGTTTGAGCTACTTATCAGTGTTTCTGGGGTCGGCCCTAAGGTCGCTCTGGCACTGCTATCGGCATTGAACCCGGAGAGATTCGCGCTAGCTGTTGCTTCTGGCAACGAGGAGCTGCTAAGCTCCATATCAGGTGTGGGCAAGAAGACGGCAGCGCGCCTTGTCCTCGAGCTCAAAAGTAAGTTCGAGCAAGAAGGTGCAGCAATCCCCTACCCACATGAGGACGTAAAAGCGGCATTGATCAACCTGGGCTATTCAGCAGCAGAAGCAATATCCGCTATCGCCACTCTCCCCAGCTCCACCGACCTCACCCTCGAGGACAAGATAAGGCTCGCCCTTCAAAGCTTTGCCCAGACGAGCTAGAACCAGGAAACACCCACAAACCAGCCAAAGTAAGCAAGCGGAATGTACCTGAGGGTTTTGCCCACGAAGCACGCGAGCAAGAACTTCCATAAGGGGAATCTAAGTGCCCCCGCGGTAGCGCCCGCGACGTCAAAAAAAGGATTGGGCACGAAGGAGAGGACAGTGATAGCGATAAAGCCCCTCCGTGTCATCCACCGCTCCAGCCGCGGGTAGAACCTGCTATTCTCGAATACTACTTGTCCACTGAACCCCGCCATATAGCCGGTGATCTCCCCCAGGGCCGACCCTGCACCCGCTGCCAGCCCTATCAAGACCGGATCAAAGCTAGCGCCCAGGCCGGCTATCAACACTATCCCGGGGACAGGTAGGATGATAGTGGCGCTAGTAACGAGAGCAATTAAGAAAGCACCTAAGTACCCATAGGCTTCAAGGTCCGCGACCTGGTCGCGGAAAACAAAGACAGTGGCAGTAATAGCGATTACGATCAGAATAGCCAGTATTCGGAGATACAGTTTTCGGGACAGGAAAACCCCTTTTACCGCCGCCTCCTGCCGTTCACCGGCCAGGACCATATCTTCCCCATCACTGCCAATAGCATCACTTGAGGTATTCTCCTCCTCCATTCGTCAGCTACTCCCTTCCTCTGCCACGCATTATATACCATATTGCGAACCAGGGTCGAGAAGCCGAAGGATGAAGCCATAGCTATGCCAGGCTTATATTAGAGTGCGAATCTCAACTTTGGTCCACTCTGTATACAAGCAGGACTAATGCGAGAATGGGAAGAGTTATGAATGCCAGTCGCAGTTCTTTGAAAAAGGTAGAACTATAGCCATTCTGTAGAAAACTTGGCGGACAACGGGGCTTACTCCTTGCTGAGACAACCGATGGAGGCTACCCAATCGCCCTGCTCCATCCTCATCACACTTACCCCCTGGGTAGCTCTACCTTGAACGGGTATACTCTCAACAGAAGTACGAATAACTATTCCCTTAGCGGATATGAGCATCAGCTCGTCTGAGGGATAGACAACGCGTGCTGCTACAACTCTGCCTGTCTTGCCGACAACCTTAAAAGTGCGCACCCCACCGCCACCACGATGCTGAAGCGGGTACGCCTTAAACGGGGTGCGTTTGCCATATCCATTGGAGCTGACGACGAGGATATGGGCATCAGGAACGGCGACTTCCATGCCAACCACACTGTCGCCAGGGGCGAGGCGAATGCCCCGCACCCCACCGCTGGTTCTGGAGGCAGTCCGCAATTTAGCAACGGAGCACTTGATCGATTGGCCGCTTTCTGTGACCAGAACGACCTGATCATCTGCCTCAGCCACCCTGGCCCTAACTAGCTCGTCGCCCTGCTCAAGGTCCATGGCAATAAGCCCGCTTGAGCGCACTGAAGAGAACTCGGAGAGCCTTGTCTTCTTGACCTCCCCATTGCGTGTAGCGCTCACCAGGAATTTATCCTCTACTGATTCAGGAGCAATGATAACCGCGGTAACCCGCTCCTTGACATCTATGGAGAGCAGGTTGACAATAGGTATCCCCTTCGCCGTCCGGGAACTCTCCCTGGGAATGTCGTAGCACTTGAGCCGGAACACCCGGCCTCGATCGGTGAAAAACAACAGGTTACGGTGAGTACTGGCGATGAGCATTCGTCGAACCGCGTCTGTCTCTCTGGTCACCATTCCGACGATCCCCCTGCCACCCCGATGCTGCTGACGATAGGTGTCAGTAGCCACCCTTTTGATATAGCCTCTGTTGCTCAAGGTCACCACCATCTCCTGCCGAGGGATAAGGTCGTCATCGCTGAAATCCCATATCTCCTCACCGCTGATCTCGGTGCGCCGGGGATCGCCGTACCTGGATTTCAGCTCACCGACCTCCTCCTTAATCAGAAAGTCGATTTTCTTGGGATTGGCCAGAAGGTCCTCCAGATAGGCAATGGTCTTGAGCAACTCAGTGTATTCGTTGGCAATCTTCTTGCGCTCCATGGCAGCCAGCCGGCGCAGCTGCATGTCCAGAATGGCTTGCGCCTGGACCTGGGTGAGGTCAAATTCCTTCATCAGGTTATTGCGGGCCGTTTCAACAGTCTGCGAGCGGCGAATGGTAGCGATAACCTCGTTGAGGCGATTGAGAGCAATCCTGAATCCTTCGAGGATATGAGCTCTTTCCATCGCCTTCTCAAGGTCGAATCGAGACCTGCGAGTGATTACCTTGCGACGGAATTCTATATAGTGAAGCAGTGCTCCCTTGAGAGTGATCATTTTAGGCTGGCCATCCACCAAGGCCAGCATATTGATGAAGAAGGATGACTGCATGGCTGTATGCTTATAGAGGTTGTTGAGCACCTGCTGCGCCTGCCCCTCCCGTCTCAACTCGATTACAATGCGCATACCCTCCCTGTCGGACTCATCCCGCACCTCAGAGATGCCATCGAGCTTTTTGTTTCTGACCAACTCAGCTATCCTCTCCACCAGCGTAGCCTTATTGATCTGATAGGGTAACTCGGAAACCACGATCTGGTATCTTCCCCCTCTGGTCGCCTCCTCGATATGCGTTCTAGCTCTAACCACCGTCCTGCCATGGCCAGTTGTATAGGCGCTCCTTATCCCCTCCAATCCCTCTATGACGCCACCCGTGGGGAAATCAGGCCCTGGGATCAGCTTGAGGAGGTCATCGATGGTAGCCTCCGGAGTATCGATAAGGTGAGAGATGCCATCACAGAGTTCAACTAGGTTGTGGGGAGGAATGTTGGTCGCCATGCCCACAGCGATCCCAGAGGCGCCGTTAAGAAGCAGATCAGGTAGCCTGGCGGGCAGAACCGTAGGCTCTTTAAGGCTACCGTCGAAGTTTGGGGTGAAATCGACAGTGTCCTTTTCAATATCAGCTAGCATTTCAGCAGCTATCCGTGAGAGACGAGCCTCAGTGTACCTCATCGCCGCCGGGGGGTCATTATCTACACTGCCGAAATTACCTTGTCCATCAACCAGCATATACCTCATAGAGAAGTCTTGAGCCATACGCACCATAGCGTCATAGACCGCAGTATCTCCGTGGGGATGATATTTGCCTAGCACCTCGCCAACGATACGGGCGCTCTTCTTGTAGGCAGTATCATGACGCAGACCCATGTCGTTCAGAGCGTAGAGTATTCGACGCTGCACCGGCTTTAAGCCATCCCGAGCATCAGGCAGGGCACGAGAGACGATAACGCTCATGGCATAGTCGAGATAAGAGCTTTTCATCTCGTCTTCAATTTTGACCAACCTGACTGTTCCTATTTCCATGCCCGATCCCTCCAAGAATGTTCCACTTCGTAGCTCGGTTCGCTACCCCGATAACAGTGTATCATGCCGCACTACGTTCGTCAAAGGAAAAAGCCGAGGCAATTGCCTCGGCTTTTTCCTTTAACACGCAACGATCCTCTCTATTTCTCCTCTAATCCAAGCTCTTCTTCTTCGTCCTCCCCATGTGCAAGAGCAACCATCTCTTCGAGAGAGGTAACTTGCTCAGACACCGGCTCTTCCTTTTCCAATTCGCCCGGGTACTCCTCTTCAAGGCCTTCCTCGTCGTCTTCTCGCTCATGCTTCAACACGCTATCTTTAACATAGGGCCTGAAGCCGTCAGCAGCTCGCGCGGGGAAAGAAGGACGCCCCGCTTGGCTGGGATGCTGGAAGACCTCTTTGATCATCACCTTGCAACTGTCTTCCGATATACTGGCGACACCCGCAGCATATTTGTTGCCGCTCTCCATCAGCTTGATAAGGCGCAGCCCGAGCCTAGGCTCAACCTCACCGATATACTCGCCATCTACGGTTTCCACCGTTAGGCTTTGCCCCCTGGGTTCGAGGTGAACCGGATCACCAGCCGCTATTCTTGCCAGCACCTCCGGTAGTGCTAGCTGATAAAGATCGGTTACGTCCGCCTTACCCGTCTCCTCAATAAAAAGGTGGGAGCTGACCTGCCTCCCGTTCTTAGGTCCAGTATCTACCTCTTTGAGATGAGCCAAACGATCCAGGTTCTTCTTGGCAATGCCATTGTTGGGATCGATCTCCAGAGCACGGCCGTAAGCCTCCCTTGCCTCGGCATATTTTCCCAGTTGAGTTGACGCCTTGCCCAATCGATTGTAGGCATCTACATCGTCGGGAAAGATCTCGATTATGCCCTTGTTGACGGTAACAGCCTCCTCCCACCGGCTTTGCATTGCCAAAGCTATAGCCTCATTGGTACGATGCCGCCTTAGCTTTGCCTTCTCACTTAGCTGATAGAATACCATATCTACCTCGACTAACTTCTAGCTAGTTCTTAACCTTGCGGATTTTAACCACTTCCCAAAACATTTTCAAGAGCCAAATGTCCACTTTTTTGACGAGTAGCATATCCTGGGTCACGATATGCTATCATGAATCGATGAAAAATGAAATAGGAAAAAAGGGCTATTTGGGAGTAGGCCCTGTCCCTAGCGAGTAGTATTATATAGATGTCTTGTTGGCCTCACTGCAATCTGCTTGTAAGCTCTTCGTAATTTCTACTTTACATCTGTAACCCTTCCTCAGTCCGATGTACGTACAATTGCATACGATCACATACGACCTGAGGACTCCTGCGGCATAGATCAGCATACCTCTTGACCAACATAGGTTAGGCAATACAACACACTAAGACCACATCAAGCACCGAGCATCTGACATCCTCTAAATTCCTGGAACAGTGGAAACCAAATCTAAGAAGTGAGGTGATGTGTCACTAATCATTATGAACGAGTATACTTGCTTGCCAGGCAATGCCACCATGTTTATAATCAGTCGGTAATGAAGAAGGTCCAACTCCCCCCAGAGCTAGCCTATAACGGGCTCAGTGTAGAGAAAGCTATTGCCAAGAGGAGATCTGAGCGAAGTTTCTCAGGGAAGACAATGTCTTTGGCTGAGCTATCGCATATTCTTTACTACTCAAGTGGTATCACGGACAAGCGCACTGGACTCAGAGCTGCTCCCTCGGCAGGGGCTACCTACCCCATAGAGGTCTACCCCGTGATAAGCAACGTCGAGGGTTTAACCAGGGGAATTTACCACTATTTGGTCGCCTCTCATGAGCTGGAGCTGGTCCACGAGGGCGATTTCCGCCATGAGATGTCTCTGGCCGCACTGGGAGAGAGAATGTTGATAGAGGCAAACGTAGTTCTGGTGCTCTCTGCCATTTTCCAGCGCACCCAGCGCCAATATCGAGAGCGTGCCCAACGCTACATCCTCTTCGAGGCAGGGCATATAGCCCAAAATACCTGCCTTGTGGCCACTTCGATGGGGTTAGGAACTTGCGCCATCGGCGCTTTCTACGACGAGGACTTTAACCGCCTGCTGGGAGTCGATGGCAGAGAGGAGAGTGTACTTTACCTGGTAGCGGTGGGTAAAATCTAACAGAGGAAGGCTTTTGAACAAGCTCAGGGTTATTATCACCAAAGAAGAGATCGAGAAGAAGGTCGCAGAGCTTGCCGACGAACTCAGGAGGGACTACCAAGACAAGCACCCCCTCCTCATTGGTATACTCAAGGGCAGCTTCGTTTTCCTATCCGATCTGATACGTAAACTGAACATACCTGTCGAGATCGATTTCATCAGGTTGTCGAGCTACGGCGCCGGAAAAGAGACCTCAGGCAGAGTCAAGCAGGTTCAGGGAATCAAGACCTCGATCTCGATAAGAGGAAGGCATGTCCTGGTGATCGAGGACATTGTGGATAGTGGACGTACAACACGTTTTCTCCTCGACTATCTTGGTCGCCGAAAGCCGGCATCACTCAAGCTATGCACAATGTTCGACAAACCCTCAAGGCGAGCAGTGGAGGTTCCCATCGACTATCGAGGCTTCACGGTCCCCAACGCCTTCGTTATCGGCTACGGGCTTGACCTCGACGAGAAGTTCCGCCACCTGCCTGACCTCTGTGTCCTAGAGGATCAAGAATGAGCCTCGAAGAATTGATAGCTGCAGGCACGGGTGCTACTCCAGCCGACCTCTTGCTTGCCAATGCCAAGATAGTGAACACCTTTACCGCTGAGATCGAGGATGGCAACGTCGCCATCCACCAAGGGTACATAGCTGGCATCGGCGATTATCGTCAGGCGAAGCAAGTTATAGACCTTGAGGGCAGATACCTGGCCCCGGGGCTGATCGACGGACATGTACACATTGAGAGCTCACTGCTCCACCCCGCTGAATATGCCAAGGCAGTGGTGCCTCGAGGAGTTTCCTCTGTTGTAACCGACCTCCACGAGATCGCCAACGTGAGCGGGCTCAGAGGAATCAGATATTTGATGGACTGCGCCCGACGCCTTCCTCTGGACTTCTACTTCATGGCGCCCTCCTGTGTCCCCGCCACACATCTCGAGACAGCGGGAGCCCAGCTCGGAGAGAAGGAACTCCAAACTGCCTTGAGATGGAAGAACATGATTGGGCTGGGCGAGCTGATGAATTTCCCCGGCGTTTTGAGCCGTGACCAAGCGGTGATGAAGAAGATCAGGCTCGCTAGAGGCAAACTGATCGATGGCCATGCTCCCGGCCTCAGTGGCAAAGACCTGAATGCCTACCTGGCAGCGGGCATTGACTCCGACCATGAGTCAACCACCCTTGAGGAAGGCAGAGAGAAGTTGAGGCGGGGTATGTATCTCATGATCAGGGAGGGTTCATCGGAGAAAAACCTTGATGAGTTGCTCCCGCTCGTTAACGACAAGACCTATAAGAGGTGCTTTTTCGTGGTCGATGACCGTACCTGTGCTGACCTGCTCAGAGAGGGCGATATCGACGCTGTGGTCAAGAAGGCAATATCAAGAGGGCTTGATCCTCTCCGCGCTCTGCAAATGGCAACCATCAATACCGCGGAGTACTTCAGGCTGTACAGAGTAGGTGCTGTGGCGCCGGGATACATAGCCAATCTCCTCGTCATTGATGATCTATTGAAGCTAAGCGTAGATATGGTCTTTTACCGGGGAAGTCTGGTAGCCAGGGATGGCGAGGCGCTTTTCTCCGCCCCGTGGCGCATTGACCCCGAGATTACCCACTCAGTCAATATCAAGCCTTTCGGCATCGAAGCGCTGAAGATACCAGCCGCGAAGAGGTCGCTCCCTGTTATCGAGATCGTCCCTGGACAGATAATCACCAAGAGAATCGATGCAGAGGCGAAGATAGAAGAAGGATTCGTCGTGCCTGACACCGAGCGAGATATCCTGAAACTGGCAGTTGTGGAAAGGCACAAGGCCAATGGCAATATTGGACTGGGTCTGGTCAGGGGCTTCGGGCTTAAGAACGGTGCCCTTGGCTCCTCCATCGCCCATGACTCCCACAACCTCGTCATCGTAGGCACCAACGACCAGGACATATTTGCCGCAATCAAGGAGATTGAGAGGCTCCAGGGAGGGCTGGTCGTGGCTGCAGGAGGGGGGATCCAGGGCTCCCTGGCCCTGCCCATCGCCGGCCTTCTGTCCAACGAACCGCTCGAGGCGGTGGTGACCAAGCTGGAAGAGCTACAAAGAGCAGCCTCGACTTTGGGCTGCGTGCTCCCCTCCCCCTTCGCTACCCTCTCCTTCCTCGCCCTGCCGGTGATACCGGAGCTCAGGCTGACCGACAAGGGGTTGGTGGATGTAGTGGCTTTCAGGCTGCTCAACTTTGAGAAAGAGGCACGGTAAGCTGGATGAAAGTCTTTAAGGTCATCGAGTGGCTCGGTGACAAAATAAGGGTCATTGACCAGACCAGGTTGCCTCATGAGGAGGTATTCCTGGAGCTAGCGGACTTTCGTGAGGTAGCTGACGCCATAAAAGAGCTGCGCATTCGAGGGGCACCTGATATCGGCGTCGCCGCCGCCTACGGCTTAGCCCTGGGAGCACAAAGGATGGACGCGAGCTCCAAAGATGAGTTCCTGGCTAAACTTCGCCCTGTGAGCGAGGCGCTCTCCTTGTCCCGCCCCACTGCAGTCAACCTCTTCTGGGCGCTGGACAGGATGAACCGGGTAGCTCAAAGCGGCGAAGAGGTATCGCAAATAAAGGCGGATCTCCTCGCCGAGGCACAGCGGATAGAGTCTGAAAACGACGAGGCCAATCGCCGCCTCAGCGAGTTCGGAGCGGAGTTCGTCCAAGACGGTTTCACTGTATTGACACACTGCAATGCCGGGGCTCTGGCCACAGCGGGATACGGGACAGCGCTGGGGGTAATCAAGATAGCCAAGGAGCAGGGCAAGAGGGTAGAGGTTTATGCTACCGAGACCCGCCCCTTATTACAGGGGGCAAGGCTCACCACCTGGGAGCTGCTCAAGGAGAATATCCCGGTGACACTGATCACCGACAATATGGCCGGATATTTCATGAACAAAGGCGAGATAGATTGCGTCATCGTCGGCGCCGACCGCATAGCTGCCAATGGCGATGTGGCCAACAAGATCGGCACCTATACCCTAGCGGTGCTGGCCATGGAGAACGCCATCCCCTTCTATGTCGCCGCACCAGTAAGCACCATCGACCTCTCGTTGTCATCCGGCGCCGACATCCCTATCGAGGAGCGCAGCCCCGACGAGGTCACACATATTCAAGGGGTCAGGGTCGCCCCCGAGGGCGTGAGAGTGGTCAACCCGGCATTCGACGTTACGCCGCACAATTACATATCCGCCATAATTACCGAGCAAGGCGTCATCAGGGAGCCCTATGTGGAGCGGCTGAGGAAAGTGATTAGCTAACAGGAGGACGAAAAATGGCTGAAGCGAAGCTTGGTGTAATCGGTGGCAGCGGGCTCTATGGAATAGATGGGCTCACCGATGTCGAGGAGGTCAAGGTTAAGACGCCCTTCGGCGATCCCAGCGACGCCATCGTCCTGGGCACGCTTGAAGGGACAAGGGTCGCCTTCCTCCCCAGGCATGGCCGGGGGCACCGTATCCTGCCCACCGAGCTGCCGGTACGGGCTAACATCTGGGCTTTGAAATCGCTGGGGGTGGAATGGATAATCTCGGTTAGCGCTGTTGGCAGCCTGAAAGAGGATGTCCAACCACTTGACATCGTTATCCCTGACCAGATTATCGACCGTACCAAGAGCAGGGTGAACACCTTCTTTGGAGAGGGTATTGTAGTGCACTGTACCTTCGCCGACCCCTTCTGCCCGGTGCTGAGCCAGCTCCTTTACCAGGCAGCCTATTATCATGTGGGCACCCACGTGCCCAGGGTACACCCCGGGGGTACCTACCTAGCAATGGAGGGGCCTTTCTTCTCCACCAGGGCAGAGTCCAATCTCTATCGCTCCTGGGGGGCAAGCATCATCGGCATGACCGCCCTACCCGAAGCCAAGCTGGCAAGGGAAGCTGAGATATGCTACGCCACCATCGCCTGCGTCACCGACTACGATTGCTGGCATGAAGTACACGAGTCGGTTACCATAGATATGGTGATCTCAAACCTGATGCGGACCGTGGATGCAGCGAAGGTGGTAATAAAGAAGGCCAGCGGTCAACTGCCTCAACACAGGGAATGCGGTTGCGCTTCTGCCCTCAAAGATGCTATCATTACAGCCAGGGAACTAATTCCCCCTGAGAAAAAGGAGGAGCTGGCTCTGCTGATAGGAAAATACCTGGAATGAGCAAAGGAAGGTTCGAGCTAAACGGACTGGCTACCGCAATAGGTAGTATGCCACATACTGACCCTCAAGAAGCGTGCTCTTTAGTCTTAGCCCACCTCCCCGAGATCCCCGCCTGGCCACAGCTGCCCAAGAAGTCCTTTCTGGAAAGCATGTATGCCCAGTTCAGCGAGGGCTTCCCCGGGGTGGTGTTGGAAGAGGAGCGCATCTGGGTCGACCGCTCCCAAGACCTGAGCAGGCCCTTAGAGCAGCTCTATGCCGCCTATCTGGAGAGCAGTATAGACCATAGCGCAGTAAGCTACGAATACGCAGAAGGCTTTCACGTTTTTCTTGACATGGTCGGGAAAGATGGTGAAAGGGCAGTCAAGGGGCAGGTGACTGGCCCCATAAGCCTTGGGTTGACTGTCACCGACCAGGACCAGCGGCCTCTGCTCTACGATGATGTCCTCGCCGATGCCTTGGCTAAACACCTCAGGCTGAAGGCAGCCTGGCAGGAAAGGGCACTTGGTGCTATTTCCCCTAACACTATCATCTCAGTCGACGAGCCTTACCTCGCCTCGCTGGGCTCAGCGTTTGTGTCCTTCCCCCGCGAGCAGGTGGCAACCCTCCTGGAGGAGGTCCTGGGAGGAATAAGTGGGCTTAAAGCTATTCATTGCTGTGGCAACACCGACTGGTCGGTTTTGCTCCAGACCTCGATTAACGTTCTAAGCTTCGATGCCTACAACTACGGGGAGACCCTGAGCCTCTATCCCTCAGAGGTAGCAGACTTTCTCAGCCGGGGAGGAGTCATCGCCTGGGGAATCGTCCCCAACGACGAGCAGGCCTTGGCCAAGGAGGCCGAAGCCAGCCTCCTCGACCGCTTGGAGGAAACGATGGCACTGCTCTCGAAGAAAGGCGTGAGTTACGATACCCTACAGTCACAATGTCTGATCACCCCATCCTGCGGACTGGGGTCGATTTCAACCGAGGCGGCAGCAAGGGCACTGGAGTTGACGGCCGGAGTCTCAGCAGGGTTCAGGAAGAGGCTTGACCAGCGAAACTGATAAGGGCTTCACAATTGCCTTGCAAGTTGGGAACATTTTGAAGGAGGAACCATGAGGCGCAGGGCACCAAAACTGGGAAGAGGGGTGGCTTTGGTGGGGGCCGGGATGTCGAAATTCGGCGCTTTCCCCGACAAGAATACTCGAGAGTTGTTTGTCGAGGCGTTCAATGCGATGGCCAAATCGGTAGACAAGGGGATGGATACTGAAGACATCGAAGCCCTCTATGTGGGCAACTTCTCCAGCGACCTATTCGAGGGACAAGCTCATCTTGCGCCCATTATGGCCGACTGGGTAGGGCTAGTCCCCAAGCCAGCCACCAGGGTAGAGGCTGCTTGTGCGTCCAGTGGCGTTGCCATAAGGGAAGGGATAATCGCTGTGGCTTCCGGTCTTTACGATATCGTCCTGGTCGGTGGGACCGAAAAAATGACGAACCTTCCTACGGAAGAGGTAACCGATACACTGGCTGCTGCCAGCGACGTGGTCTATGAGGCTGCTTGCGGCTTTACCTTCCCCGCGCTATATGCCGCTATGGCTACCGCCTATATGGCGAAGTATGGTGCCACCGTGGAACACTTTATGAAAGTGGGGATCAAAAACCACAACAACGGAGCCCTAAATCCAAAAGCTCAATTTAATAGATCCATCAAAGACCTCATGGATTCCAGGATTGAAAAGGCAAAACAAAAGGGCGAACCGGTGCCCACCTGGCGTGATGAGCTTGACTTCCTCAAAGACCCCAAGGCCAATCCCGTGGTTGCCTGGCCGATGAGGCTGTTTGATTGCTCACCCATCACCGATGGAGCAGCCTGTCTTCTCCTTGTTGCCGAGGAGTTAGCCAAGAGTTACTCCAACGACCCGATATACATCGTCGGCACTGGCCAGGGCAGCGACCATGCCCTGCATGAAAGGGAAGACATGACTTCCATCCTGGCAGCAAGAACCGCAGCCCGGGAGGCCTACGACATAGCAGGAGTGAAACCCGAAGATATTCAGATCGCTGAGGTCCACGATTGCTTCACTATTGCTGAGCTCGTGGCTATCGAGGATCTGGGGTTCTTCAAACCTGGCGAGGCCTACAAAGCAACCGAGAAAGGGCTTACGGCTCGCGATGGGCCTAAACCCATCAATACCTCCGGGGGCCTCAAATCCAAGGGGCATCCTGTAGGAGCTTCAGGTGCAGGGCAAGCGGTGGAGATATGGTGCCAGATGCGAGGAGAAGCAGGTCCGAGGCAAGTTCCAGGAAAAGACATTCACCTCGCTTTAACTCATAACGTCGGAGCAACCGGCGGTACCTGCGCAGTTCATATCTATCAGAGGAGGTAATCCTTGACTGAGGAAAGAGAAGTTAACAGCGCCTCCTTCTATCAGTTTCTCGCTGAGAAGAAGCTCATGGCTTCGCGGTGCAAGAAGTGTCAGACATTATCTCTACCACCCCACCCTATCTGTACCAAGTGCCACGGAAATGATATGGAATGGGTGGAGCTGAAGGGCAACGGCAAACTCGCTGCTTTCACTGCTATCGCCGTGGGCCCCACCTGTACAATCGAGGAAGGATATGATAGAAATAATCCTTACCTCGTCGGAGTCGTAGAACTGGACGAGGGGCCGAAAATAAGTAGCCGAATCCACGGGCTCGATCCCAAGAAACCGGAGAATATCAAGGTCGGGACCCCTCTCACTGTGGAGTTTCTGGAGCAAGGGGAAGGCAAGAAGTGTTTCCTGGCCTTCAAAGCTCCGTAAGCAACGATTAGAAATAACCAAGGAGCGACAGATGAGAGAAGTAGCAGTAGTTGGCGTGGGGATGACCAAATTTGGCCTTTCGGAGAAAACCAACATCGAGTTGTTCTCTGAGGCGGCAATGGAGGCCATCAGCGAATCAAACCTTGAGCCTAAAGACATACAGGCGCTATTCTTGGGCAACGTGTTCTGTGGCTTTGAGGAAGGTCAGGTAACCATATCGGCTTTCGCCGCTGCTGACATAGGGATACCCTACATCCCTACCACCCGGTTCGAGGGTGCCTGCGCCTCAGGCTCGGTCGCGATCAGGGATGCCTATATGTGGGTTGCCTCGGGATTCTATGATATCGTTCTCGCTGGAGGGACCGAGAAGGCGCTGGCCATGAGTACCCCTTATGCCACACGGACCTTCGCTATGGGCAGCGATAGCCGTTATGAAGGCCCCACCGGAATTACCTTCCCCGGCGTCTTCGCTATGATGGCGCATCTTTACGCCAAGAAATATGGTATTCCCCTGGAGAAGCTCAAGGAACAGATGGCCATGGTTGCCGTCAAGAATCACCATAATGGCACGTTCCACCCCAAGGCCCATTTTCGAAAGGAGATAACCATCCAGGATGTATATAACAGCATCATGGTTGCTGAGCCCCTGCAATTGTACGATTGTTGTCCCTTCTCCGATGGAGCTGCAGCGGTCGTTCTAGCCTCGGCGGAGAGGGCGAAGAGACTCATCGATAAGCCGGTCTACTTTGCCGGCGTAGGACAGTGCTCCGCGCCGCCGCTTCCCAATCAGAAGGACATTACCAGGATTAAGGCAAGGGAGATATCAGCAAAGCAGGCTTATAGTATGGCTGGGCTTAGCCCCAAGGATATAGATATCTGTGAACTCCACGACTGCTTCACTATAGCGGAGATAGCAGCTACCGAAGGCCTCGGCTTCTTTGATTTCGGGGATGGCAGCAAAGCCGCAGAGAGGGGCGATACGCAGATCGGCAGCAGGACACCGATAAATCCCTCTGGCGGGCTCAAAGCAAGAGGACACCCCATAGGTGCTACAGGTGCTGCCCAGGTCTATGAGATAGCGAAGCAATTAAGGGGCGAATGTGGGGAAAGGCAGGTGGAAGGCGCAAGGATAGGAATAACAGATACGCTCGGCGCAGACCTTAGCATGGTCTGCGACATGATCTTCAGAATATGACCTTCGTGAGGTAAAACATGGAATACAAACTTACCGCTAAGATGTTCGCAGAGGCTCTCAAAGAAAATAAGCTATTGGGACTGAAGTGCAACCAGTGCGGGGCTTACACCGTGCCCCCGAAAAAGGTCTGTATGGAATGCGCCAGCGAGGACATGGAAGTTGTCGAGCTCAGCGGTAAGGGGCAGATTCAGACCTTTACCGTGATACGGGTGCCCCCGGAGGGATTTGAAGCCCCCTATATAGTAGGCATGGCGGAACTCGACGAGGGCCCGTGGATAATGGGCAATATAGAAGGCATCGACCCGGATAAGGCAACTATGGACCTAATCGGAATGAGGGTCAAGCTGGGGCATAAGGTACTTCCCGGAGATAAGTTCTCCGCCGGTGAAATGGTGGCAGTAACCTTCTCTCCACAAACGTAGGTTGAGGGAACATGAACAAAAGGAAGCGAGTGGCACAACTCAAGCACCGCCGCAAACGCAAGAAGCTGGAAGAGAAAACAAAAGCGCTGAAGGCAACGCAACAAGGCGGATAAGCAAGCTAAGCTATCTCAGCTTTGGGGAGGGCAAGGCCTACAATGCCAGAGCTGTCAGTGCTATTACAAGCGCTATCGAGCCCAAAAGCATATCCCCATAATCCTCAGGAAGTCGAGCTCGTGCAGACGCAGATATCTGCCGTCTTCCTCGCCGGCGACTATGTCTACAAGGTGAAGAAACCCGTGGATTTCGGCTTTCTTGACTTCACCACCTTGGATAAGCGACGCTTCTACTGCCAGCAGGAGGTGACGCTGAACAGGCGGCTTTGCCCCGATGCCTACCTGGGGGTCGTGGCCATAACCCAGGACGGAGATACCATCTCAGTAGAGGGCAACGGCATAGAGGTTGAATACGCAGTGAAGATGCACCACCTCCCTCACCAACGGATGATGGATAGGCTGCTTCAAAGCAACCAGGTGACCCCTGAGATGGTGGAGAGAGTGGCTGACAGGCTAGTCGAGTTTCACCGCCAGGCGGAGATGAGCGAGCAACTGGCCAGCATCGGTGGCCTGGATACCGTGACGCAGAATACCGAGGAGAACTTCGTCCAGACCGAGGATTATGTCAACCTCACAATCGCTCCAGAGCAATATGAGAAGCTAAAGAATTACAACTATTCCTTCCTGAAAGGAAACGCGGAGCTATTTGCTAAGAGAGTGAGCGAGGGCAGAATAAAGGACTGTCACGGTGATCTCCACGCCGCACACATCTGCTTCAGCAATGGCATCTGCATCTTCGATTGCATCGAATTCAACGACAGGTTCAGGTACATCGACGTCGCCAGCGAGGTCGCCTTTTTGGCTATGGACCTGGACCTTCACGGGCGCCCTGACCTGTCGAAGCATTTCGTGGATGCCTATGTGGGGGCATCTGGTGACGAGGAATTGCTCGCGCTTCTCGATTTCTACAAGTGCTACCGGGCCTATGTCCGGGGAAAGGTGGAAGGCTTCAAGCTCAATGACCCCCATATCTCAGAGGAGGAGAAGACGAGGACGCTAGCCGTTGCCAAGAGGTACTTCGAGCTTGCGGAGACGTATATAGGGCAATTTGACTACTGAGTAAAAAGAGTATATTAGAAGAGGGTCGAAAATTCGGCATAGGGGGATGATGAATTGAAGGAGCCATTTGCGAAATTCATAGAGGCCGAGCTGGGCTCCGATATCCTGCTTATCACCTGCGGCCTCCCCGGCACCTGGAAGACTGAGACGAGTGAGGAGGTGTCGAAGATCAAGGGCTACCCTATAGTACGAAGCGACCTGGTTAGAAGAGAAGTGCTTGAAAACGAGGATATATTTGATGAAAAGGTCGCCTCGAATATGGGCAAGAGAATGCTGGTCTACGATGAGACCTTCCGGCGAGCTGACGAGAGCCTGAGTGAGGGCAATGGCACGATAATCGACGCTACCTTCGTAACACAATCGTTGAGAAGACGTGCCGCTGCAATAGCAGCCAAGAACAGTCGGACGCTTGTCATCATGCAAACTCACTGCCCCAGAGAGGTAGCCATCGCACGGATACTGAGACGGACCAAACAGGACTACGAATCGAACGCACTGACCGAGCAGGCCTACACCAACAACGAGAAGAAGTTTGAAAAGGTTGATCTGGATGACCTCAAACGGTTGAACCCTAGCCTTGACATCGTTCACCTGATAGTCGATACTCAGTACGACCCGCCAGGGGATTGGTATATCATCGGTATGGAAAAGAGATGAGATGAAAATAGATTTGCACATCCATACCAAGACCTGCTCCGATGGCAACCTGTCCATAGAAGAGGTCTTCAAGGAAGCAAAGAATAGAGATATCGAGCTAATTTCGATAACTGACCACGATTCTATAGACTGCCAGGAAAGAGCAATCGCTCTTGCCCATGAGTATGGGATGTCCTATGTAACCGGTGTGGAATTGAATATCACGTTCGAATATCCTATTAAGGGCAATGCTAAAAAGTCCATTTCGCTGGATTTCCTGGGTTACCAGTACGATATCGGCAACCAAGAGCTGAGGAATGAGCTCCAATTCATAAAAGAACACAGGGAAACAAGAGCACGTCAGATTTTGGAGAAATTGAACGCCGAGTTCGATAAAGAGGGCATCGAAAGATTCACGGAGCGAGATCTGAAGAATATACAGGACAGCGTAGACGGCGTATTCGGCCGACCCCACATCGCGAACTATCTAGTAGAGAAAGGGATTGTTAAAAATAAGCAAGCAGCATTCGATAAATATCTGGTAAAGTGCGATGTGCCCAAGTATCCCCTTTCAATTGCTGAAGCATCAAAGTTGATAAGGAACGCCAGCGGCATGCTGGCACTTTCCCATCCCAGTGACCCGAATGGGACATCTCTGATAACCATAACGCATGACCTGGACACACAGACAAAGATCATCGAAGAGTATATGCTGGACTACATTGATGGTATCGAGTGCTGGCACTCAAGAAACGATACAAGGACCACAGCACATTACATTGAGTTTGCCAAGGAGCACGGGCTGATCATGACCGGGGGCAGCGATTGCCATCAGAAACCGCTTCTGATGGGCACAGTGGATGTACCTGACTGGGTTGCAGACCAGCTCAGTCCGAAGGCAAAAAGGAAGATCAGCAAATTCAAAGGAGCATTAGTGTGAGCGGAAAAACAGCAAGCGATATCAGTGACCCGTCATTAGCTCCAGCAGGAGAGCGCCGTATCCAGTGGGCAGCCCGTGAGATGCCAGTGCTGCGATTAATCGGAGAGAGGTTTGCTAAGGAGAAGCCTCTTAAAGGGATTCGCCTCTCTGCCTGCCTCCATATCACCACCGAGACAGCTAACCTGGCCCTAACACTCAAGGCAGGCGGTGCCGAACTAGCTCTTTGCGCCTCCAACCCTCTCTCAACTCAGGATGATGCTGCTGCCTGCTTAGTGATGGAACACGGCATCCCTGTTTTTGCTCTCAAGGGAGAGGACAGCGAAACCTATTATAGACATATCAACGCTGCCCTGAATCATGGCCCTCATATTACCATGGACGACGGCGCTGACCTTGTAGCATCGATTCACAAAGACCGTGGGGAGCTCGTCGGCGACATAATCGGGGGAACAGAGGAGACCACCACAGGGGTGATCAGGCTGAGGAGCCTGGAACACGACAAAAAGCTGAAATACCCCATCATTGCAGTAAACGACGCCCAGACAAAGCATTTCTTCGATAATCGCTATGGCACCGGGCAGAGTACCATAGACGGCATCACCAGAGCGACCAATATCCTCTGGGCAGGTAAGCAAGTGGTGATCTGTGGATACGGCTGGTGTGGTCGCGGGGTGGCAATGAGAGCAAAGGGACTCGGTGCCCACGTTATAGTATGCGAAGTTGAGCCTGTTTGTGCTCTGGAAGCGGTGATGGATGGCTACGGGGTCATGCCCCTACTCGAGGCAGCCAGGGTAGGTGACATCTTCATCACAGTAACCGGGGGACTGAATATCATCAATAGGGACCACATGCTGGTGATGAAAGACGGAGCGATTATGGCCAATAGCGGGCACTTCAACGCAGAGATCAATATCCCCGCCCTGGAGAACCTTGCAGTGGAGAAGAAGCAGATACGAGCGTTTGTGGAGCAATACACCCTGCCCGACGGGAAAGACCTTTTCCTTCTTGCAGAAGGCAGGCTAGTCAATCTGGCCGCTGCTGAAGGGCACCCCGCCAGCGTTATGGACATGAGCTTTGCCAATCAAGCTCTTTGCGCAGAGCATATAGTCAAGAAAGCCAAGGAACTTACACCCAAGGTTTACCCTGTCCCTGAAGAAGTAGACAACGAGGTGGGCAGGCTCAAGCTCAGAGCTATGGGGATCGCCATTGACACCCCAACCCCTGAGCAGAGTAAATACCTGGAGAGTTGGGAACTAGGGACTTAGAGCAAAGGAGAGCACGATGACCACCTTCATGGAATCACCGTCGCTATTTGTGACCTCGGAATCGGTCACTGAGGGGCACCCTGATAAGCTTTGCGACTTGATTTCAGATGCCGTCCTGGATGCTATTTTGGCCAAAGACCCTATGGCTAGAGTGGCCTGCGAGACCATGGCTACTACCGGTCTGGTCATTGTAATGGGAGAGATCACCACCGATTGCTACGTTGAGATCCCCCAGATCGTTCGGGACATGGTGCGTGAGGTGGGTTACACCCGCGCCAAGTACGGCTTCGATTGCGATACCTGCGGTGTCATTGTGTCCATTAAGGAGCAATCAGCGGACATCGCAATGGGAGTAGACTATGCGCTGGAGCAACGGGAAAAAGAGAAGAATCTAAATGAGAAGGATACTTTAGGTGCCGGCGACCAGGGAATGATGATAGGATTCGCTTGTAACGAAACCCCCGAATTCATGCCGCTGCCCATTTCACTGGCTCACAAGCTCTGTCAACGTCTGGCCCGAGTAAGAAAGGACGGCACTGTTCCCTACCTACGCCCCGATGGAAAGTCTCAGGTGACCGTTGAGTATAGCTACGGGATCCCCAAACGAGTAGAAGCCGTGGTCATCGGCGCTCAGCATAATGAGACGATCAGCAACGACGTCATCCATCGAGATATCCAGGAGTTGGTGATAAGGGAGATAATCCCCCATCATCTTCTGGACAAGGAGACCAAATACTATATCAATGCCACTGGACGCTTTGTGGTCGGCGGGCCGATGGGAGACACTGGCCTTACTGGACGTAAGATATTGGTTGATACCTACGGAAGTGCTGCCAGGCATGGCGGGGGCGCTTTCTCAGGAAAAGACCCTACCAAAGTGGACCGTTCCGCTGGTTATGCTGCCCGCTATGCCGCGAAGAACATTGTTGCTGCCGGGATCGCTGACCGCCTGGAGCTCCAACTCTCCTATGCCATCGGGGTAGCTCACCCCCTTTCTATCTCCATCGAGACCTTCGGCACCGCCAAGGTAGATGCAGAGGTTATTCTTGACTTGATCAGAAAGCACTTCGATTTTCGCCCCGGGGCCATCATCGAGACGCTGGAACTGCGCCGCCCTATCTATAAGCAAACCGCTACTTATGGGCACTTCGGCCGCGATGACCTCGATCTCCCTTGGGAGCACACCGACATGGCAGCAAAGCTGAGGGAGGAGGCTGGGCTAAAGCTAAGCGAGGAAGAAGAGTGAAAGCGATAATCCTTGTTGGCGGAGAGGGATTGCGGCTACGTCCTCTGACCTGCAATGTCCCAAAGTCAATGGTCCCCGTTGTGAACAAGCCATTCTTGGAGCATATGCTCGATAACCTCAAGAGGCATCATATTGACGAGATTATACTCGCCATCTGCTATCTTCCCGACTGCATACAGCGTTATTTAGGGGATGGGAGCGATTTCGGGGTGAGTTTGATCTATGCAGTAGAGCAGTCGCCACTGGGAACCGGTGGCGCAGTAAAGAACGCAGAGCAGTTCTTGGAGGACACCTTTTTGGTCTTCAACGGCGACATATTTAGCGACCTTGACCTCAGCGATATGGTGCGGTTTCATCGAGACCACAAAGCCAAAGCCACCATCTCCCTTACCCCTGTGGAGGACCCAACCGCATACGGGGTAGTTGAAATCGACTCACAGAGCAGGGTCAAACGCTTCATCGAGAAGCCGAGCTGGGAGACAGTGACCACCAACCTCATCAACGCCGGCATTTACGTACTCGAACCAGAGGTGCTAGACCTTATCCCCATTGGTGTTCACTGCATGCTAGAGCGCGGGCTTTTCCCCGATCTAGTGGAGCAGCGCATCCCCTTTTTTGGCTATCGTTCCAACGCCTACTGGATTGACATCGGCGTCCCTGAAGATTACCTGAAGCTGCATCACGACATCCTTATGGGAAAGGCCGTTGTTCGTTTCCCAGGCAAGTCGACGGCTGACGACATCTGGGTTGAAAGAGGATGCAAGATTCATCCTTCAACTAAGCTCATTGGCCCGGTGGTTATCGGCAGAGATTGCACCATCGAACAAGACGCACGGATTTCCGGGCCATCTGTTCTCGGAGCCGGGTGTACTGTAGGGCAGGGTACCGCTATCGATGAGGCCATACTCTGGCAAAACGTTGAGGTAGGCAAGGATGCAACAGTGAGGAATAGCGTCGTAGGCAATAATAGCGTCATCGGCGACCATACCTGGGTTGTTGACGGATCGATTCTCAGCGATGATACCGCCATCGGTAGCAGTAACAAGCTGGAGCACGGTATCAGGATCTGGCCCGGGAGCACCATCGAAGATAGCGCCATTTCATTTTAGGTAATTACAGAATGCCCCCGACGATCAAGTTTGGCACCGACGGCTGGCGAGGCATCATAGCTGAGGATTTCACCTTCGACAACGTCCGCGCTTGTGCGCAGGCGGTGGCGAACTATCTGCTGGACCACGGCATCGCCTCACAAGGCTTGCTGGTAGGCTATGATACCAGATTTGGCTCGGAGGATTTCGCCGCTGCTGTAGCCAAAGTAGTCGCTGCCAACGGGATCAGGGTATACCTCAACCCCAAAGCAACTCCCACCCCGATGATCAGCTACGCCATCGTGGCTAAGGGAGTCGCAGGAGGGGTGATCATCACCGCTAGCCACAACCCTGCCAGCTGGAATGGGTTCAAGTACAAACCAGAGTATGGCGGTAGTGCCTCGCCTGAAGTCACTGCTGAGCTAGAAAGCCATATTCAGCAGATTCTGAGCAGCGGAGAGATAAAGCACCTGCCCCTAGCCGATGGCCTGAAGCAAGGGCTGATCGAGTATTACGATCCAGCACCCATCTATTTGAGCCACATAGCGGAGTTGGTTGACTTCGAGCGGATACGTCAAGCAGGTTTAAGGGTGGCTGTAGATTCTATGTACGGAAGCGGAGCTGGCTACCTCAAGGAGTTATTGTCAGGTGGTAGCACAGAGGTCATTGAGATCAATGCCGAGCGCAATCCCCTCTTCCCCGGCATTCAACCGGAGCCCATTGCCCAAAACCTGACAAGGCTTTCCACCCTGGTACGCGAGATCAAAGCCGATGTTGGACTGGCCACCGACGGCGACGCAGACCGCATTGGCCCTTTGGACGAAAACGGCACCTTTATCACACCACTCCAAGTATTCGCACTGCTCGCTCTCTACCTACTGGAGGTGCGCGGGGAGCGAGGAGCCATCGTCAAGTCCATAACCACAACGGACATGGTCTACCGACTAGGCGAGCTCTTCTCAGTGCCTGTACATGAAACGCTCGTTGGCTTCGGGTATCTCGGCCCTCTGATGATAGCCGAAAATGCCCTTATTGGAGGCGAGGAGAGCGGCGGCTTCGGCTTCCGGGGACATATTCCGGAGCGCGATGGCATCCTGGCCGGGCTTTACCTACTCGACTTCATGATCAGTATGAACAAGAAGCCCTCGGAGCTAATAGAGTATCTCTATGATAAGGTAGGACCTCACTACTACGAGCGGACTGATTTCCACTTTCCCTCGGAGGAACGAGAAACCATCGTCCAACGCCTAGACCAGCTAAAGCCCAGCCAGATCGACAATGCTGAAGTGACCAATATTGACACCTCTGATGGTTTTCGCTTCCGGCTCAGCGACGGGAGCTGGCTCCTTATCCGCCTCTCAGGGACGGAACCCCTTCTTCGCATATATGCCGAAAGTGACTCCATAGCACACGTGGAGAGGCTCCTCGAGGCGGGAAGAAAGTTGGCTGGTATTTAGACAATGATAGACCTCGATGATCCAAGGGTTTACGAAAGGCTCGACCCGGCGGATATGCGTGGGCGCATCCGTGAGCTGCCCCAGCAGTGCCTCAAGGCATGGCAACAGGCCCTGGGCTTTGAACTGCCCTCAGACTATTCCAGTGTCAACAAGGTCGCCGTTCTAGGCATGGGAGGCTCAGCTATCGGGGGCGACTTGCTGAGCAGCTTGAATGCTGCTGATGGCAAGGTGCTTATTTCGGTACATCGGGACTATAGCCTGCCCTCCCACGTAGACGCCGATACCTTTGTGATTGCCTCCAGCTATTCGGGGATGACTGAGGAGACCCTGTCCTCCTTTTCCCAGGCACTATCGACACCGGCCAAGAAGCTGGTCCTGACCACCGGAGGCAAGCTAAAAGCCCTTGCCGAAGAAAAGGGTATCCCCGTTTTTACTATCGACTACGTAGCTCAACCACGCGCAGCCCTTGCCCATAGCTTCTTCCCATTGCTTGGCATTTGCCAGCGTCTTGGCCTTGTGAGGGACAAGACGGGAGATTTTGAGGAGATGACGCAAGTCCTGGAGAATCTGCAAACTGCTATCCACGACACCTGTCCAACCTCACGTAACCCGGCGAAACAACTGGCAGCCAAGATACATGACCGTCTGGTGGTCGTCTACGGTGCAGGTATTCTGTCGCCGGTAGCGCAGCGCTGGAAAACACAGATAAACGAAAACACTAAGGCGTGGGCCTTCTATGAGGTATTCCCCGAGCTAAACCATAATGCCGTGGTCGGCTATGAGTTCCCCGCCGAACAGGCGCAGAGAGTCTTTGCCATTCTCCTCCGCTCTCAGCACCTCCATCCCCGAACGCTTGCAAGGTACGAGGTCACCGCTGAGATACTGAGGCAGGCAAAAGTAAGCTATGAAATAGTAGATGGGTTGGGAGAGAGTGCCCTTAGTCACATGATGAGCCTTATTCTGTTTGGTGACTGGGTAAGCTACTATCTGGCGCTTCTATATGAGACCGATCCATCCCCAGTAAGAGTCATCGACTACCTCAAGAAACGGCTTGCCGAGACCTGAGGGAACCAAACCAGAACGGAAGCTGGCTCGAATTGTTACCCCCACGCCTTTACCTGCGACCCAGGCGAGATAGCACCGAAAACCTGGTGGTCTTGAAAATCATCGACAAATCAGTTAAACTCAAGTCCATTCACGGTTGACAACCTCAATTTCAGGAGGTCGAAATGGCATTAGTAAACGGGAACACCCTTGTCGGTAGAGCTTTGAAAAATGAGGGGGTAAAAGCGGTCTTTACCCTCTCCGGAGCGCTGAGTGGGATATACGATACATGTGTGGATGAAGGTATAGAGCTCATAGATATGAGGCATGAGCAAGCCACAGCAAACGCTGCAACCGGCTACGCGATGGCCACTGGCGAACCTGGCGTGACCATGGTTACCGAAGGACCGGGCGTGATCAATATGACACCGGGGATAACTACAGCATGGTATGCATGCGCTCCGGTCATCGGTATCACCACTCATACGCCACATTGCTACGAGGGAATGGGAGCGATACAGGAATTCGATTCCAGAGACATGTATCGGTCAATTACGAAGTGGAGAGGCTACTGCACGGCAACGCGACGGGTGCCGGAGTATGTGGCCACAGCTTTCAGGTATGCCACTACCGGACGCAAAGGCCCTGTGCTATTGGATTTCGCCACCGAAGCGCGCTTATTCGAGGTCGAAGAAGAGCAGGCCCCCATCATCCCACCGGATAGGTATAGGACCAACGCACGCCCTTATGGAGACCCTGAACTGGTAAGAAGAGCTATAAAATGGCTACTGGATGCTGAGAAGCCGGGGATACTGATCGGGAGCGGCGTCCTCTGGTCAGGCGCTTCAGAGGAACTCATTCAGTTCGCTGAACTTCTCAACATACCGGTATGCTATGCAATAGGTGGAAAAGGTTGCATGCCCGATGATCATCCGCTTTGCGGCGGCCCAGTCGGTCTGGATTTCGGAGGCATAGCAGGAGCCGATATACTTCTTACAATCGGAGTCAGGTTTGAGGAAGTATTGGGCTACGGCGCTGGCAACTTCTACGCTCCTGATGTAAGAGTGATATCTGTAGACATTGAACCAACCGAGATCGGCAGAAACAGGCCTGTTGACCTGGGGATATGGGGGGATGCCAAAGCCGTCCTGACTCAACTAACCGAAGCAGCGAAGGAAGCGCTAGGAAGTTCCGGGAAGAAACGCGAGGAAACAGAGTGGGTAAGGAGTGTAAAGGGCATCGCCAAATCCATTCAGGATATGCTGGCTCCCGACGCATCAAGCTCGGGTAAACCCATTGATCCTAGGAGGCTTGGGAGGGAGGTGTGCGAGTTTGTGGGCAGGGATTCATACCTGGTAATAGATGGGGGAGATATACGAGCTCACGTTACTCCTCTCCACTGTGCCAGCTTTCCAGGTAGTCATATAGCTGCTCAGGGCGGCGAGCTGGGACATCTGGGGGGAGGCATTCCCTTCGCAATAGGTGTCAAAACAGCGAAGCCAGACAAGAGGGTCCTCGTAGTAACGGGCGACGGCTCCTTCCTTCTCAATGCAAAAGAGATAGACACAGCCGTGAGACACAACAAGCAAATCGTGGTCGTCATAAGTAATGATTGCCAATGGGGTATGGTTAGACACGCTCAGCAATTCAATGAGAACTATGATGTCTGCTCCAAGTTGAGTGAAGACACAAGATACGACAAGTATGCAGAGAGTTTAGGAGCCTATGGAGAGCTTGTAACCGAACCTGAAGAGATCAGACCCGCGCTAAACAGAGCCTTCGACTCAGGATTGCCCGCTGTACTCGACGTCAGGACTGATCCTACCATTATCCACTTTGCGACCTACATGGGGGCGGAATCGACGAGAAAACTCCTCGAATTTTACAAGAGATGATATGGCGTCTCAACCCTGATATTTACAACCTGAGAGGTGTAGGGCCAACGTTTTACCGACATCGCTAGGGCTGTATCAGAATCGTCCCGCCCTCACCTCTCGAAGCTTGCTCGAACGCTTCACTAATGTCATCCAACTGCATCTTAGACGTTACTAGAGGAGCCACATCAATTCTCTTGTCCTTTATAAGATTGAGTGCAGAGGCATATTGACCCGGCGTCCAACATACAAAGCCTTTGATCGTGAGCCCCTTCAATACTATGTTGCTAAAGGGTATTTCAACCCAGTCGAAGCATATTGACAGAGCAATAATCGTTCCCCCTTTCCTTACCAAGGCTATAGATTGCTGGGCAGCCGAGACGGTTCCCGCACACTCGAATACAACGTCCGGACCTACACCATCCGTCAGCTCAAGAATTCTGTCAATAGGATTAGTCACGTTTATGTTTATGGCTTCGTCTACCACGTCCGTGGCTAACTCGAGCCTGGATGGGGTTGCCTCAGTAGCATACACTGCTTTGGCGCCCAATGCTCTTGCCACTCGCGCTACAAGCTGCCCGATGGGACCCAGCCCAAGCACTGCCACAACATCGCCTTCCTTCATCTCAGATAGCCTAACAGCATGCAGCGCAACCGTCGTCGGCTCAATCATAGCCGCGTGCTCATAGCTTAGCTCGTCAGGGAGTTTATAGACTTGATAGTGTTTGACCTTAGCATAGGTGCGAAAAGCCCCCTGATATTGTTCGATCCACCCAAAGAATTTCTCACAGAGCCCTATCTCATCTCCCCGTCTACACCAAGCGCACTCACCACAGAAACGGTGAGGTTCAACTGCCACCCGATCTCCTACTTGCCATCCTTTCACATCTGAACCGATCTCAACTATGTCTCCCGAGAACTCATGCCCGATCCCTAAACGTGCTCCCTCCCTGTATCTATGTAGGTCCGAACCGCATACTCCGCAATACTGCACCTTCACCAAGACTTCGTCCTTGTCTAAGACAGGTTTTGGCTCATCTCTTATCACCACTTTTCGCTTGCCTTCCACCATCGCTGCTCTCATTTGAACCTCCTCATTGTTTGTGGTTGTCCAGAGAAACTCCGATATCACAACATATCAGATAGACGGAGCATCTTATTTCCAACTCTAGGGCTTTATCAGAATCTTCCCGCCCTCACCCCTCAGAGCTTTCTCGAACGCCTCGTTGATATCATCCAGGGGCATCTTGGACGTTACCAGAGGAGCCACGTCAATCTTCCTGTCTTTTATGAGGTCGAATGCATAAGGATACTCACCCTGTGAAAAACATATTGACCCCTTAACGGTGAGCCCCTTCAACACGACACTGCTGATCGGCATTTCAACCCAGTCAAAGCATATCCCTGCAACAACAATTGTCCCGCCCTTCTTCACTAAGGGTATTGACTGCTGTGTCGTCGCGACATTTCCCGCGCATTCGAACACGATGTCCGGACCCACACCATCCGTCAGCTCAAGAATCCTATCGACAGGATTGGTTACGTTTACGTCTATGACCTCGTCCGCCACATCCCTAGCCAACTCGACCCTGGACTGGCTTTTCTCAGAAGCGTATACCGATTTAGCGCCCAATGCTCTGGCCACTCGCGCCACGAGCTGTCCGATGGCGCCCAAACCGAGCACCGCAACAACATCGCCTTCCTGCATGCCAGACAGTCTAATGGCATGCACCGCGCATGTTGTTGGCTCGATCAGGGCCGCGTGCTCATAGCTTAGCTCGTCAGGCAGTTTATGGAGTTGATGGCATCCAGCCTTAGTATAGGTGGAGAAAGCGCCCTGATATTGTTCCATCCCCACATAGAACTGGTCACAGAGTCCTATTTCCCCACGTTCACACCACTGGCATACACCGCATATGGTACGTGGCTCAACTGTCACTCGATCCCCAATTCTCCATCCCTTCACATCTGACCCTACCTCGACAATATCTCCCGAGAACTCATGACCCGGCCTTATGGTTGTCCCCATCTCGTAGATATGCAAGTCGGAACCGCATATCCCACAATACTGCACTCTTATCAAGACCTCATCTTGGCCCAAAACAGGGTCAGGCACGTCCCTTACTGCAAATCTTTTTACGTCTTCCAATATCGCTGATCTCATCTCGTTCCCTCCTCTTGCCAGGGTTTCTCCGCCACAAGCATGATACAACAACGACGCGATTGTTGAAAGTACCGTCTGTCCATCCTGCAGGCGAAACCATTGACAGAAGTACCGAGGTCGTTTAGGATGTGCGCACAAAGAATCAGCGGGCGAGGTTGAAACGCGGCTCGAGGCGGCAGTTGCCAAGGGACTTCTCCCTAGAGGAAATTGACCACGGATATATTGTGACTGTCTCTGAGGAGGTCGCGTATCGCCCTCTTCTCCTCATCATCCGTGATCGGCTCGATCTCAGATAGGGCCTCGCCCCCTTCGTTTGTCCCGTACCTCCATCTAACCACATACCCCTTCACATTGATGCCCCCCAAATGCGAAGCGTAGCTGCGATCGCAGAATGTGACGTCCGAAGCCTCAACGCAGAGATAGAGAACCACTCGGCCTCTGTACTCCAATAGCCCCTCGGTGACGCTGTAGGACCTTCCTTGAAAGCCGATATCTTCATTCTGGGGCAGATGTGCGTATAGATAGCTCATTGGCGATAACCTCCAAAGCGAGCAGCTAACTCCGTATTTTCCTCAGTTTGGGGCGCATGTTGCCAGTCATGCGTCTTCACCGCAAGAAAGCCACGTAGCTGTTTAACGCCACATGGAGGGAATTCGCTACCGGGCGGCACTTGGCCTTAAGAAGGTGAAACACTTTACCCTGTGCAGGCAGCTCCGACAGAGTCTCCCAGTAACCCATGCCCTTGGCCAGCACCAGGTCAGCAGCCTCGAATTCGGCCTTGAACTCGGATGAGGCCATGTCCATGTCGACACCAGGGGTATCAGTACCGGTGGTTATTACTCTGGGCAATTCCTTGACCATTCCGAACCGCTCCACATCGGCGAGAGTGATGTCATCCTGGACAGGTGACTCTTTCACCACATAGGTAACGGGGGCGCAACCTCCCAGCCTATTCACCAGAGGCAGGTCGAAGGGCACCTCCCCGGCGTTGTCCGCCAGATAGAGGATGCTCTTCACCCCTCCCAGCTCCCCCTCCAGCTTCGCAATGTCATTGATGACAAACTCCACCGGTTCCCCCATTTCCTCCAAGCTCACGTTCAGGTCTTTGAAGAAATCTATGCTGTTTCCCCGAACAGCGAAGACAAGGCAGTCCCTGAGATCCCCTTCAGGATCGTGCTCCAAGCCCCGTTGAAGCTCTGCGGCCATCTCCAACTCCGCTTCCTTGATCCTGCGGTAGGGGTCGGCATTGCCAGATAACGCTCTAACCAGACGATGCAGGGGCGTGGCAACAGCGATAGTGGTCTTGTCTTTGGAGAACTCGCGGTCTAGCAGCACAAGCCCTTCCTCTATCACCTTCGTCCTCAACTCAGGCTCCCCGGTAGCCAGCTCAGCAGCCTGGCGCAGGAGCCTCGCTAGACAGTGGTAACATTCCTCAGCAGCTTTCATATCCCCTGGTCCTCATATTATACAGGACATATGCTGATCTCAAAAGGCTTATAGATTCAACAATCCACTATTTCATGTAACTGAAGGAGCTTGACAGACGGAGAGCAGTGGACTAGCATTGCCATAGCAGTCGTTGGAGATCCCGCTTATCGGATTCGACTTGAGGAGGTGGGGTATGGCGCAAGAAATAGGGCTGCTCTCAGTCTTCGACAGCGGCAGGCTTAAAGAACGGCCGTCGCTCTGGCTATCGCTTCTTAAGTTGTTGTTGCTCATTCCACGTCTTGTCATCCTGCTACTCCTGGGATTGGCATTTATGGTTACCAATACCCTGTCCTATCTCGCTGTCCTGTTCACTGCCAAGTTTCCGCAGGATAAGTTTGACTTCACCGCAGGATTTGCACACTGGACTTGGCGTGTCGGATTCTACAGCCTGGAGGAATTCATTTATCGGAACTGGTCAAATATTGATTGGGGCTCAGCACTCGAACTCTACCACAGCAACAAACACAGCGGCAGGCGATTTCCAGCGGGAGCTTGGACTATAGATTTCCTGGCGCGTGATAGAGACACGAATGATTTGGTCATAATCCAGTTGAAGAGAGGGGATACCAGCGATTCCACGGTGGGTCAGCTCCTGCGATACGCTAGCTGGGTCAGGGAGAAGGTTGCTGCCGAAAGTCAGAACGTTAGAGGAATAATAATCACCAAAAAGGCAGATGCGGCATTAGAGTATGCTGTGAAGAACCTGGCATTCGTGGAAGTAAAGACATATGACGTTGATTTCCACCTAAGACTCAAGACCGTCAAGGCGTTGACACCTCCTGAGAGTGTTGCTCAGTCTGTTGAAAAGCAGGTGCCAGAGGTCAAGTAACCAGCAGGTTTATCCCCCGTGCAGGGTTATGTCAACAACTGGCCCAGACGAGTACAGGCCCTTGACACCCTATTCCTTTGCAGCATAGCATTCCACTACATAGACCGTATCCAGCAGGATCATAAGAGCCTGGTGGGATACTATAACGGAGGCCGGTAATGTTTATGAGCGATGTGATGACCTGCAACGTGATTACCATTCCCAGTAGTACATCCCTCGCTGAGGCTAGAAGGATAATGGACTCCCGTCGCGTGCGTCGCTTGCCTGTAGTAGATAGGGGAGTATTAGTAGGCATAGTCACCCGCGATGCGCTCGACAGGGCTGGACCTTCCCAGCTTACGAGCCTCAACATCCATGATATCACTCGTCTATTGAACAAGACTACAGTCAAAGGGGTCATGGTCAAGGACCTGGTAACGGTCAGCCCTGATGCTACAGTGGAGGAGGGGGTGACCCTGGCGCAGCAAAAGAAAGTGGGAGCCCTGCTCGTGGTGGACAGCGGCAGACTGGTGGGCATAGCTACTACTAACGATTTCTTCTACAAGATGCTGAACCCTATCTTGGGGATAGACAAGCCCGGCTCCCGGCTTGTGGTCCGGAATTGTGAAGGGGCTGCAGATGTTGAAAAGGTGGTCGCTGCCATAAACAAACTCGGCCTAGATGTAATAACCATGTTCATGCTTCCCATACCCGAGCGGGAAGCAAATAGCTTTGTCGTCCATCTGAGTTCAGATGATCCCACAAACCTAATTGCAGAGTTGCGCCTGTTGGGCTTCACTGTCGAAAGAAGAGCGCGCTGATTTCTTCTTGATCATGGCTGAGGTTATTGAGGAAAAGTTCAGGGAATGGACCACAGGGAAGGACGCTGTGGAGGCGAGGATAAGCATCTTCGAGAGGATAAGAGACATACCTTACGCCACTATTCCCGAGCTTGCTGATTTCAAGAGATATGTAGAAATACTCAACCTAGGGAAGGGCTCGTGCACACCAAAGCACTTTCTTCTCTGCGCCATGTATCAAAGGCTGGGAATGCCAGTTCTATATGTGGTATATCCCTTCAGATGGGACGAGGTTGAAATAGACTATCCGCCTCAGCTTATGAGTTTGGCTAGAGAGCTGCCCACAAGTCATCACCTTGCCTGCATGGTGGATATAAACGGAAAACTCATTCTCGTCGATGCCACGGTGGATCCTGGGCTCAAGAAATTGGGTCTACATGTGAACGAGGAATGGGATGGCGTTAGCAATACAGTGCTTCCCATAAACCCTTGTGGTGAAGGACAGATTTATCATCCCTCTGAGGCATCTCTCATGCAAGCACAGCGTGATGAAAAATCACTTGCGTTCTATAGTGAACTCAACCGTTGGTTGGAAGCAGTGAGAGGACCTTAAGCTACATTAGGTTGGGTGTGCAGAGCTGTACAGATTTGCTGCTACACTACATAGATGCTTTCATAGAAGTTCTCTGAGAGTTCCTCGAAGTTCGCGCGGTAGTATCTCAAGGCATTGGGCAAATAATCCACGATATCCTGTGCTGTGATGCCGTCCTCACCCTTTTCACTGGCCGCCAAATCCCCGGAGAG
>JAUXAX010000004.1 GCA_030619685.1 Dehalococcoidia bacterium
GAAAAACCCAGAGATTCGAAGAAAGATAGCATCCACCAGTCGCGCCAGTTAATCATTATGTGTACCTTTTTGATCCCCTTTTGACTGCAACGATCCTTCCAGGCCTCGACCATCCTTCTGCCGATACCACGGCGCTGATACCCAGGCGAGATGCCAATCAATTCGATCCAAGCGACGTCGCCTAGCTCTATTGGTGAATGCACAACACGACCGAGCACAAAGCCAACTATCCGGCCACCATCCTCAGCCACTATGCTATTGTCAACTTCACCACCGATACAGCTGTCAGGCACCGGCGCATAGGTTGCCGCCCTACTGCTTCCTCTACTCTCCCTTTCGATGTCCAAGATGCCCTCAAGATCCTCCGCGCTCATCTCACGGATGTTTATGGTGCCCCCAGGTTCGGTGGCATCGCTCACTTTGTTTGTCTCCTTCCCCTAGCGCAATAGATCAACGACAGAAATAGCGCTCGGAACGGAGTTTCTTATAACATGAGGGGGTAGGATTGTCAAATCTGGCGACCGGTCTCTTAGTTCCCAATAATGACGGAGAGAAGGATTAGCCCTTGATTTCCTCCAGTTCGAAGCTGAAGTCTTCTATCACCGGATTGGCCAAAAGCTTACGGCACATCTCCCGTACCTGCTCCTCGGCTATTGAGCCATTCTTCTCCTCAAGACGGACTTCCATATACTTCCCCACTCGTACGCTCTGAACGTTGTCAAAGCCGAGCGTGCGTAAACCGCCCTTTACTGTCAGTCCCTGAGGGTCGTTTACCGTGGGCTTAAGCGTGACATAGATTTTAGCCAGGTACATTTACAATTCCTTTCCTATGAGCCTGCGGTAGGCCTCTCGATATCTCTGCGCTGTATCCTCAACTACCTCCGTAGGGAGTTCAGGAGCAGGCGGCTCCTTGTTCCATCCTGAGCTGGAGAGCCAGTCTCGAAGTGGTTGCTTGTCAAAGCTGGGCTGCGGCTTGCCCGGGGTATAAGTCTCCGCATCCCAGAAGCGACTGGAGTCCGGGGTGAGGAGCTCATCGATCAAGATGAGCTTGTCCCTAACTATGCCGAACTCCATCTTAGTATCCGCGACGATGATCCCCCGGCTACGGGCATAGTGCACGGCATAGTCATAGACAGCCAGGCTTTTCTCCATGATTTCCCGGGTTAGCGCCTCACCGATAAGGTTCTTCATTTCTTCGATGGTGATCGGCTCGTCATGCCCGGTCTCTGCTTTAGTAGTGGGGGTAAAGATAGGTTGGGGAAGTCGCTCCGACTCCCTAAGGCCTTTTGGCAACTCGATTCCGCAGATAGCGCCACTCTTCTGGTATTCAGCCCACACCGAGCCGGATATGTACCCTCGAACCACACATTCGACATCGATGCGCTCCGCTCTTCTTACGATCATGGAGCGCCGAGCAACGTAAGGAGGGTAGGAATAGTAGCCAGCGCAGACCTTCTCACCGTAGGTGCTATTGAGCCAGTTGACATCGTTCACTACCTCGACCAGGTGATTGGGCACTATGTGAGAGGTCTGCTCAAACCAAAAGGCGGAGAGCTGGTTGAGGACGATTCCCTTATCTGGAATGCCGCCGGGCAGGACAACGTCGAAGGCAGAGACACGGTCGGTAACTATGAGGAGGAACTGGTCGCTGTCCATCTCGTAGGTGTCACGTACCTTACCCCGGTAGTAGAGATTAGGTAGATCGGTCTCAAGCAAGACTGGCATTTACTTAGTTCTCCCCACTTCTCACCAATATCTCAGAGTTGCTGCGAAAATAGAATTTCTTCCGTTCGCCCTGAGCCTGTCGAAGGGCCGTTCATGGTTCGACAAGCCTGTCCTGAGCGGAGCCGAAGGGCTCACCACGAGCGGTATCTAGCCCTTTCAATTCTCATGATTCGTGGTGTGCAACCGCTCATGAGGGTTTTGCTCTCTATTGTCTGCTATCCCAGCCCCACCCGCTGGAATATCTCATCCACATGGCCCAGAAAATAGTCGTAGTCGAAAATGCCCTCAAGCTCGGATTTGGAAAGATGCTGGCCGACGTCCGGATCGCTCTGGAGCAGGCCAAGGAAACTCACCCTTTCCTTCCAGGATTTCATAGCGTTGCGCTGCACCACCTTATAAGCCTGCTCCCGTGAGAGCCCTTTTTCGATCAAAGCCAGCATCACCCTCTGCGAGAACACAAGACCCTTGGTCAACTCAAGGTTCTCCTTCATCCGTTCGGGGTAGACCTGAAGCCCCTTCATAATGTAGATGAAAATGTTGAGGACATAGTCCAACACCAGGGAGGAGTCAGGCAGGATAATGCGCTCGGTGGAGGAGTGGCTGATATCTCGTTCGTGCCAGAGAGCGATGTTCTCCATTGATGTCAGGGCGTGCCCGCGGACTAGCCTGGCCAGCCCACAAATGCGCTCGCAAAGCTCGGGGTTTCGCTTGTGTGGCATCGCCGATGAGCCTGTCTGCCCCTCTTCGAAGGGCTCTTCGGCCTCCAGAACCTCGGTACGCTGCAGCCCCCTGATCTCGGTCGCAAACTTCTCCAGGGAGCTGGCGATGATAGCTAGTGTAGTGACGAACTGGGCATGGCGGTCGCGCTGTACGATCTGGCTCGACACCGGTGCCGCCTCCAGCCCCAGCCTGGTGCAAGCGATCCTCTCGACTTCGGGCGGGACTGTGGCATGTGTCCCCACTGCGCCTGAAATCTTGCCTACGCCGATCGCCTCTCTCGCCTCAGCCAGCCTGTGGGCATTCCTGTTCATCTCCTCCACCCAGAGAGCAAGCTTAAGACCAAGGGTGGTTGGCTCAGCGTGGACGCCATGAGTGCGCCCCATCATGATGGTATGTTTGTGCTCCTTAGCTCGCTGCTTGAGTACAGCCGTGAACTCAGCGATGTCTTTGACCAGGATGTCTGCCGCTTCGGCCAACTGGAGAGCGAGAGCGGTGTCGATCACATCAGAGGAGGTGAGGCCGAGGTGGATGAAGCGGCTCTCGTCTCCAATGCTCTCGGAAACCGACCTCAGGAAGGCAGTCATATCGTGGTGGGTTTCCTTGAGCACCTCCTCCATGCGTCCCAGGTCACACCGCGCCTTCCTTATCTCGGGGATGGCTTCCTTGGGGACGACGCCATGCTCCGCCCATGCTTCACAGACGGCGATCTCCACCTGAAGCCACTTGTCGAACTTGTTCTCATCCGACCAGACCCTCTTCATCTCCGGCCTTGAGTAGCGTTCAATCATTTTCTCTCCCTTGGTTCACTCCTGAGTTACATTCGCCAGCCTAACTACTACTCAACTCCTGGCGGTAGCTTTCGTAGGCCTCCCTTATTCTATCATGCTTGAGCCCCAGAATCTCAGCAGTGAGATAGGCGGCATTCTTGGCGCCGGCCGAGCCCAGGGCAACGCAGGCCACCGGTACCCCCGCCGGCATCTGAACGATGGAGAGCAACGCATCCAGCCCTTTGATGTCACTGGTTGGTATGGGGACGCCGATGACCGGGATGCTAGTCCAGCTAGCGAGAACGCCGGGCAGGTGTGCTGCACCACCAGCGCCAGCGATGATAACCTCCAGCCCCCGTTCTCGAGCGCTCAATCCATATTGGCGCGCCTTCTCCGGAGTGCGGTGAGCTGAGATCACCGAGACCTCATACTCTATGCTGAGCTGGTCCAGCACATCCAGCGCAGGCTGCATCAAGTCAGCGTCCGATTTGCTCCCCATGACTATACCCACTAACGGCATAACTAAGCCTCCTCAGCGGCGATGTCTTTCCTGTAATGACGAGCTTCAAAATGCACCTGCGGCAGGTTGTGGTAAACCTTCTCTCGTGCGTCGGCAACCGTCTTGCCTGTAGCCACCATGGTGAGCACCCTCCCTCCTGCAGTGCATATCTTTCCTCCGTCTACCCTGGTTCCAGCGTGGAAGACCAGGAGGTCCGGATCGATTTCATCTAAACCTGTGATAGGAAATCCTGCCTCATAGCTGCCAGGATACCCGCCTGAGGCCATCACCACTCCAACGCAAGCGTCATCGCTCCACTCAAGTCTAGTTCGCTCTAGAGTGCCATCGATTACCGCCAGCATGATGTCCACCAGATCACTCTTGAGAAGAGGAAGCTGAACCTGGGTTTCGGGGTCACCAAATCTAGCGTTAAACTCCAATACCTTGGGTCCCTCTGAGGTAAGCATCAGCCCGGCGTAAAGCACCCCCTTGTATGGTCTTCCCTCCTGGGCCATTGCTTCTACTGCGGGCTCCAAGATAGTTTTGGTCAACGTACTGGTCAAGTCGGGATTGAAGAAATCCGGCGGACTGTAACCCCCCATGCCCCCGGTGTTGGGCCCAAGGTCCTGGTCAAACGCCCTTTTGTAGTCACGTGCCGGCACTATGGGAACAACGGTCTTGCCATCGGTGAAGGCAAGCAGGCTTGTCTCCCGTCCCACAAGGCACTCCTCGACTAGCACCTGATTGCCAGCATCACCGAAAACTCGCGTCTCCATGATATCGGAGAGCGCTTTCACAGCCTCCTCCGTTGATTGAGCAACGATCGCTCCCTTGCCTGCCGCCAGCCCATCAGCCTTGATTACCAGAGGCGGACGCTGCTTCCTCACATAATCCTGCGCCTCCTCAAAAGAAGAGAAGACGGCGTCTTTGGCGCAGGGGATGCCATACTGATGCATTAGCCCCTTGGCGAAGACCTTGCTCGATTCAATGAGTGTCGCCTCACTGGTGCAGCCAAAGGCCGGTATACCCAAGCCCTGGAGCATATCGACTATGCCCGCAGCTAGAGGTGCTTCGGGACCGATAGCCACCAGATCAATTTTGTTGTCCTTTGCTGCCCGTGATAAAGCGTCGAGGTCAGTTGGAGATATATCCAAGTTCTTGGCAATAGCAGCCGTGCCAGCGTTACCCGGGGCAACATAAACCTCTGACACTTTGCTGCTCTGGAGGATCTTCCACACAAGCGTGTGCTCCCTGGCCCCCCCGCCAACAACCATTATCTTCAGCAATAAATGTCTCCTTAGTTGCGGTTCGTTATTCTCTCCAATCGCCGCAAAGACCCCCCACCATCCTCTAGGAAATCAGATGAATTAGCTTTCGTTGTCAGGCGGATTACTCCCACTCTATGGTCGAGGGAGGTTTTGAGGAGATGTCGTAGACTACCCGGTTTACTTCAGGCACCTCATTGACGATGCGGTTAGAGATTCGTGCCAGGACGTCATAGGGGAGACGCGCCCAATCGGCAGTCATAGCGTCCTCGGAGGTTACTGCACGTACCGCCACCATATAGCCATAGGTCCTGGAATCTCCCATCACACCCGTGCTCCTCAATGGCGTGAGCACGGCAAAGCTCTGCCATAGCTGGCGGTAAAGCTTAGCATTCTTAATCTCGTTCATCACGATCCAGTCAGCAGCGCGGACTATCTCCAACCTTTCTTTGGTCACCTCTCCAATGATGCGGATGGCAAGCGCTGGACCTGGGAAAGGCTGACGGTAGACCATCTCCTCGGGCAGCCCCAATGCCAGCCCCACCTCCCGCACCTCATCCTTGAACAAATAGCGCAGGGGCTCGATCAGAGCAAGATTCATAACGCTGGGCAGCCCACCCACATTGTGATGGGTCTTTATACTCGCTACCGCTCGATTTCCAGTGAAGGCACTCTCAATAACATCGGGATATAGAGTGCCCTGAGCCAAGAAATCGACCCGACCGATCTTGGCAGCTTCCTCCTCAAAGACCTTAACGAACTCTTCACCAATGATGTGGCGCTTATCTTCAGGATCAATCACACCGCTAAGCCTCGTCAGGAATCTTTCGCTGGCATCCACATAGACCAGATTCATCCTCATATTCTTCTGGAAGGTGGTGTTGATCCGTTCTGCCTCTTCCCAGCGCAGCAGCCCAGTATTGACAAAAATGCAGGTCAACTGATCGCCGATGGCGCGGTGAATCAGGGTGGCCACGACTGCAGAGTCAACCCCTCCGGAGAGAGCACAGATAACCTTGCCTGTCTCTACCTGGCTCTTGACCCGCTCTATGCTCTCAGCAACAAAGCTGCCAGGGGTCCAAGTACCACTACAGCCACAGATCTTATAAAGAAAGTTCTGCAGAATATCCTTACCCTGGGGTGTATGAACTACCTCCGGATGGAACTGCAAGCCGATGATCCCCCGATCGTTGCCCATAGCTCCAATAGGTGAGTTGTCAGTATAAGCCAATGAGGTAAATCCCGGGGGCATCTCTTCAATCCGGTCACCGTGGCTCATCCATACCGGCATCTCAAGGGGAAGACCAGAGAACAGAGGGGTATCGACCGCGTTCTGGTGGAGGACAGCAAGGCCGTACTCATGTTTCGTCCCCGGGGCTACTTTACCTCCCAGTTGGTGAGCTATAAGCTGCATACCATAGCAGATGCCCAGCACGGGGAGACCGCTTTCGTAAACATAGGCTGGCGCCATGGGGGCTCCTGCGTCACACACACTGGCAGGACTCCCGGAGAGTATGAAACCCTTGGGTTGCAGAGAGGCAACACTCTCCCAGGGAGCATCGTGGGGCACCACCTCGCAATATACCCGGCATTCCCTTACCCGGCGGGCGATGAGCCAGCTATACTGAGAGCCGAAGTCGACTACCGCTACCGCCTCGCGCTCTGCCCCAAATCGCTCTTCAGGCTCCGCTTGAGGTTGCTCTCCTCTCCTCTCCTCCGCAATCTCCAGGTAGGCAGAGACCTCGACATCCCCGCTGACAGCAACGCGATGGCTATCCTGCTTGTTCTTATCAACTGCCAAGACTTGACTCCTGCGCTCAACCAAAGATTACCACCGTGTTAATCCCAGGTCAAGAGGTGTTATATTGTCGTCATCCTCTGTTATCCTTTTGCCAGCAAGTGATATAATCGGAAATTCCGCTCTCAGGTGCTCCAAGAGGCGGCACCTGTCCTGTCCTCGCAATATCGCATCTACCAGGCGGATTTGGAGAGGGCAGGTTGACGGGAGATTCTTGAGTCGTTGGGGGTGGTCTTTAGCCTCGAAAGAGATTCTATTTGAAGTTGGAGGCAAGAAAGCCGCCTCGAGGTTCACCGTGAATCATCTTTCTCGCAATAAGCAGGAGCTGTATGTTAACGGCAATTTGATGAAGGAGTCCAAGTGACAGATACTGTGGGCTCGTTAGGCCCCAATTTGATTGCTCATGAGAAGGCTTGGAAGAGGCATTTCCCGTAGCGATACGATTTTCCGACTGGCGTCTGATGCCCTAACCCAAACAACTGTTTTCGGATGCTCCCTGCAACGGCTAAAAATATCTGCCAGCTACAATGCTTCCTTGACCTGTCGTGATATGATAATCTCAGAGAGGGGGTGGTAATATGGAAACACCGAAGCAAATGACTGATGCTATGCAGGAGATGAGAGGTCTCTTGGAACATGCAGTTCATCTCTTGGACTCCCTATCAAGGCGGATTGATGAGATGATGACCGAGCTTGCGAGGTTAAAAGAATCACAAAATGAGATGCTGGCAGGTCTAGCGCTGTACGAGAGAGCGCGACGACTTAAGGAAAGCCTGGGGCTAGAGGAAAGGGAGCCGGAGCCTGAAGAAGGTCCTTGGCAGAGAGTGCAGGCATATTGTCGGAACTGCACGAAGATGGTGCCTATCATCGAACCAACCACAGCTTTTCGAGATGGACGCACGACCGTTGAGGCAAGGTGTCGGAATTGTGGGACCTGGGTTGTCAGGACATTGCTCTAGAACAGGGGATTACTAGTCTGAACGCAGAACCCTGCCCCACATTGACTATGGAGCTTGCGCTATCAACCCCCCATGACTTGGCCTCCATTCTCTCCAATTAATGCTTGTCTGCAACTGTCACCAGATGCACCAACCAAAAGAACTGTTTTCGGATACTACCCACCTGTGGGTATCTCTCTATACATTAGCTCTTGGCCCAAACTAGCCCCCTTCGTTTCGTCTCCACACTTGAACTGCCATTTCCGTAGCTTGCATCCTGCCCTTTCCATGCGCTAGCATTAGATGCTGGACAAGCACTTCTAAACCCGGAAACCTTCGACCGCACACAGGACACCGCAGCTCCACGTTTTCCCTCAAGAAGCGCAGGATTTGCCATGTCGACTACAGTGGGTGGGATGGAAAGGCGCTTCTTGTCCTACTATACTTGCCGCAGTAGAATATCGCAATCAGTATCGAATTGCAAGGTAAGACCAATTTCAGGCACTAGGATTCGCAGTGGGGAAAAGGAGGATTCATGGACAGGTTTGAGGCAGCTTCCAGGCCTCAACGGCTTCGGCATGGAGCCTCCTGACAAAGAAAAGGAGCAGCCTCTTTTTGGAACTTGGTCGCCTCGTCAATGATATCGGCCAAGCCCGTGATGACATACGCTGCGTGGGCGAGCGCTTTGCCAAGCTCTCGAATGTAGGAAGAAACGCACTCGCATTCGGCATAACCCCGTGGTATACTGAAGTCAAGTATCTCCACTGTAACAACAGTGCTATTATGGGTCATCCAACGTGTCAAATCCACCTACTATTGAACAGCAGATCGAGCTTGCTATTGAGATACTCAACAGCGGCGGGATTGTTGCTTTTCCCACCGATACCGTCTACGGACTAGGGGCCAATCCTTCGAATGAACAGGCGGTTGAGAGAATCTACAGGGCGAAAAAGCGTGCCCGCAGCCTCCCCCTCCCCTTACTGCTCGCTGATAAGTCTGACCTCGCAAAAGTTGCCACCGTTGTTCCCGAGGTAGCATGGCGGCTAGCGGAGCATTTACTCCCCGGTGGGCTGACGTTAGTGCTCAGGAAAAGCCCTTGGGTACCAAGCGCCGTGACTGCCGGAGGTGATACGATCGCAGTGCGTATCCCCGATCACCCCATCCCCATTGCCCTTATTCAGGGACTGGGCACCCCCCTAGCTGGAACCAGTGCCAATATCTCGGGGAAGCCGAGTCCGGTCACCGCCGATGAGGTTCATGAGCAATTGGGAGGAGAGGTCGATCTGATTATTGATGGCGGTGAGTGCCCAGGCGGTATTGAGTCCACCGTAATAGATGTCAGCAGCGAAGTCCCTACCATTATCAGGGAAGGCGCTGTGTCCCGAGAAGAGATCGCCAAGACCTGTGGCCTGTTTCTTCGAGAGATTCAGCCAGAATGAACTTGAATCGTGTTGTTGCCCCAGCCTGAGAGCGAGCGCTGGTAGGCGTTATCGGCATCGATGGCGTTTACCAACGTGCCTATGGTATTGGCATGCCCTACCAGGGGTGTGGGCAGCCAACGCCACCTATATGGCATCAAACAACACCCTGCTCCAAACCAACAAGGTTGTAGCAAGCGCTGTTTTAGCTTAGAAGCTGATTGCTCAAAACCTTAGAGCGGTTAGTGAGAGCGCAAGTTATGGCGGTGATGCAACCTGGCTTTCCATAATTGCTTTGGTATGTTAGACTATTACGATAGAAACAACAAAGGTATCATTAAGAAAGATCCAAGCCACAAACCAAGTGCCCAGCATGAGGAGAGATATCCGCTGGTCTGAAGATACATAGAAAAGGCAGACTATCCTCTTAGATCGTAGCAAGCAATAGTCAATATGTTTAAGCCGAAGGATTCCTTACTCTAGACGATCTAGGAGGAAGACAGTGCGCATCGCTATTGGCTCAGACCATGCTGGGTTCGAGTTAAAGCAGGCTATAATGAGTCTGCTTTCTGAGCTAGGGCATAGCTACGAGGATTTTGGCTGCTACGACACCAGCTCCGTGGATTACCCGGATATTGGGCGGCCGGTAGCTGAGGCGGTATCGGAGGGCAGATTTGACCACGGCATTCTGGTCTGTAGCACAGGAGTTGGCATGTCTATTGTTGCCAACAAAGTGCGTGGAATTAGAGCAGCGCTGTGTCAAGATACTTTCAGTGCTCGACGTGCTCGGGAGCACAATGATGCCAATGTCCTTTGTCTTGGCGAGTGGGTTACGGGACAAGGTGTGGCGCGTGAGATCATCACCACCTACTTGTGCTCCGAGTTTGTGGGCGGTAGACACGCCCACAGGGTAGAAAAGATACAAGCCCTCGAGGGCTAATAGTACCAGAGTTGATGCAAATAACTCTGGCGAGGGACAAACGCAGTGGCGAACGTCTTAGATAGAATAAAGAGCCCAGCTGATCTAAAGAGCCTCAGCCGCTCCGAGCTGAGCCAGCTCGCTGACGAGATACGAACTGAACTGGTGAACATAGTGACCAAAACTGGTGGACATCTGGCCTCCAGTCTGGGTGTAGTCGAGCTTTCTATCGCCTTGCACCGGGTATTCGACAGCCCAAGGGACAAGATCATCTGGGACGTGGGACACCAGAGTTATGCCCACAAGCTGCTGACAGGCCGAAGGGAGAGGTTTGACACACTCCGTCAGTACGGTGGGCTATCGGGATTCCCCGATCGCGCTGAGAGTCCACACGATGCCTTCAGCACAGGACATGCTTCCACATCAGTCTCAGCATCTCTGGGCATCGCCACAGCCCGAGACCTGGCGGGAGATGATTTTAACGTGGTCGCCGTTATAGGCGATGGTGCTCTGACCGGCGGAATGGCCTTCGAAGCGCTGAATCATGCGGGGCATCTGGGCACGCGATTCATAGTCGTTCTCAACGATAACGCCATGGCGATCTCGCCCAGCGTTGGTGCTATAGCCCGGACGCTACGTAGGCTTACGCTTGACCCCCGGTATTATCGAGCTAAGGAAGAGGCAGGACGCGTGATCCGGAGAATGCCATGGGGAAAGATAGCTTGGGGATCGATGCACCGGGTGAAGAGTGGTATTAAGGAGATGCTCATTCCCATCCAGCTCTGGGAATCTCTGGGATTCAAGTATGTTGGCCCTGTTGATGGACACAATATAGCCGAGCTTGAACAGGCCCTCTCCAAGGCGCGCGACTATTCTCATAGGCCCGTGTTTATCCATGTCGTTACTACCAAGGGAAAGGGCTACGAGCCTGCTGAGGACGATTGCGTAAAGTTTCACGGCGTGTCAGCCAAAGGAACCACCAGCAATACACCTTCTTACAGCGAAGTCTTCGGCCAGACTATACTGCGCCTCTTTAGAGAAGACGAGAGGCTAGTGGCGGTTAGCGCCGCCATGATGGAAGGGACTTGTTTGAACCTGGTAGCTGAGGAGTTCCCCAAACGCGTCTTCGATGTCGGTATCTGTGAGCAGCATGCAGTGACCTTCGCTGCCGGCCTCGCCACCCAAGGCTATATTCCTGTTGTCGCAATCTACTCTACCTTCCTGCAGCGTGCATTTGACCAAGTGCTCCACGATATCTGCATGCAAAACTTGCCAGTCGTTTTCGCCATCGACCGAGCTGGCATTGTCGGTGAGGACGGCAAGACCCACCAAGGCACCTTTGACCTTTCTTACCTGAGTTGCATCCCTAATCTAGTGATAGCTGCACCTAGTGATGTAAACGAGATGAGACACTTGCTCTATACAGCAGTGAAGGCTAGCCATCCCATGGCCATTCGATACCCTCGCGATAGCGGCTTAAGGGTGCCTGAGGATGAGCATTTTCGGGAGTTGCCCGTGGGCAAAGGGGAGGTGCTTAAGCACGGAGACGACCTTGCTATTATCGCCATTGGTTCTGCTGTAGCTTCCTCTATGGAAGCAGCGAAGCTTCTTGGCGACAAGGGTATCAACTGCGCCGTAGTCAACGCTCGCTTCGCTAAGCCCCTGGACTCTGACCTAATTCTAGAACTGGCTAGCAAGACAAAAAGGTTTGTTACCGTCGAGGAGAATGCCCTCGCCGGCGGCTTTGGCAGCGCGGTACTGAGCCTGCTCTCTAACATTGCTGATACTAGCCTCTTGCGCGTCGGGATACCCGATGAGTTCATCGAGCATGGCTCCCAGGAGCTTCTCCGCGCTAATTATAGCCTTGATGCTGAGGGGATAGCACATCGCATTCTGTCCTTCTTTCCTGAGCTTGCCCGCCTTTCTCCCCCCACAAAGATCAAGGGATGAGAGCACCAGTACTTGCTTCCTATCGAGGCACGGTATAAGGAGCAAAGCGAGACCTGATAATGGTTGGACCATTAGTAGAAGCAGCGTTAGAGGACATTTGGAAGCGATTTCGACCTGAGTTGGAGGCCGAGCTAAAATACGTCGTGGGTAGAGCATCTCTGCCCCTGTATAACATGATGCGCTACCATATGGGGTGGATGGATGAACTCGGTCATGCTCGACGAAATGCAGCAGGCAAAAGGCTGCGCCCTGTCCTTTGCCTTCTCACATGCGACGCGCTGGGTGGGCCGTGGCGGCAAGCACTCCCCGTGGCAGCCGCTATAGAGCTTGTGCATAATTTCTCCCTTATACATGATGACATCCAAGACTCGAGCATGGAGCGCAGAGGAAGACCCACTGTTTGGAGTATCTGGGGGCAGCCTCAGGCGATCAATGCTGGTGATGGCCTGCATGCCCTAGCCCTATCGTCCCTGTTACGGCTAGGGGAGATAGGTATCCCGCACGAGAAAACGGTGCGTGCCGCCCGCATCCTGGGTGAAGCCAGTCTCAGGCTTTGCGAAGGCCAGTTTCGCGATATCAGTTATGAGGATCGCCTTGACATTAAGGTCAACGACTACCTAGCAATGATTAGTGGCAAAACCGCTGTCCTCTTTAGCTCCTCTATCGAAATCGGAGCCCTTATGGCCACAGACGATGAATCACTCATGGCGGGCCTGAGGAATTTCGGGCATGCCTTGGGCATGACTTTCCAAGTGCATGATGATGTCTTGAGCATCTTTGGCGATGAGAAGACCACAGGTAAGCCCAGCGCTTCAGATATACAAAAGAGGAAAAAAACGTTGCCCGTGATCTATGCCCTGGAGAAGACAAGAGGAGCAAACAGAGAGCGCTTGCGGCAAGTCTACCGCAAGAAGACGATTGAGCCCGCTGATGTAGAGGATGTGCTGCGGGTGCTAAACAAGCTTGATGCCCGAGGTTTTACCGAAGACATGAGCAAGAAATACTACCAGCAGGCTCTTTCAGAATTGGACGCCTTAGACATCTCCCAGCTCGCAAGGACAGAGTTTCAGACAATCGCTGCCTTTCTCCTTAGCCGCGAATACTAATCGCCAACCTTTGCGAAACCCAGACCCGCAAGCCCCCCAGAGCGTAGAACTTTTGGCTAAACCGTTGTATAATCAGCGAGTCGTAGACATCTAGGCACAGCAAAGCCGGAGAGCAGACGGGCAATGTCAAAACTGGCGATTACTGGAAAGGGCGGAGTTGGCAAAACCACCTTGTCTAGTCTCTTGGCTCGACTCTACGCTGCTGAAGGGAATACCGTTTTGGCTATAGATGCCAACCCAGATGCCAACCTGGGCACAGCCCTGGGTATTCCTGTTGAAGAGCTAAGCCGCATAACCCCCATCGCACAAATGGAGGAGCTGATACAGGAGCGAACAGGGGGCAAGCCTGGTACGATCGGAGGCTTCTTTAAGCTCAACCCCAGGGTAGATGATATCCCCGAACGCTTCTCTATCGCTAAAGACGGGGTAAGGCTTCTTGTCATGGGCACAGTGAAAAAGGGCGGCAGTGGCTGCATGTGCCCGGAAAGCGCCTTGCTCAGGAGCCTGCTGAACCACCTTCTGCTTAGAAGATCGGAGGTGGTGATCCTGGATATGGACGCTGGGGTTGAGCATCTGGGGCGGGGCACGGCGGAATCTGTGGATGCCTTCATATTAGTGGTGGAGCCAGGAAGGAGAAGCCTCGACACAGCCCGAGCTGTAAGAAGATTGGCCCAGGACATAGGAATTAAGAAGTGCTATGTCGTAGGCAATAAGGTTACCAGCGACGTCGATCGCCAGTTCATTCTGGAAAACCTTCCCGATTTCGAGCTTCTGGGCTTCATTAGCTATAATCCGAAGCTCGCTGAGGCTGATCGTAAGGGCATGAGTCCCTTTGATATCGCCCCCAAGGTGGTATCTGAGGTAGAAGTAATAAAGGAGAAACTGGAAGCTATCTCGAGGTGAAGGACTCGATGAACAAACAAAGCATCCGTGATGTCGAGCTTAGAGGAAAGAGAGTGCTGGTCAGGGTTGATTTCAATGTCCCACTCGACATGGAAAACAACACGATAAGCGATGATAGCCGTATACGGGCAGTGCTACCTACCATAAAGTACCTGATGGATGAAGGGGGCAAGGTGATCCTTTGCTCCCACCTCGGGCGTCCCAAAGGCGAAGTCGTCGAGGGGCTGCGGTTAGCTCCAGTAGCTGAGCGCCTCTCAGAACTCCTGGAGTTCCCAGTGACAAACACAAGGGACTGCATAGGCCCGGAGGTAGAACAGGCAGTTTCTCGCCTAAAAGAGGGCGATGTTCTCCTACTGGAGAACCTGCGCTTCCATCCCGGAGAGGAGCAGAATGACTCTGACTTTGCCAAGGCTCTCTCTGGATTGGCAGATGTCTATGTCAATGATGCCTTCGGTGCTGCCCACCGAGCTCATGCGTCTACAGTGGGTGTCGCCCTATACCTCCCTGCAGTTGCCGGTTTTCTCATGGAGAAAGAGATCGATTTCCTGGGCAAAGCTTTGACTGACCCTGTGCCTCCCTTCGCAGCCATCACCGGCGGCGCCAAGGTGAGTGACAAGCTGGGCCTTCTGGAGAATATTCTGGGGAAGGTCGATTTCCTGCTTATCGGCGGCGGCATGTGCTGCACCTTCCTTAAGGCTCAAAACCACGAAGTGGGTCAATCAAAAGTTGAGGAAGATAAACTCGACTTCGCCCTAGATTTGACAGGGAAAGCTGCTAAGGTTGGAGTAAAGCTAATGCTGCCCGGCGATGTCGTTGTCGCTGAAAGTTTTGCCAGCGGCGTCCCTTTTAAGATTACATCCGTTTCCGATATACCGGAAAGCTCTTATGTTATGGACATTGGTCCCCAGACCATCGAGAGCTTCAGCGCCGAGCTCAGGAAATGCAAGACGGTCATCTGGAATGGCCCTATGGGTGTCTTCGAGTTCGCGGAGTTCCGCCGGGGAACTGAGGCAATAGCGAAACAATTGGCACAGCTTGAAGCTACTACCATCCTCGGTGGCGGTTCCACCGCCGAAGCGGTGGGCGAGCTCGGCCTGGCAGACAAGATGAGCCATGTCTCTACGGGTGGAGGTGCTGCCCTTGAGTTCCTGGAAGGCAAAACCCTGCCCGGAGTAGCGGTGCTGCAGGATAAAAAAAACTAGTGAGAGGATAGATGCTCACCCTGGACCAAATCAAGGACATATCAAGGCAGTCGCCAGCAAAGATTGTGCTCCTTGTAATCGATGGCCTTGGCGGTCTGCCCAGATCTGAAACCGGCAAGACGGAGCTTGAGACTGCCCACACACCCAACCTCGACGGCCTGGCAAGCAAAGGAATCTGCGGCATGATCGATCCTGTATCTCGGGGCATTACGCCAGGCAGTGCCCCAGGGCACCTAGCTCTCTTCGGCTATGACCCACTCAGGTTCACTGTAGGGCGGGGGATCTTAGAGGTGCTGGGCATTGACTTCGACGTTAAGAAGGGAGATGTCGCTGCTCGGGGTAACTTCTCTACCATTGACCAGAAGGGACTTGTTGTCGACCGCCGGGCAGGGCGCATCTCAACCGAAGAAAACACCGGCTTATGCAAGCTATTAAGCGACATTGTGCTGGATGGTGCTGAGCTTTACGTCATCCCGGTGAAAGAGCACCGCTTCGCAGCGGTATTTCGTGGCGATGAGCTCTGGGGGGATGTCACCGATTCCGACCCTCAGCAGGTGGGGATGGCTCCACAGACCATGGTTCCTCTTTCACCAACTGCGGAGAAGACGGCCAGGCTAGCCAACGAGTTCGCAGCTAAGGCAAAGGCAATCCTGGCTAATCGTCATCCTGCCAATATGGTACTTCTACGCGGCTTCTCCCAGCACCCCAACTTCCCCACCATGGCCGAGATTTATAAGCTAAACGCCGCTGCTATCGCCGCCTACCCCATGTACCGCGGGTTAGCCAAGCTTATAGGCATGGAAGTGCTCGATACCGGGACCACTATCGAAGATGAGTTCGACACGCTGGCCCAGCATTACGCCGAGTACGACTTCTTCTTTGTCCATGTAAAAAAGACCGATTCCGCTGGTGAAGATGGCGACTTCGACACCAAAGTGCGTGTCTTGGAGGAGATCGACAAGCTATTGCCCAAGATCATCAAACTCGAACCCGATGTCTTAGTAGTCTCTGGCGACCACTCCACGCCAGCACCACTGAAAGCGCATAGTTGGCATCCAGTGCCCCTTATTCTCTATTCCAAGTGGTGCCGACCCGACCGGGTACAAGAGTTCTCAGAACCAGCCTGTTCATCCGGCGCTCTGGGAAGGTTCCCCGCCGTAGACGTCATGCCTTTAGCGATGGCCAATGCGCTTAAACTAGCTAAATTCGGTGCTTAGGAGGACATCTGATGCGGATACCGATAATAGCCGGTAACTGGAAAATGAACACATCAGTGACCGAGGCAGTAGAGTTAGTCAAAGCGATGAAGAAAAAGCTGAATAGCATATCAGGGGTGGAAAAAGTGCTCTGCCCCCCTTTCATCTCACTGACGACAGTAAAGGAGATTATCAAGGGAACATCTATCAAACTGGGTGCACAGAATATGTACTTTGAACTCACCGGTGCCTACACTGGGGAGATATCGCCGGTGATGCTCGCCGGACTTTGTGAATTCGTGATCCTGGGTCACTCGGAAAGAAGGGCACACTTCGGGGATAACGACCAGATAGTCAACAAGAAGGTTCGAGCCGGGCTCAGCATGCAGCTTACCCCTATCATTTGTGTTGGCGAAAGCCTGGAACAGAACGAGGCAGGTGAAACTATAGCAGTGGTCACTAAACAAGTCAGAGCATCCTTTGAAGGCATTGACTCGCCCCACGGAACAGTCATTGCCTATGAGCCGATTTGGGCCATCGGCACTGGTAAGGCTGCCAGGGGTGATCAGGCCAATGCCGTCAGTAGTGTTATCCGTGGCGTCATTGCCCAGCTTTATGGCGATTCCGTAGCCCAAGAGATGCGCATCCAATATGGCGGCAGCGTCAACAGCGCCAATATCGCTGAATTCATTAGCCAACCTGAGATCGACGGTGCACTTGTAGGAGGAGCCAGTCTGAAAGCGGCAGAGTTCGTGGGCATCATGGAGCAGACAGCGAAGATTAAGAAAGTGGGATGAACACTGTTGTGGCGATAGTAGGGCCGACTGCGGTAGGTAAGAGCAGTCTAGCGCTCGAACTTGGCCAGACCTTTCATGGTGAGATCATCAACGCTGACAGCCGGCAGGTCTATCGCTATATGGATATCGGCACTGCCAAGCCTACGATGGAGGAGCGAGCCTTGGTTCCTCACCACCTTATCGATGTGGTTTGCCCCGACCAGGATTTCAGCCTCGCCCTCTATCTAAGCAAAGCGCGAGAAGCTATGGAGAATATTCAGAGAAAGGGGAAGCTGGCACTCCTAGTGGGCGGGAGTGGGCTATACGTGTGGTCGCTTCTGGAAGGGTGGCGCATCCCGCCAGTACCACCCAATCCCATCCTGAGGCGAGAACTCGAAGCCATAGCCCAATCCGAAGGAACGGAGGGTCTCTACGAGGAGCTTAAACAAGCTGACCCGGCTGCCGCACAGCGCATCGATCCCAAGAACGCCCGCAGGGTGATCCGTGCGCTCGAGGTTTGTCGTCAAGGCAAACCCTTCTCCCAACTCCAGGGAAAGGAGCCTTTCGTCAATTCTCTTGTCATCGGTTTGACCACAGACAGAGCTGACCTATACCAACGGATCGATGCTCGGGTGGACAGCATGATGGAGAAAGGCCTGCTGACAGAGGTTGAAGGACTTGTTGCGAAAGGCTACGGTTTCGACCTTCCCTCGATGTCGGGGCTAGGCTACAAGCAGATAGACATGTTCCTCCAAGGAAAAACAGGCTTGCCCGAAGCAGTCCAGCAAATCAAGTTCGATACCCATCGCTTTGCACGCCATCAATATAGCTGGTTTGGTCCCCAAGACAAACGCATTCACTGGTTTGATGCAAGGGAAGAAATAAAGCAAGCTATCAATAGATTGGTGCAGAGCTTCGTGGCAAATCCAGACGGTAAAGGGTTAGAGAACTGACAGGGGGTATGATATCATGAAGCAGTCGCTAAAGCAGTTCCTATATGGAGTTCTGTTCGGAGTCTTGCTTTTTCCCATTCTCTACATAGGGCGTTTTTGGTGGAAGCGTCGCAGCGAGAAAATCGATTTCGATGAAACCGAGTGGCCCTGAGAATTCGGTTTGATTTGAATAGTTGGAGGTGCCTTGTGGGCAAACTGTCAGACAGCGTAAAGGAGACCATCGCTGAGATTCGCCTTGCTATCATAGCCACAGCGAGCAAGGATGGCAAACCTAATGTATCAGCCAAAGGGTCGTTTCGGGTGCTCAATGATGATCATGTGGTTTTCGCCGATATCAGCTCGCCACGTACCATCGCCAATCTGAAAGAGAATCCCCAGGTTTCTGTCCTAGTAGTACATCCTAAAAGCATGAAGGGCTGCCGAATCTGGGGCAAGGGTGAGGTGCTCGACTCCGGAGAGCTCTTCGATGAGATGAGCAAGGAGTTCGCCGACCGCAATCTGAAAGTCAACCACGTGGTCAAGGTCACGGTAGAAGAGACGCAAGACGGTTTCTAGCGGGGGTTCACAAAGTGAATTTCGTCAAACTACAGGGCACGGGAAACGACTTCATCCTGATAGACGTTCGTGAGCCTCAGTCGAACGACGCCCGGAGCCTAGAGCGTGACTGGTCAGCGCTGGCCAGAGATATGTGCCACCGCCACTTTGGCGTGGGCGCCGATGGGCTTCTTCTGGTCCTACCTTCTGAGACTGCTGACTTGCGCCTGCGAATGTTCAACCCCGATGGCTCGGAGGCCGAGGCCTGCGGAAACGGGCTCAGGTGTTTTGCCAAGTATGCAATCGAGAGGGGATTGGTGAGCGGTGCTGAGTTCATGGTGGAAACCCTGGCTGGGACAAGGTCAGTACGAACCCAAGCCGAAAAAGGCATACAGGTGGTAATGGGTGTGCCAACCCTCGATCCTGCTGCCATCCCGGTGCTTGTGGAGCGCCGAGACAGACAAGACCCAACACCTGTTGTCGACTATCCCATAACGGTAGGCGACAGTGAGCTAAAGATTAGCTGTGTCTCCATGGGCAATCCCCACGCTGTCTGTTTTTGGGACCAGCCTGTGGCTGATTTCCCTTTAGCTGAAGTTGGCCCCAAAGTGGAGCACCACCACATGTTCCCCAACAGGGTGAACTTTGAGGTGGCGAACATCATCAGCCAAAATGAGATTAGGGCACGGGTATGGGAACGAGGAGCGGGGGAAACCCTCTCCTGTGGCAGCGGTGCCTGTGCCATAGCGGTGGTATCCAGACTAAAGGGGTTCAGCCACAATCCCGTTGATATAACGCTGCCAGGTGGTACACTGACTGTAGACTGGAATGGGGCTGGGGAGGTGTTCCTCAGCGGCCCTGCCGAGGTTGTGTTCTACGGGGTTTGGAGAGATTAGCTAACTAGAAAGGAAGCTGAGAAATGAGCTTTGTCATAGCTGTGTACGTGCCAGAAGGAATCGTTATGGCTTCGGATAGCCGGCAGTCAGTGACAGTTGAAGGAAAATCTCCCGAAGGCACGAGTTTCAAGGTCGAGACGGTTAACTCCGACTCCATCACCAAAACGTTTCTTTTAGAAAAACATCAACTGGGCATCTCCAATTTCGGCCAGGATTTGCTTGGCGGCGTTCCCATAGCGAGTCTCGTCAAAGGATTCATCGAGGAGGAATTGGCCCCCGGCGATAATGTAGAGACTGTCCCCAAGAAGCTGGTTGCCTATTTCCGAAAGTCATTCCCCAATGCTGATGTTGGTTTTCATGTTACTGGCTACAGAAAAGAGGGCAAGATCAGCGTTCCCCATGTCTATTCTTGCCACATATCTCGAAACGCTGTAGAGAGAAGAAACATAAAGCCGGATGGCTCACTTAGCTATGGGGCTGCTTGGTCAGGGCAGACTGACATTTTAACCTCTATTATCATTCCAGTAGTAGTTAAAGATGAGAAAGACAATGACAAAGTGATTCGCTCTCCAGCACCAATTATCTGGGATGCGATGGCGCTTCAGGATGCGATCGACTTCTCAATCTATGCAATTCGAACAACCATCGATACCATGCGTTTTCAGGCACGGCCAAAAAACGTTGGTGGGCCAATCGATGTCTTGGTCCTAACACCTGATGAGGCCAAGTGGATTCAGAAGAAAGTCTACCAGGGGGAACGCGTATAGTCACCGCAGTGGAGAGGGAGCCGATGAGAGAACTAGCACGGCAGACGATACGGGACCTCTTCAATTCGAGCGCTAACGACCCGCGCCTTGCTTTTGAGTTCTATCTTTACGATAGGTCAGTCACGCAAAAGCTCTGGTCCACCGAATACTATCTGAATGAACTCGTGAGCCTAGACATTAATAACTTCTTAGTGTGGCCTTCTGAGGATGACACGCAATCTGCCGGTTCAATAACAAGTGAAGGTCCGCCGGTTCACATAGAACGTTATTGCCGAGACATCAATCGGCTGCTGGACGGCTTTTTCATGAACTCAATGAGCGTTCTTGACACGCTTGCTCACCAAATATCAACCCTATACTCCTTCCAGCAGATGCCGCAACATATATACATCGGACTAATCAAGGATATACTACTTGAGTTTGATCCACATTCAGAAGCAGGAAGACTCCTAGATAATCAGCTAGGGGGGGATTGGTTTGCCGAATTTATACCATATCGACATTGCACAACGCATGAGAGCTTGATAACGTACAGCGACATATCGGTCAGCTACGATCAGATCGCCTATCGCCATCGGGCATCGCCAATCATTCTGCCTGATGACCCCCAGGTGAAACCATTTACATACACCAGAAATCGAGAGGCACTCTCGTATTGTCAATCTGTACTCAGCAACATACAATCGCTTGTGGGCGAGGTCTACGAAAAGATACTATTGGACATTAATAGAGCCAACAATGTATTACCAATACCAATGCCTTGATACCGGCTGTTGGGTTGACAAACATGTCCACAGTTGATAACGTCCACCAAGAGAGAGGATAGACTCCATGCAGCTAGCCAAACGCATCGAAAACTTGCCGCCGTACCTTTTTGTCGGTATTAGCAGAAAGATCGCAGAGAAGAAAGCTAAGGGGGAAGATGTTGTCAGCTTTGCCATCGGCGACCCCGACATCCCCACCCCCCAGAATATCATCGAGCACCTGTGTCAAGCGGCACAAGACCCGGCAAACCATCGCTACCCTGAGTCCAACGGGCTGCCCCAATTGCGGCAAGCCATCTCCTCCTGGTATCAACGCCGCTTTGGACTGTCCTTCGACCCCGATAAAGAAGTCCTGCCACTTATCGGCTCCAAAGAGGGTATCGGCCACGTTGCCCTGTGCTTCATCGACCCGGGAGATCTCGCCCTGATCACCGATCCCGGCTACCCCGTCTACTCCATCGGAACCATGTTCGCCGGCGGCGAGTGCTACTTCTTGCCCCTTATTGAGGATAATGATTTCCTGCCTGACCTCGATCAAGTCCCTGATGAGGTAGCGCAGAGAGCTAAACTGTTGTGGATAAACTACCCCAATAACCCCACAGCAGCAGTAGCCGATCTCGATTTCTTCGAGAAAGTTGTTGCATTCGCCAAAAGACACGACCTGGCTGTTTGCCATGATGCCCCTTATACCGAGGTCGCCTTCGATGGCTATCGCCCGCCGAGCTTTCTCCAGGCACCGGGGGCAAGGGATGTGGGAGTGGAATTTCACTCCCTGTCCAAGAGCTATAACATGACGGGGTGGCGGATCGGGATGGTTGTGGGCAATGAAGGGATAGTAGGTGCCCTGATGAGGGTGAAGTCGAATCTCGACTCCGGTATACCGCAGGCAATCCAGTACGCTGCCATCGAGGCGCTTCTCGGAGACCAGGATTGTATCGCAGAGCATAACGCTATCTATCAGCGAAGGCGCGATCTGGTAGTTAGAACTCTCGCCAAGATAGGGCTGAGGACAAAGCCCCCGATGGCCAGCCTCTACGTTTGGGCCAGGATTCCCGAGGGGTATACCTCGCTTGATTTCTGCAGCAAGCTGCTAGATGAGGCCTCTGTAGTGGTCACACCAGGTAGTGGCTACGGCAAATATGGAGAAGGCTACATCCGCCTCTCTTTGACTACTCCCGACGATCGCCTCGAGGAGGGGCTATCCAGGATGGAAAGGTGGGGAGGCCATCTCTAAAGGTACAGAAGTTGTCCAAAAACCTCACCTTCGGTAGTCGTGACTCCTGTCACGACGAGGAATCCGTTGCCACAAGAGTGGCAACGCTACCCTTTTTGGACAGCCTGTACAGGAAGATTAAGAAGGGAGGAAACAGATTAAGCGTGTAGCAGTTACAGCTCGTCCCCCGGTGGAAAAGGCTCTACTCGTTGGAGTCGAGATAAAGGGGGCGAGAAATGGCTGGTCTCTTGAGGGCTCGGTTGAAGAGTTGGGGCAACTGGCGCGCACGGCAGGTGCCGAGGTGGTGGGCTCAATGACGCAGCGGCTGCCGGCACCGACACCTGCCTACTACCTAGGTAAAGGGAAGCTCGAGGAACTGGCTTCGCTTAAAGGAAGAGTTGGCTACAATATAGTTATCTTCGATGATGACCTCACCCCAGCCCAGCAGCGGAACTTGGAGCGCGTGCTTGCCGTCAAGGTAATCGACCGTACTGCACTCATCCTAGATATCTTCGCTCGCCGCGCACGTACCCATGAAGGTAGACTGCAGGTCGAGCTTGCTCAACAGGAATATCTTCTGCCCCGCCTAGCCGGACGCTGGCCTCACCTCGAACGCCTCGGAGGTGGCATCGGCACCAGAGGCCCCGGGGAGACCCAGCTTGAGACTGACCGCCGCCTCATTCAGCGTAGGATCCAACGCCTGAAAGGGGAAATTGAGGCGATGAGGAAGCACCGCGCCCTGTATCGGCGTCGCCGCAGCGAGCGAGGCATCCCTGTCGTGGCACTGGTAGGCTACACCAACTCCGGAAAAAGCACCCTGCTCAACTCCTTGAGCAATGCTAATATACTGGTCGAGGACAAGCTTTTCGCTACACTCGATCCCACGACGCGCCGCCTCGTCCTTCCAGACAACAAACCAGTGCTGTTTACCGATACCGTGGGCTTCATCCAGAAGCTGCCGCCAACCCTGGTCGCCGCCTTCAGGGCTACCCTGGAAGAACTGGCTGAAGCCGATCTGCTGCTACTCATCGTAGATATCGCCAGCGAGACCGCCGCCCAGCAGTGCCATACTGTTGAGGATATGCTGGAAGATCTCAGCCTAGCTGACAAGCCAAAGCTTATCGCCCTCAATAAGATAGACCTGCTGGGAGGTGAGGTTAAACCAGGTGACGAGGAGGCAGTTGTCAGCTACATCGATCAGATTGGAACCAGAGTCAAGACCGCAGCCCTGATCTCCGCAGCCAAAGGCTGGGGGCTAAAGAGAATGCTCGAACTCGTTGCAGAGATATTGGACAACAAACGATAACCCGGGAGGGCTGATGAAGATTCGCAAGGCAGTAGTAACCGCTGCTGGCTGGGGAACAAGGTTCCTGCCAGCGACCAAGTCGCAGCCCAAGGAGATGCTGCCCCTGGTGGATAAGCCTATAATCCAGTATGTGATAGAGGAAGCTGTTGCCTCAGGCATGGAGCAAATTATTATCGTCACTGCGCTTGGTAAACACAGCATCGAAAACCACTTCGATCGCTCTTTTGAACTTGAGCACGCTCTGAGGCAAAAGGGAGATGAGAAGCTTCTTCGAGAGGTGCAGCGGATATCAGAGCTTGCCAGTATTTGCTACATACGGCAGAAAGAGCAGCTCGGTTTGGGACATGCTGTCTCGATAACACAGGACCTCGTCGGCGATGAACCCTTCGCTCTCTTTCTCCCAGACGATATCATCGAAGCTGAAGAGCCAGCTATGAAGCAGATGCTCCAAGTACATGATCGCTATGGGCGTAGTGTCATCGCTGTCGAGACCGTACCACCCGAGAACACCACCGCTTACGGTATTATCTCACCAAAGCAAGTGGAAGAGCGGGTATATCAAGTATTAGGCCTCGTGGAGAAGCCAGAGCCTGAGGAGGCTCCGTCCAATCTAGGCATAGTTGGCAGATATATTCTTACGCCAGAGATATTCAGTCTGTTGAAGGAGATGCCTCCAGGGAAAGGTGGGGAAATCCAGCTTACCGATGGCCTGCGACTGCTGCTGGAGCAACAAGAAATATACGCCTATCGGTTCCAGGGAACACGCCATGACACAGGCACCCCATTGGGCTTCCTGAAGGCATCGGTGGAACTTGCTTTGCACTGCCCCGATCTTGGGTCTGAGTTCAAGGAATACTTGCGTAAGTTGAACTTGCCCGACTAGGTTCAGTTTTCATTGCCGCCGTTTTGAGTTCGGGGCAGCTGCTAGTCTTAGGACACCCTTCATACAACCGATCCCTCACTCCCCACCAACACCCCAAGAAGCAAAGCCAGGCTAATCCTCACCAAAGCATGAGAGCCTCACCGCAGGTTTGGACAGCTTGAGAGGTAAAGTAAAGGAATATTAATTAACGTTATATTGACTTTCATGTGGAGGTAATCTACGATTACTACCAGCACAGCAGTTTCAGTACGATAGTTCAGTTTAACAGCACACCAGTGAGACAAAAGCGCTGTGCTGTGCTATCGGGCTATCTGTTTTCCTCTTCGGCCGAAAGCCAACCATGTTGAACAAGTCTCTGCTAACGCGCAGACAACTGAATCCAGTGAGGATAGCCCGCTTCCTGGCGATTGCCTGGGTTATCCTATCTCTGGCTGACGCCACCGTTACCTACGCCTGCCTTAAGAGTACCGACAATATCGAAGGCAACCCTTTCGCCAGAGCCTTGCTATCGCAGAATGAGGCATTGTTCTACGGAGCAAAGCTTGTAGTTACCATAGGCATAGGGCTAGGATTCTGGTGGCTGGCAACCAGGACCACGTACCTGAAGGTAATGATCGGTTGCCAGATACTGCTGATAGTGATGTTTGCCGTTGTACTGGGCAACAATGTGCTGCATCTCTAGGTCGGCGCTGGAACCGTCTGAGAGCTGTTCACTCTTGAAAACATCCAGTAGACTGTCGCCCTCCTCATCCTCCTAAGGTTGCTCCGCCTGTGGTGGGGCTGCCACCGGTTCTGGCCCAACCAGACTTTGCCGCCAGGCAGAAGGAACGGAACACCAAACCGCCACCCCTTTGCCGCTACGAACGGAAAGTGTATAATCTGGAATTGGAAGGGCGCATGCTAGCGCACAGCGACTCAGGAGCTTGTGCAAAGCCGTTGGCGCATGCGATCAGGCGATGGAGGATCACTATGAGCATCATAGAAACTAGCCAACTAACCAAGGTTTTCCCCGGCGGCATCAGGGCGGTTGACGGCATCGATTTTGAGGTCAAAGCAGGCGAGATCTTTGGATTCCTGGGCCCAAACGGCGCCGGCAAGACCACCACCATCAAGATGCTGAACACACTTATCCAACCCACCTCAGGAACTGCAATGGTAGCTGGCTTCAATGTCGTAAAGAACCCAGCCGAGGTGCGCAAGCGCATCGGCTACGTGGCGCAGGACGTGGGAGTAGATGAGTACGCCACTGGACGCGAAAACCTGACGCTGTATGGCCACTTCTACCGGCTGGATGGCCCCACCATCAAGCAACGGGTGAGGGAGATATTCGAACTGGTTGACCTAACCGGCTACGAGGACAAGAGAGTGTCGACGTACTCTGGAGGTATGCGCAAGCGGCTCGATATCGCCATGGGGCTTATCCACCGGCCCGAGGTGATGTTTCTGGACGAGCCAACGGCAGGTCTTGACCCGCAGACCAGAACTCACGTCTGGGACCATATCCAAAACCTGGCCAAGGCTATGGGCGTGACAATATTCCTGACGACGCACTACATGGAGGAGGCCGACCACCTAGCCGACCGAATCGCCATCATAGACCTGGGCAAGATAATCGCCATGGGCACCCCTGCCGAACTGAAGCGGTCCATAAGTGGCGATGTGGTTACCCTCTCACCCTACGAAACCGGAGCCGAGGAATGCCAGGAATTCATCAGACGTACTCAGTCAGCCCTGTCCGGCAAGCCATTCGTCCTTGGAACGCAGGCAACCGATAGCGAACTAGCGGTTTATGTAAACAAGGGCGAGTCAGCAGCACCCAAGATAATGCGCCTTCTTGCCAGCGAGGGCATCGAGGTCGAGTCATTATCCGTGTCCCGGCCGTCACTGGACGATGTGTTTCTCAAGTTCACCGGCCGCACCATCCGCGCTCAGGAGGGAACGGCTACCACCTATGCCCAGATGAAACGAAGGCGTGACAGGAGATAGCGATGAATTTTTTGAGCGATATCCGGTATCAGGTTCTACGTCACCTCAGGACACTGTTTCGCATCCGGGTATGGATATTCATCAGCCTTGTCCAGCCCATAATATGGCTGGTTCTCTTCACCCAGGTCTTCGATTCGCTGGGGGCTTCATTTGCTCAGCTGCCCGGACTGGAGAACGCTAGCTATCTCCAATTCTTCGCCCCCGGCGTGGTGGTGATGACAGTGCTTTTCGGCTCGGCGTGGGCGGGCATGGGCCTGCTACAAGATATAGATATGGGAATACTATCCAAGATGCTGGCCACACCGGTCACCCGGCTCTCAATCATAACAAGCAGGGTCATCGCATCTATGGTGATGCTCGTCATTCAAGCGCTGATAATCTTCACAATCGCAGTTATCATGGGGGTGAACATAGCAACCGACGTGCCCGGCGTGCTGTTCTCCATAGTCCTCATCTGTCTGCTCGGCCTGGGATTCGCCGCCTTCTCCAACGGACTAGCGCTCCTTTTCAAACGGCCGGAACCGCTGATGGGCGTCATCAACTTTGTTGCACTGCCCACAGTTTTCCTCTCGTCAACCATGATGCCCTCTGACCTGTTGCCGGGCTGGCTCGATACAGTAAGGCATTTCAACCCCGTGGACTATGCTGTCGTCGGCGTGCGCGACCTCGTTCTATATGGATACGTATGGTCCGACCTATGGCGCTCTGTTTTGGTGTTAGCCGCCTGGGCCGCAGCGGGCATAACCTTCGGCACACTGATGTTTCGCGCCAGGGCAGAATAGACAGCCCTACAAACCAGCCGCAAAGGCCCGCTGGGATGGGGAGCTTCTACACAGAATAACGTCTGGAACCGACCCGGTGGCCCGACGGATGGATGTAAAGACATGTCATCAACGCCTTTACTAAAAGCGCTAGCCAAGGCCGGTGTTGGCCCTCGAAGACAGTTAGCTGATGCCATACGCCAGGGCAGAGTAGAAGTGAACGGGAGAGTAGTGGAAGACTTCCGCTTCCCGCTGAATGTGGAGACTGATCACGTCTCAATAGACAAGCAACCGGTTGACCTTAAGCCAAAGAAAGCGGTATATCTGCTAATCAACAAGCCCAAGGGCATTGTATCTACCACTAGCGATGAGAGAGGGCGCAGGACGGTCCTCGACATCCTGCCCGAAAATTACCGCCACCTGCGGTTACACCCCGTGGGACGTCTGGACAAAGGCAGCACAGGCCTTTTGCTGCTGACCAATGACGGTGAACTCACCCATCGGCTTACTCACCCCAGCTTCGAGCACGAGAAGGAGTATCTGGTCTCCATTAACACAAGGCTACAGGCAAGCGAAAAACGCAGGCTGGAGCAAGGCGTTGAGCTCCAGGACGGCATTACCCACCGTGCCCTAGTCAAGGAAGTGCAAGCTAAACCGTTTAGCTACAGCGTAACAATACACGAGGGTAGAAAGCGGCAGGTGCGCCGCATGTTCGAGTATCTTGGCCACCGCGTCATGGCCCTTAAGCGAGTGCGTATGGGAAGTATCGAACTGGGCGACCTTCGAGACGGTGAGATACGCGAGCTCAGCGCACAGGAGGTGCAGGCGCTGCTAATGGACAGGACCGACCACGCGAAATCCGCCTCTCTTTGACGGGACGAATACAATCGAAGTGTTTCCCTTCGCCGACAAGATAGCTGACCTACCTAGAGCCAACTCATTGTTCAGAAATGAGAGGAGCCAAGAAGCGATCCAAGCCCAGGGGGTTGATTTAGGCTGGCGGTTCCAGCTAAAATATAAACCATGAAGCGAAGTTATACTACCCTAATCCTGTTGGTATTGGGGCTGCTCGCCTTTTCTGCTTGCACTGACTCTGTAGCCAGCCCTACCCCAACACCCACAGCGACAGCCACCCCGACACCCACGCCGACTCCAACAGATACAGTCTCCTCATGCTATGCTGACTTCTTCGCTGAGCCTACCGAGTGTGAAGGGCCTACTTGGGTACAATTTACCGACCAGTCAACGGGCGAGATAACCAACTGGGAGTGGGACTTCGGGGATGGTGAGACCAGCACCGAGCGAGACCCCAGGCACTACTACAGTAGTGATGGCTCCTATTCAGTGACTCTCATCATCACCGGGCCCGACTGTGAGGATAGGCTGACCAGGGACAACTATATCGAAGTCACTGGGTGCAGAACCTGATAAGGATAAACAGGCGCCGGTGCGGCGCCAGTGCGAATGGGCACTTCTACATCTTCCTATTGTCGCAGCCTTCAGAGTGGAGCTCGCCGCACTCTTTAAGGCGGCTGTAGCTCGTCTCCGGTTTTCGTCACTTCAGGCCTCTTCCTCATGCCCACTGGGGGATTGACCCTGAGCCTCTCCGCTCGCTGCACCTGTTTCCATATGTGCAGCCCCATCCCCCTCACCTGACGAATCAGGTGCTCCAACACCCAATATCCGAGATAGCTTTCTGGTGAATCCTTTCCGTGACCGGCGTTTGGCCTCCAACTCTGTGAGAGCCTCCTGCTCACGGACAAGGGCCTCCGTCGCTTCGCTATGGTACTGCCGTATCTGTCCTGCTTGCTGCTCAATTCTCCGCTCCAGGCGAAGCTGATATTCCCTGTTCTCCAGTACCAATCTCCTTCTTTCTAAGGCCCTTTCCACCTTCATTATGAGGTCATCCATGTTAAAGGGTTTGGGCAGGTAGTCATATGCTCCCACCTTCATAGCTTCCACAGCCGTCTCCAGATCAGCCACCGCAGTTAGCATGACCACGCAGGTATCAGGATGATCAGTAACCATCTTGGGCAGCGCCTCCATCCCCGACAGCCCCGGCATCTTGATATCCATAAGCACCAAGTCGAAATCCTGCATGAACGCTTTCCACAGAGCCTCTCTGCCATTGACTGCGACTACACAATTGTAGCCTTCTGATTCCAACTTGCGGCAAAGGATGTCCCTGATAGACCCCTCGTCATCGACTATCAATATCATTCCCCTGGCTTCTTCCAACTTACAACCCCCGAGTGTGGATTAGGTAAGGCGAGGATTTACTTCGCATCAACCTGGCTCTTCTCGATGTCTCGTTTCCTTTCGTGGAATAGAAGTCTGTCTCTGATGGTCGGATCGGCGCTTCTCTATCCTTGGCGTCAGTCTTTAAGTGGTAAGTGGATTCTCCAGAAAACGGAGAACGTCCTCGCGTCGATATCTCCTGTCACCTCGGGAGCCAACGCGATAGAACTTTAGCTTTCCTTTGTCGCTCCAACGCTTTATGGTGCAGATGCTGACCTGCAAGAAATCTGCTACCTGACGAGTAGTCAGCATCACTTCTAACGTAGACTCCTTAACAATTTGCCTCACAACTCAGTCCCTACATCGACGGCGACATACTGGCGTCGATACCACCCTAGTCAGACATTAGCACACCATCTGTAAGGTACACAATAGTACTTGTTGGCAATTGTTGATAGGAAAATAGTCTGACAACCGCTCAGGGGGGAAGGGTACGGCAATCGCTGGGAGGAAGAAGTCGCCGAAATGGGGTACCAGCTCCTTCGGTGCCACAATCTTCGCCCAGACAAGCCGCACTATAGACTAAATCGAGGAAGAATCTTCCCACACGCTCACTACATGTTCTCGCTCAACTTGCCCAGGCAAGCAGCGGTAGAAAGCCATCTCTCGTAGCACGGGGCGTATTCTTGGACTCTCTGCGGATTTGGCTCAACTATCCTGGACCTGGGGCTCATCGCCTCAATAGCCCGCTCAAGGTCTGGATGAGCTCCGCAGCCAACGGCAGCACACATAGCCGCCCCCCACGATGTGACATGTCCGACTCCAAAAGCGGTCACCGGCATACCAAGCACGTCGGAGAGGATTTGAACCAGACACTGGCTCTGCGCCAGCCCTCCACCAATGCTCACTTCCTTCACCCTCAACCGCGAGATCTCCTCCAGTTGAACGCAGTTAGCCTTGAAAGCGAAGGCCAGGTTCTCCAGCGCCGCCCTGATTAGGTTTTCCCTCTTGATATCCGTCACACTCGGCGTCACGGGGAAAATGAACCCGCCGAGGCTTATCCTCATGAGGGTCATGTCCATCACAGCCGGTCCGATAAAGGCAAGCACCCCTCCAGAGCCAGGAGGCACATCCTGCGCCAGCTCGTCCATCAGCGCATATGTCTCTCCAGAATCATTTGACTCGTCAATATCTGACTCGGCAAACAGAATTCCTTTGAGCCAACGATACGCGCCCCCCGATTGCTGAGCGTTGCTATCGAGGATCCATTTCCCCGGTAGGACATGGCAGGTCGTCCAAATCCTGCCTTTGGAATCGATGATAGGCTCAGCCGTCACCATTTGAAGGCTGCCGCTCCAGCCAGCCACTATCCCCACCTGTCCTTCGTCTTTAACCCCCATGCCCAGCAGTCCGCATTGGGTATCGGCTCCACCTACGACGACTGGCGTGCCAGGAGCCAGTCCTGTCTGCTCGGCGGTCCCTAGCGTGACCGTCCCAACCAAGGTGCCAGCAGTGGCCATCTCCGGATACACCCCCTGAGGTAACTCGAGCATTTCCGCCAAGCGACTGGACCACTTAATATCACGAACGTCAACCAGCCCTATGCCGCTGGCGCAGGAAGCTTCGCCTACGCGCTCGCCAGACAGTCTATATATGACCCAGTCGCTTATGGAAAGAACTGTAGCTATACGTTCATATACTTTGGGGCGGTTCGTCTTGAACCAAGTCAGCCTAGCAGGCGCAAAGATAAGGGAGGGTGCATGACCAGTGATGCTGTAAACCTCACTGCCAAACTGGCCATCTATGCTGAAGCCCTCAACTATTGCCCTGATATCGGTATTGGGCCCAGCATACAGCTCTTGTCCTTCCTTATCGAGAAAGACCATACCCTGCCTCTGGCTGGCAGCGCTGACAGCGACTATGTCAGAAGCAGCTACAGCAGCCTTTTTGACAGCCTTAGCAATAAGCTGGCAGATGATGCCCCAGAACTTCTCAGGATCGAATTCCTTGCCCATGGGGCCAGCGTCAGCAGGCACATCATAGCTCCAGTCCTGGGAAGCAGACGAGACCAGGTTCCCCCCCAGGTCGATGACAAGAGCGCGACCTCCGCCTGACCCGGCATCTATAGCCAAAACGTATTTAGCGGACATCTTTATCCCCCACTTGAGGATTGAGCAGATTCTTAGGACGCTCCCCTCTCAGGAATCTTTCCACGTCATCGGCGATCATCCGTGAATGGCGGACCACAGTCTCGTCCGTCGCCCCGCCGATGTGAGGCGTAAGGACTACGTTATCCAGCTCCAGAAGAGGGCTGTCAGGCCGCACTGGCCAGGTCTCGTAGACGTCGAAGGCAGCTCCAGCGATGCGTCTCTCCCTCAAAGCCTGAACAATTGCATCCCCATCGATTATGAAAGTGCTGGCGGTGTTCACCAGGTAGGCGGTGGGCTTCATCAAAGCTATCCTGTGGGAATTGATCAACCCCATGGTCTCAGGACCAGCCGGGCAGTGTAGGGTGACAAAATCCGACTGCGCCATTAACTCATCCAGCTCCACCCCCTCGGCTCCCAACTCTTTAATCTCATCAGGGTCTACATAGGGATCGTATACCAGGATAGAGGTCTCAAAGACCCTGACCATCTTAGCCACCCGCTGCCCAATAGCCCCAAAACCCACTATACCTATGGTCTTCCCTGTTAGCTCAGTGCCGCGCAGCGAAAAATAGGCAGCAGTTGGGTCAACCCACCCACCTGAGCGAACCATATTATGTGCCACGGGGATACTACGCACCAGAGCCAGCATCAAACCCACCGTCAACTCTGCAACAGCAATAGCGTTCCTGGCCGGCGTGTTTATTACCAACACACCATACTCTGTGGCCGCTTCCACATCAATAAAGGTCAAATCAGCCCGGCAAACTCCCAGCAGCTTCAGCTTCGTCGCCTTCTCGAAAACCTCACGGGCAACGAAGTCTGCCTCGATTACGACTATTTCTATATCCTGCCCCTGAATGCGGTCGATAAGCTCCTGTGAGGACAACAACTTCCTGGCATCCATCCAGCTTTCATAGGTGACCTCGATGCTCTGCCTCAGCCTTTCCAGGACGGAGGGACTAAAAGGAGCTAGAATAAGTGCCTTCATAATTACACCCCGAAGAGATTATAGCATCATGTGCATCAGCCTGTTCAGGTAGCCACTCTATACTCTTTAGCCCCTAAGCCGTGCCTGAGAGCCGTTACGATCTGGGGAGAATCATATGGTAAAGACCCCTCAGCGTTTCAGCCGATCCTTTCACCGAGGAAATGAGCGGAAGCTTAGTCCCCATTCCACGCTCCCCCAACTAGGTCTACTAACAGAAAACCTTCCGAGCGAAAACATAGGCAATAAACAGCACGATAAAGCCCAACCCCAACCATAATTGCATTTTCCATAATATCTTGCTTTCAATACCGCTCCTAACTGATCAAGCCAGCAAGCGCGGCGATGCCAATTCCTAACCCTATGCTAGCGAAACTTAGGCTAAGAGCTAAGTAAAGCCGAGTTGGCTTTCGGTTCTCTTTGATTCGCTTTTCGACTTCTTTCCTAATATCGTCCGCGATTTTTCCAACTTGTTCCTTGATCTCGCCGGTGAGTCTTTCCTTAACTTCCTCCTTTATCTTACCACTGATTCGCTCTTCTATTATACCCTTCGCAATCTCACTAATGACTCGTTCTTCAACCCTTTCCTTGACCTCATCGGTGATTTCTTCAATATACTCCCTAATCTCACCACTGATTTTTTCGATATTCTCCTGCTTCCACGTAAACTCAACGAGGGCCTTAATTGCTTCGATCTCATTTATTTCAGCTTCGCTCATGTTCATCCCCCACACTTGTATTCTAAGCGGTGGACGCCGCTTAGGCCATATTCAGGTCGCCTTAACGCAGGCGCCTTATGCCAAAAGGCCAGTGCCCCCGCTCATACATCAAGTGCCGTTTGCTGCGACTTTCAGTATGGATTCTCTATGCTATTATATATATCGCCAGCGAGCATGGCAACCGATATCGATTCCCCCTTGTAAGTGATTCTCCCTGGTACGTCTATAGGCACCTAGCCTGATGGAAAGCGCATTGGAAAGAGAACAAAGAACATAGCTGAGGTGAGAGCACTTGTCATACTGGCTGCGGTAGCGTTGCTCCTATTACCCTACATCGCTTCAGCTGATGGCCCACCCTCTTGTCACTTCGCAGGCACAGTGAAGCTGGATGGCGATGACGTGGATGACGACACTACCATAACAGCCACCATAGCAGGGGACGAATATACCACTACCACACCCACAGGATATGGCGCTTCAACATACGTCATAAGGATACAGCCGTCGGAGGGCACGTACTACGCCGACGGGACACCCGTCCGCTTCAAAATAAACGGCCGTGCCGTGCAGTGGATTAGCAAAAGGATTAGCAAAATGGCATATCTGGGGCAGCTTTGATAGGCTTTAGTCGACCAGTCACCTTCAAGGACAGCATGAAGCACTATAGGGCACCGTTGTCAGAAGCCCTGTAGTCAGGAAAAGAAGCTAAAGTACTGTATGTTCAACCTAAACCATCTTGCCCTAACCTGAACTTTAGAGAACCTTTTTACCATTTACACCCACTCACATTCCCTGGTAGACTAGGCGCGACAGGGAGGAGGGACTCCCCTAGGAACGGGGGATTGTAGGTGACAACGAGGGGGGAGGTCAGCGGGTCGCCTACAGACCCTCTAGCTGATTGGGCAGCATAGTTTTGGAAGCCCCGGAGCCAGAATCTGGGGCTTCTCTGTAGCTACGTGCGGTGAAAATCTCAAGGGGGTAGTATCGGAAAATAGTCCTTTTAGCCTGGCTCACCCTTACTCTCTCCAAATCCGCCTGGCTGCCCCTGGATGCCTTGCCCCTGATCGAGATAACCCCTGAACTGGGCTCAGCCCCTATACTTCTTCTCCACTTCTGCGGCGGCTGCTACTGGCAACTCTAGTATAGGTGCTCTATAGATGGTCGCACCTGCCAGCATCATTGGATAAGTGACTGTGGACATGGCCTCAGCGCTGTCAATCTCAGCGATGTCGAAGGCTACTAATGTGTTCGGCGGAACGCCCGGAAACGGGGGTGCTAGACACACGTACGAGGCCAATACCTTTATCCCCGGCGGCGGACTGGCCATCACCTTATCAGAAACCTTCGCCACCTCCGCTGCCTTGGCAGCATCAACCATAGTGATTGTCAGAAACTTCATCTCACTCCTCCTTAGTCGATTTTGATACTAGAAAGGCAAGGCACCCAGGGGAACCGCATTATACCACAAGCGCATAACCGTTGCGAGATTCTACTGCGATATGTGTACTACTGCAAGAAGGCCATGTCAAGGCTTTGAGGGGGTCGAGAATGGGGTTGGTTTTGCCGTAGGCAAAACGACGCTCAGATTTGGCTCTGCTTTTCTGACCTCTCTATAAAATGCTCCATGCGTGCCCTTCTCGCCTACCGTAATCTTCACTTCTCTTCTCATTTCATCTCCGTTTCCTTCCCCAGCCATGCCAGATACTCCGGATTCCCCTCAACAAGGGGCAAAGCAATTATCTCAGGCACCTCGTAGCTGTGAACCGCCTTAACCAGATTAACAACCTCAGGAAAAAGCTCTGCCCTGGTCTTAACCAGCAGGAGGCTTTCCTTATCCTCCTCAATCTTACCTTCCCACCAGAAGAGCGAGTTTACCTGGGGCACTATATTTACACACGCAGCTTTCCTCTGACCGACCAGCGCTTCAGCGATCTTATGAGCCTCTTCATAGCTTCCAGCGGTGATGAGGACAACTATATAACCGGATTCCGCCATCTTCTCACTCCTCACGTTAGAACTGTATCAAAGCCCAGAATGGGTCTTCACTTCGAACCCACTACGAGATTCCTCAAGGTGCCGATCTTCTCAATACTGACTTCCACGACATCGCCGGGGTTCATACGGTCAATGCCCGAAGGAGTGCCCGTAGCGATGACGTCACCCGGCAGCAGCGTCATCACACCTGAAATAAAGCTTATCAGCTCGGCTACGCCAAAGATAAGGTCGCTGGTGCCGGCGGACTGTCGAAGCTAATCAGGTCTGATAATCTTACCTACAACGAGCTTATCAAAGTCGATAACAATACTCTTTGAAGGCCAGTTCTTGCCCCCTGCTTTAGCCCATAATCTAACCTCTTGCTTACCCTTAGCAATGCTATCGGGAACATCGAAGGCAACCGTGAAAGATAATTCGTTAGGACTCTGCCCCCAAGCTTCGTGCATTATGGGCGTAGCTGGTGACAACATTTCCCCTGCTATTTGCATCTCTAATCGCTCAAGGTACATTGGAAGCGTAACTTCTATATAGACACCCACCGCAAGGATTGGCTTGTCGGGCGAGCCTGGTAAACTATGTCTGTGCCTTTCGTTGAAATAGTACGAATCTACATTTACCCTCATTTCGCCAATAGGGGTGGTTCCTTCCAGCTTCGGGCCGACTATGACTTTCTTACCAAGCCCATCACCTGACACCATGCTTATCTGTACCCGCTTCGCATAAGGCCAAATTACAAATACGGCCGCACATATTAGTAGCACCGCACCCACAGCCCAGAGAGCTATGGCAGCTTGGATATTTTCAATGCCACTCACTTCGAGTCCTCGCTCAATAACGAAGAAGGCCAATCCACCAACAACACAGAACACCTTCTTACGCATGCACCCATTCTACCACACCCCGAATGTAGTTGACGATGTACTTAGCCTGTTATAATGCAGACACACACAGTAGAGGGAGGAATGTAAATGACTGAGTACACTATGATGCTTCAGATGATGGAACTTAGGCCAAACATAATCGCTGCCACTAGAGAAGAGGTCACCAACAACCTCACATCTGCTCTACACAAGACTATCCAGGCTGTGTCAAAGGGCATTCCGAGTCTTGATGGTGGCGGTTGGGAAATTCTGTCTCACGATTTAACCAGACTAGACCGCCATCTGATTGTATCTTTCCTACTCCATCGCAAGAAATAACATACAACTCCAAGACACAGTCAATTATCTTATTATCCTGTTTATCCTGTTTCATTATCTATTCAACCTTGCGTCAAATATACAATCCCTTATTAATTCAACAGGCCGGGCATCCTTTGGAGATACCCAGCCTGTTTTTGCCGATCGCACATCCGGAACAATCGTCCAGCATAAGAAAGTGGTAACAGCAGTGTTGTGGCAGCGACACCGGCAGCGCGCTAGACCTACCCTACCATATCACGGGAATAGGTTCACCTGGAGGATAGCCCGCCGGCTTCCTTAATTCCATATGCATTTCTTGCATCATCTTGTCCCGCAGTCCTCCCAGAACCTTTTGAAGATGTTCCTGCTCTTCCTCCGACAAATCTGACACCAGACCTGTGATCAGCTTCTTGTACACCTCTACTCCAGGACCGCAGGCTTCCTTCCCCTTGTCAGTTAACTTGACTTCTGTAAAGGGGTGCCCCTTGCGCTTCGGTACCCTTTTCACCAGCCCATCTTTTTCCATTCTATTGAGCAACCCCGCAATGGTTTGATTCTCTCGGAACGTCAAACGAGCTATCTCAGCAGGAGTCAACATGCCAGGATAGTCCCTGCAAAACCACAGAACAGCGGCTTTCTCGGGTGTTAAGCCTACCTTAGCGAGCTTAGCCTCGGCCACCTTATTCACCGCCGTCAAAGCTTGTCGAAGCACAGTCCATGTGGTCATAGCTGTCTCGTCAAACCGAAGATCGTACATCTATACCTCCCGGTATATGAATATTACCTTCGGCATTATATCATAAGAGCTGATGTCAAGCAACGAGTGGGAGGCACGGATTATTTGAACGAATTTCAGCGAATGCAGTACCATTTTCCCATCTATAATTGTCCAAAAGAGATATAGAATGTGTAGCAAATGAGCAGTATGCTCGCTATAGAGAGTTACAGCAGGTATGTCAACGTTAGCGTCCCTTCCTGAGCGAGGATGAGAAAGAAAGGCTTGGGCCATGAAGAGTTTGGATGATTATAGAGAACTTGTCGGTGATGACACCATAGCCGAAATCTACAAGAGGGCGAGGAGGCTCCAGGGAAGGCGTGTTATACACGTTAACTCCACCAACGAAGGCGGTGGTGTCGCAGAAATACTGAATTCCCTGGTACTGCTGATGAATGACGTGGGGATAGAGGCAGATTGGCGAGTACTTCATGGAACTCCTGATTTCTTCGCACTAACAAAAGAGTTTCACAATGGCCTTCAGGGCAGGCCAGTAAACATTGATATGGTAAAAGAGCAGATATATGTCCAAACCAACCAAGCCTTTTCCACTTACTGCAAAATAGATGCTGATTGTGTAGTTGTGCATGACCCCCAACCTCTACCGCTCATAAAATTCTACAAGAAGAGGGAGCCATGGGTTTGGCGATGCCATGTAGACTTGTCAAACCCTCATGAAGAACTCTGGCAATTCCTTAAGAAGTTCATCCTCAGGCATGATGTGGTTGTTATGTCTTGTGACGGCTACACAAAGAAGGACCTGCCAGTGGAGCAGAGGATTATCTACCCCGCTATTGACCCTTTATCGCCCAAGAATAGGGAGCTCTCTACAGAAGAGATACTGCAACACGTTCAGGAAGCTGGCATACCAATAGATAAGCCTGTCATAACGCAGGTTTCAAGGATGGATCACTGGAAGGATCCCGAAGGTCTGCTCGAAGCCTTCGAACAGGTCAAGGAAAAGGTGGATTGCAGGCTGGTCTACTGCTATTCTTCATCCGTAGATGACCCAGAAGGCGCTGAGGTGTTTTCAAGAACATATCGCAAAGCTGAAAAGCTTGTTGAAAGGGGCGATGTTATATTCGTTAAGGGTACCAGCCAAATCCTTGTCAACGCTATACAACGATTCTCAACACTAGTGCTGCAAAAGTCCCTAAAAGAGGGGTTCTGTCTCTGTGTGACTGAGGCTTTATGGAAGGGGAAACCGGTAGTGGCCACAAATGTAGGAGGGATTCCCATCCAATTGAAGGAGGCGGAAAATGGCTTTCTAGTCGAACCCTATGATACCAAAGGGTTTGCCGATAAGGTGATACAACTCTTGCAGGATCCAGACATGGCAAGACGAATGGGGGAAAAGGGTAGGGAAATTGTGAGGCAGAATTTTCTGATAACGAGGCTCCTTTTGGATTACCTAGATTTGTTGAACGATTTGCTGTGGAGGCGTAGTAGGCGGACAGATCAATAGTAGCTACAAGTATGAGAGACCCCGAACCTCATGGATTTCCGAAGCTATGGTCGGGGTGGGCGGACTCGAACCGCCGGCCTCATGGTCCCAAACCATGCGCGCTAACCACTGCGCTACACCCCGTTTTTGGAAGCTAATCTGGGGCCTTTCGCCTTCTTTCTTAGAATAGTGCTCTGCCCCCTAACACCAGCCCTGTGACCAGGAATACGATTAGCATGTAGGCAATCCAGCCAACAACACACGTGGCAATAGCCCGCCCAGTGGAGAAGTCCAGAGCTTGCCTGACCGCGATTACCCCTGCAATCAGCGCCCATATGGATACACCAAAAGCGATTATCCCCCCGAAGAACGGTATGAATACGAAGAAAGCAAGTACCCTGGGGGAATTTGAGAAACCGATAGTCCGCAGCAATTCTCCGTATGTAGCCGAGGTCTCCGGGCCTTTGAATATGGTAGTGCCCAGCCAGTAGGCGAACAGAGACCACACGAGCCACCCAAATAAGGCTGTAGCTAGACCTATTAGCAGCCCCCAAAGGAACCACAGACCACCCTCGACACGCACGCCTGCAATACCAGCTCCAAGGCCAGCGCCCAAACTAGCTATGAGCACCGCGAGAAAGGCTTGCCCATTAGCCCTGGTATCTGCCTCCACCTCCTCATAGAGGTCAACCTCCAGTTTCGCAGCACGTACCATCCTATTCACTAGAGAACGTTGATCTGCCATCTTTACATCCTTTCTGCTTTTCTCCTCCAGTAGTCCAAGCTAAGAACTACCCCCTCATGCCCCAGCATGGTGGTACCCCTGGCGGGACTCGAACCCACGCACCTGGCTCCGGAGGCCAGCGCTCTATCCTCTGAGCTACAGGGGCCCAAATGTATAATACTATTCCTTCACCAAGCTTTCAAGGCAAGCGTTCAGTTCTCAGCAAAACCCGAAAGCTGCGACCCTGCTCGAGTTTTTAGGGTTCTAGGTTCTAAGTTCAAGGTTAACCTAGAATGTAGAACTTAGAACATTTCCAAAACTAAATGCTAGTGCTGAACACTTGTGTGCTATTTAAGAGTATACTCCTCCCCAGAAATAGCTACTTTCCCCTCCCGGACAAGCTTCCTAAGATGAGCCAGGACTTGCGCTCTTGCCAGCTCAACTAGACGTCGATCCAACTCGGGGTAAATCTCGGCTACCAGTTCTGTTACGCTCCTTTTCCCCTGCCCCAGGCAGGACAAAACCTGCTGCTCTCTCTCCAGGCGATGGGCGATGAGCTCCTTAATCTTGCGCTCAGGCTCCCGTACCAGCGGACCATGCCCAGGACAGATCAGACGAATTCGGTAGTTCAACAGTCTCTTTAGAGAATCGATGTACTGTGCCATGTCACCATCAGGAGCCTCAATAACAGAGGTGCCAAAGCCTACGATATGATCCCCGGTGAACAGGATTTCACCCTTCTCCATGTAGAAACAAATGCTGGTGGGAGTATGTCCCGGCGTGTGAATCACTTCCAGGCGAACACCGCCGATGTCCACAGTATCTCCATCATCGACCAGGATGTCCGCCGTCACCTGATAGCTCTTCGACCAGTCAGCGCCCGAGGAATGAACGACAATTTGAGCGCCTGTCGCCTCCTTAATACTGCGGCACCCCCCGATATGATCAGGGTGAGGGTGAGTGACCAGAATATATGCCAGCCTCAATGGAGCCAAAGCCTCTATATACTCGAGCTTCGTTTTAATTGCCTCTCTATCGTAATATCCCGAATCTATAAGAGCAGCTTCTCCGCCAGCCACGAGATAGACATTTGGTGCATACATCCCCATAAACTGGCTGGTGGCCGCTGGAATCGAATGAACGCCGGGCGCTATTTCCATCTCTATTTCCCTGCTAACCTCTTGGACGGGATAAGGAGGCCGATAACGGCCTGGGGCTCATTGGAGCAGGAAGGAAGTCTGCTGCACTGAGTAGCTCTACCCGGAGAGGAACAGCCATCCGCCCTTACTCATTGGCTCTTGAGACCAATGAACTAGCCTCAAGAAGCTGATTCATTGATGCTCCCAAGGAATCTTCTGAGGCAATATCGACTACTGGCGCCCCAGCCGCCTTAGGGCCCCTGGCATGTATCTGGAGGATGTTATTGGGAGTCGCTTGCTTCCCTGGGCTCAGGAGAATACCCCAGCTTTCTTAAGCTCACGGAGCTTCTTCGATATTCCCTGTTCTTCTACGAAACGTGTAGTGTAATCTCCCTTTTTGAAGGACTCGTCGTCCAGGGCTACCATATGAAATGGGATATTTGTCTTTGCCCCCTCGATGCGATATTCCCCAACAGCCCTCTTCATGGTCGAAATAGCTTCATCACGATCCCTGCCCCAACTCAGTAGTTTAGCAATCAAAGAGTCATAGTAGAATGGCATGGCATATCCTGCATATACTCCACCATCAACTCTGACGCCAAAACCGCCAGGGGGATCATAGGCTGTAATTTTGCCTGGGGCCGGCATGAAATTCATAAAAGGATCCTCAGCGTTAATCCTGCACTCTATGCTCCAACCATTAAGCTTTATGTCACTCTGGGTGTAGCCGAGCTCTTCACCAGCGGCAATCCTTATCTGTTCCTTAACCAGATTGATCCCGGTAAGAAGCTCGGTGAGGGGATGCTCCACCTGAAGTCGAGTATTACACTCATTGAAATAGTACTCACCGCTGTCCATGGAGTAAATAAACTCCACAGTCAGCGCGTTCACATAGTTCAGTATCCTGGCGATTTGAACCGCGGTAGCTCCCATTTTCTCCCTTAATTCGGGAGTCATTATGGGCGAAGGCGCCTCCTCGATAAGCTTCTGATACCTTCTTTGAACGGAGCATTCACGATCGCTCACGTAAACGGTGTTGCCCTTCTTGTCTGCCAGAATCTGGAACTCTATGTGCTTTGCCCTGGCAACGTATTTCTCCAGATAGAAAGCTGGCATACCAAAAGCCTCGTTCCCCAACGATTTGGCGTACTGCATCGCCGCCTCCAACTCGTCCTGGCTTTTAGCCACTTTCATACCTATCCCCCCGCCGGCACCACTGGGTTTGACAATCACCGGATACCCGATGCTCTCCGCGATTTCGAAAGCCTGGGACATGGCACTCTCATCCTCGATAGCGCCATCAGACCCCGGTGTAACGCGAACCCCTTTGCTCTTCATGAGATCACGAGCCCTATGCTTGGGCTTCGCCGCGTTCATGGATTTGCTGGGAGGACCGATAAACTCGATACCACGAGCTTCGCAGGCCTCAACGAACTGAGGGTTCTCAGCTAAGAAACCATAGCCTGGATAAATGGCCTCAGCCTTAGACTGCTTGGCTATATCGAGTATCTTCTCCATGTTCAGGTAGCTGGCACTAGGCTCCGGGTCTCCTAGAGGATAGGCTTCATCAGCACTCTTTACGAACAAGGCTTCGGCATCTGCATCCGAGTAGACAGCAACTGACCCTATCCCCATCTCTCTGCATTCTCTCACTGCCCTCAAGGCAATCTCCCCCCGATTAGCGACCAGGATTTTCTTGAACATCGTTCTTTAACCTCTCTCCTTAAGGAGCATGAGCACCTTAATCTTCCTCGATAATAATCAAAACGTCTCCGGTTTCCACCGTCTGTCCTGCCTCAATCTTAATCTCTACAACCGTGCCATCCACCGGTGATAATATTGGATTCTGCATCTTCATCGACTGCAAGATGCAGAGCTCACCGTCCTCCTCCACCTTGTCGCCAGCGCTGACGCTAACGCTGACTATCTTGCCCGGTATGGGAGCCTCAATTATCTCTTGAGCCATCTTCAGTTTGTTCTCCTTCCAGATTTGACCTTCTACTCTTATTCCCAAACTCACATCCCCCAAGGCAATTCCTGTCTAGTTTATACGCAGCGCCAGTTTGCGTCAAGATTTGTACTCGGCACTAGTGGGTCATTTTCAATTTTAATTAGATGATATACCATGAATAAAAAAACCTCTTGACAAATGGTATCAATAGTGATATCATAGCGGTGAGTGAGAGAGTGAGTGAGAGGGGTTCCATAGAAGAATTAGTCAAACAGTTAAGGAGGAATCCCAAGGGTGTTAAATTCGCTGTCATTCGTAGAGTCTGTGACCATTACTTTGGTGAAGCCCGGCAGAAGGGTAGCCATTATATATATAAAACACCGTGGCCGAGCGATCCCAGGGTAAACATACAGAACGATAAGGGCAAGGCAAAGGCATACCAAGTTAGACAGGTTATAAAAGCCATAGAAAGAAAGGAGAGCGAAGATGGTACAGGCAAATGACCACTATACATATCGGGTTTATTGGTCTGATGAGGATGAGGAATATGTTGGTCTATGTGCAGAGTTTCCTAGCCTGAGCTGGCTGGCTGAAACCCCAGAGGCGGCGTTTCAAGGCATACGTAATGTTGTGGCAGAAGTCGTTTTAGATATGCAGGCCAATGATGAACCTATCCCTGCACCACTTGCAACTAAGCGTTATTCAGGCAATTTCATGGTTCGCGTACCACCAGAGGTGCATCGAAGCCTTGCCATACAAGCAGCGGAAGCCAACGTCAGTCTCAATCGACTCGTCAGTGCTAGGTTGACCACACCGTAAACGCCCATCCCTGAGCATTGCCAGGGATGGGCACTTAGATCCCTTCCCTTGATCGAGCCGGCCCAGCGCCAACTACAGAGGAATTAGGGAATGCTTCCTCCAAGGTCTTGCCGGTTCCAGCTTCTTGGACAGCCTGTTCAGCGTCTTCACCAGGATTGGTCTCGTTTTCCTGGGATCGATGATGTCGTCGGCCCCTTGAATACCTCCGAGATGATAAGGCGTGGCATATTTGTCATGTATGTTCCCCATCAATTCCCGCCGCAGCTCCTCAGGATTCTTTGCAGCCTCTACCTCGGATTCGTAGAGTGCATCCGCCGCCCTCTCAAACCCCTCTATTCTGATGTCGGCAGTAGGCCAGGCATATACCGCATCGCATCCCATACGCTCGGTGCCCATGACTAAACGGCCTGCGCCGTAGCATCTTCTTACATAGACCGTGATCTTAGGCACCGTAGACTCGCAGATGGCGAATACCGGCTTAGCAGCATTCCTCTCTAACCCGTCCCTGCTTTGCTCCTGCTCCAGGCTCGGTAAGAACCCCGGAGTATCTACCAGGAAAATCAGCGGGATATTGAAGCAATCGCAAAATCTGATGAAACGCGCTTCTTTGTCCGAGCTGTTCACATCAACACAACCATCCTCGACTGCAGGGTTATTGGCTACGATTCCTACCGTTTGCCCCGCTAGACGCGCAAAGCCTATTATCATATTGGGAGCGTAGAGCGCCTGCAACTCGAAGAGGTATCCCTTATCCACGATGGAGGAAATCACCTCGTGCATATCATATGCCTTGGATACATCCGTTGGCACAATATCTAGAAGCCGCTCATCGGTACGCTCAGGATCGTCCCCCGTATCTACTATGGGTGGTTTCTCCCTCCAATTGGACGGTAGAAAACTGAGGAGTTCCCGGCAGTTGTCTATTGCTTCCTCGTCGCTGTCGACAAGCAAATCGTTGGAGCCTGTGACCTCGGAATGTAGCAGTGCTCCCCCGATCTCCTCTTCGGTTACATCAACGAAGGTAACTGCTTTCAAGATGGGGGGCGAGGCTACGGACATGAAGGCTATGTTCCTGCGCATAATGACGAAGTCGGCCATTATCGGGGAGTAGGCGGAACCAGCATAGCACGGACCCAGCATGAGGCTTATGTGAGGCACTACTCCTGACATCAGCGGTGGGTAGTACATAAACCCGCCCCCACCACCGACCGGGCTGCCTCGTACGGGCACTTTGAATCCTGACCTGCCGAACAGGTCATGTATTCTGATGGCACCCGAATCAACCATCCCCACCATGGGAATGCCTTCCTCCATTGCTTTTTCCATTGCCCTGGCTACTTTGCTGTTCTGAATCGTAGACTGAGTGCCGGCCAGCACGGTGAAGTCATGGGAATAGGCATAAACGTTACGTCCGTTGACTTCGCCGTGGCCAACTATCACAGCATCTCGTGGAAGCTCCCTGTCGTCGATATCGAAGCCGGTCTTCATCGGCTGCGTCCATATTCCTATCTCGTGGAAGGTTCCCGGATCGAAAAGCTTCCCCATCCTCTCCCAGGCTGTCAGCTTACCCCTGCCGTGTTGCTTTTCTATAGCAGCCTCATCGCCCCCGGGTTCCAGCCTTTTCCTTCGTTCCTCAAGCTCCTGAAGCTTTTTTCTCATATCGGCCATCAAATCCCTCCTGAATCATAACCGTATGTTTTCGTGTTTGCGTTCCGGCCTTCCCTCCTGCCTCTTCGCCAGTGTCTTGAGTGCTTTTATGATGAAAGGCCTGGTATCCCTGGGGTCTATGAGCTCTTGCGCCCACTCACGCTCCAGCGACTTAAATTTCTGTTGCATCTCTGCAACTCGTTGTTCTTGCCTCTTTTGTCTTTCTGTCTCATCCTCAATAGCCTGAAACTCCCTCTTGTAGATGATGGATACCGCGCCTTCTGCCCCCATCAGCCCACGCTGTACGGTAGGCCAGGCAACATCGAGGTCGCCGCCCAACGTCGTGCCCGGCATGGCTAGCTGCCCGCCTCCATAGAGCTTTCTTATAGCGATGGTGATCTGAGGCACAGTGGCCTCGACATTGGAGAACACCAGCTTGCATCCGTGTCTGATCAGACCTCTGGTCTCTTCATCAACGGCCGGCAAGAATGCGGGGGTATCTGCAAGCCAGACCAGGGGTATATTGAATGCATCGCAGAATCTGGCAAACCGGGCCATCTTGTCCGCAGCATCCAGGGTCAAGGAGCCACCCATGGCTTGAGGGTTGTTAGCTATAATTCCCACCGTTTGTCCCGCCAGCCGAACGAACCCTGTTATCAGGTTGTTTGCCCACTGGCGCTTCAGCTCGAAGAACTCCCCGTTGTCGGCTATCAGGGAAACCAACTTGTGCATACTGTATGGCTTTTCCGAATCGAAGGGAACCAGGCTCAAGAGCTCCTCTTCTCTGCGATTGGGGTCATCGCCAGTGTCGACAACAGGCGGTATTTCTGTATTATCGGATGGCAGGTAGCCTAGCAGCTCCCGGCAACTTTCCAGGCACTCCTCCTCACTCTTAGCCGCCACATCGCAACAGCCGGTACGCCGGGAATGCACCGAGGGGTCACCAACCTCCTCTGCGGTTTTGTCCTCTGGAGGTGGCGCCACATGCATGTAGCTGGTCTTCCTGACCATGAAGACGAAATCTGCCAGTGAAGCGGAGATCGCCATCTCGCCAACACACGGCCCCATCACCAATGAGATCTGGGGAATCACTCCCGAAGCCATCGTCTGGAAGTAAACCATCGCTTCAGGGGAGTAGAAACGATAATACTGAATTGCATCCTGTACTCTAGACCCCTCGGAGTCGATGATACCCACGATGGGGACTCTGGCATGTATGGCCTTTTCCATAACCATAGCAATCTTTCGGGCATGTATGTTGGCCAGTGTCCCACCCAGCACGGTGGCATCCTGGGCCCATAGGTAGATAGGGCGGCCGTTTACATCACCGTACCCTACCGCAACGGCGTCTGCTGGAATATCCTTTTCGTCGATAGCAAACCCTGTAGCTAGCGGTGTTCCCCAAATATCAAGCTCCTGGAAGGTACCCGGATCCAGGAGCTTCTCGATTCTCTCACGTGCTGTTAGCTTTCCTTTCTCATGCTGCTTCTCTATCTCAGCAGCGCCACCCCCCTGCCTCAGCCCACTCCTCATTTCATCGATCTCAGCGAGCCTCTGCTTCATCAAGTCCAAATCTTCCATGCTCCCTCCTTTACGGGCACAACAGAGAGATTTTAGACTCTGTAGGAACTACCGTCAAGTCTAGAAGCCAAGGTCGACTTCCCAGAATCCATAGGCTATAATCTCCTGGGAAGTGCAATCGAGGGTGCTCTCGCCAGAAAGAGAAGACGGTGAATTCTGGATCGGTGGAAAGAGTTAGACTCGAGGTAGACGGCCTTCGCCTCGTGGCGGAGATTCACCTGCCTGGTGGCCAAGGGCCTCACCCCACGCTTTGTATCTGCCACGGCGTCCCGGCCCGAAGAACCCCAGACCCCGGAGACAGAGGCTATCCCTTGCTTGCCGAGAGGTTTTGCAGTCAAGGGTTTGTTGTTCTCATCTTCAATTTCAGGGGCACGGGCGAGAGTGAGGGCAATTTCGACATATGCGGCTGGACGCGGGACTTGGAAGCGGCGATAGACTATCTGTGCCAGCACGATATGGTCGATAAATCACGGCTGTCGGTGATGGGATTCAGCGGCGGAGCGATAGCCTCGGTTTACTGCGCCGCGGGTGATAAAAGGATATCTTCAGTTGTCGCCTGTGCCTGTCCCGCCCGATTCTTCGACATCTCGGAGTTCAGCAGAATTGAGGAATTCCTGGAGCACTGTCGCCAGGTGGGCATAATCAGGGATAGCGACTTTCCACCATCCATCGATGAATGGGCTAAGGGCTTCGAAGAGATCAGCCCGCTCAAGAGGATACAAGAGATCGCCCCTCGACCGATTTTGATAATCCATGGCGACAGCGACCAGACCGTTGACCCCAGCCACGCTTGGGAGCTTTACCACAAGGCTGGAAAGCCCAAGGATATCGCTATCATCGAAGGCGGTGAGCACAAGCTGCGCCTCAGCGAGCCAGCAATGAGCACCGCTCTGTCCTGGCTGAAGAAGGTCAACGGCCTAGCTGAGAAGGGCTGATGCCTGCTGCAACAAGCTCGCCCCGAGAACAGGGCAAGGTACTTCTAGTCAATCCCAACCAGATGAAGCCACCTGTAGCCCCTCTTGCGCTGGACTACCTCGCTCATGCCCTCAGGGAAAACCGCTTCCAGGTAGACATCCTCGACCTCTGCTTCTCAACCAACATCTCGCACGAAATCGAGAGCTATTTTGCCCGTAACCAGGTACTGGCAGTAGCGGTCTCCCTGCGCAACGCCGACGACTCCTCCTTTGTCACCCAGGATTTCTGCATCACCCGGTACAAAGAGGTAGTCGACCATCTAAAGGCACATACCTCAGCCCCCATAATCCTGGGTGGCTCCGGATTCTCGATCATGCCACAGGACGTCATGAGCCACTACGATCTCGACCTGGGGATTTGGGGGGAGGGCGAGTCATCACTGCCTCTGCTCGCCAGCAAGATCGCGGCAAAAGAGGATTACAGGGACGTGCCCGGCCTCGTATATCGGAGCCAGGGCGAGTTCCACAGCAATCGTGCAAAGTACCTCGATTTGAGTCGCATCCCCACACCCGAGCGAAGCGCAGTTGACAACCGCCGCTATTTTGCCGAGGGCGGCATGGGCTGTATCGAGACCAAGAGGGGCTGCCCCAAAGAGTGCATATATTGTGTCGACCCCGTGGGCAAAGGGAAAAGGCTGCGCCTCCGTTCCCCTCAGAGCGTCGCCGATGAGATCGAAGCCCTGATCGAGCTGGGTATAGACCATCTCCATTTGTGCGACAGCGAGTTTAATATCCCCGAGCAACATGCCCGCGAGGTAAGCCTGGAGATGGTCGAGCGGGGGCTGGGGGACAAGATCAGGTGGTATACCTATGCCAGTCCTGCGGGTTTTTCCCAAGAACTGGCGTCTTTGTTCAGAAGAGCAGGATGTGTCGGGATCAACTTCGGGGTGGACAGTGGCTGCGACCGCATGCTCCGCTCCCTGGGACGGGACTTCTCGGTGGAAGACCTAAGCCAAACGGCTGATGCCTGCCGCAAGGAGGGTATCGTATCCATGTACGACCTCCTTCTTGGCGGGCCGGACGAAACCAGGCAATCGCTGAGGGAAACCATCGAAACCATGAAAAGGATCTCACCAAACAGGGTGGGGGCTCCCCTGGGGGTACGTGTTTTCCCACACACCAAATTGGCAGAGCTGGTTCGTAAGCAGGGTCCGCTGAACGAGAACCCCAGTTTGCATGGCTCTGTCTCGGGAAATGACAACTTCTTCGCCCCTATCTACTATATATCCTCAAGCCTGGGCTCGGATGCCTTTGAGTACCTCGCCGAACTTGTCGATGGCGACGAGCGCTTTTTCTTCTCCGGCACCGCGGCAGGTGCCGATAAGAACTACAACTACAACGAGAACACTGTCCTGGTCAATGCAATCAAGGCGGGATACCGGGGAGCTTTCTGGGACATACTGAGGAGAATAGGCGAAGGACGCGCGGAAAGGGAGGTGGAAAGACGTGAAAATGAAGTTCAGCAGCACCGTTGAGGTCGATGCCCCCCCAGAGAAGGTCTGGGCGTTAGTGAACGATCTTGAGGAGTGGCCCCAATGGATACCGTCCATAAAGAAGATCGAGAAGCTCTCTGAAGGTGCATTGGGAATCGGCTCGCAGATTCGTGTTACAGCCAAGTCTGCCATCACAGTCAAGTTGTTGATGACAATCACCGAATTCGTCCCCGGGCAGCACGCCGTCATGCGAGGAAAGGTCCTGGGCACCGAGCTGATACGCTACTACACTTTTGAACCCGTGGATCAGAGGACGAGGCTTACCGCCGGCGGCGAGGTCTCAGGACTCCTGGCTTTTTTGGTTCGCCGGGGTGGTCAAGCTCTGTCAGAGGAGATCGTGCAAGCAGCAAAAAGGAAGATCGAGGGAGAGCGCTGATCGAGAGATGCCGGATACCTTATGCCGATTTTGCCTTCCTGATTGCATTGACAAGATAAACACCCAGAAATGAAAGGTCCTCCGTGGGCAGATAGTTCTCAGCAGCAGCATCGAAGACGACGTTGACCGAGGAAGGTATCCCCTCCTCACCCTGGTAGAATATGCAGGCCATGGGGATCTTGGGAAGGGCCATGAATTTGAAGGCAGCGTCGCCGGTGCGGGTCATCGGGATGCCCCCCAAAGCCTCACCAGCCTTCTTGAATGCCTCAACGTCCTCGCCGAAGGCGCGGAGCAGGGGATTTACCGCCATTTGAATGAATCTACTCTCGAAGAGGGATGCGCCGGGAAGCTGTCGGTAAGCTATCCACTCATCGGCCACAGAGACACCATTGGCCTGCAGCAGATAATGCAACAGGATTATCTCCAGCCACTGCGGCACTGGGGCTGAATTGCCTTCCTCAGCCACCTTAACTTCGGGGTAATATACCAGGAAGACGCGATCAAAGAAGGGTATTCTGAATCTGCTGCCATCGTAATCCGTCCCGCTTTTCGAGGCGACGGCGTAGGGGGTAATGCCCTTCATCTCATCAAGAGCCTTTGCTAAGGCAGCATCGTAAGCCATCTTCGCTTCCCCTCCCCCAGTATATCGCCGTATAAAAACGAAGGCAAGCAGTCGTCAATACAGTTCCTTGACATAGCCTGGTGCGTCAGTTAAGATTTGCGCTGAGCCCCAGAGCAAGGAACGTCGATGCCCCGTAAAACGATAATCCACAGGAAGGAAGAGCAGGTCGTCTGGCTCACCCTCAATCGACCCCTTGCAGGCAATACCATAAACCTCGAATTGGCAAACGATCTCAGCGACGCCTGCCGCGAGATAAATCAGGACGAAGGGGTCAGAGCGGTCATCGTCACAGGAGCTGGCCAGACATTTTGCACAAGTGCTGACCTCGACGAACTCTCCTCCTCCACCTTAGATAAGCTGAGTCGAATGAACCAAGCCAGTTTGGCCTCAAGGGCAGTGGCCTCGATAAACTGTCCGGTGATCGCAGCCATCAATGGCGATGCCCTAGGCGCTGGCCTGGAGCTGGCACTGAGCTGTGACATCAGGATCGCATCGGAGAATGCTCGATTCGGCTTCCCCGAGACCTCCTACGGCCTCATCCCGGGTGGCGGAGGCACCCAGCGGCTGCCCAGGATCGTGGGCAAGGGGAAGGCCACGGAGATGATCCTCATCGCCGAGCCTATCGATGCCGCGGAGGCCTACCGCGTAGGGCTGGTTACCAAGGTTGTACCCGGTGAAAGGCTTACCGAGGAGGCCGAGGAGATAGCGAAAAGGCTGGTCTCACGAGCGCCTATCGCGGTAAGATACGCCAAGGAAGCGGTAAACAAGGGTGTGGACATGACACTGGAGCAGGGGCTGAGGCTGGAAGCCGACCTTTCATTCCTGCTTCAGACAACCGAGGACCGGGCAGAAGGCATCAAGGCTTTCCTAGAGAAAAGAACGGCGCACTTTAAGGGGGAATAGCAACCGGTCGCCGCTATGAGCGCCTTCGAAACCATCATCTACGAGAAAAAGGACGGCATCGCATACATTACCCTCAACCGTCCCCAGGCGTTGAACGCTGTTAACGTCAAGATGCGGGATGAGCTATACGAGGTGCTGCCCGCAATCGACGATGACCCCGAGGTGCTGCTGGCTATCCTCAAGGGCGCCGGGGGAAAGGGGTTCTCCGCCGGGGCCGATATCACTGAGTTTGGCACCGTTCCCTCCCAGGCCATCGGCCGCCAGGTGAGGTGGGAACGGGACCTCTGGGGGCAGTTCCTGAGCGTCTCCAAGCCTATCATTGTTGCTATCCACGGTTTCGCTCTGGGAGCAGGGGTGGAGATGTCTCTGTGCTGTGATATCAGGATTGCCTCCGAGGATGCAAGGTTCGGTCTGCCCGAGGTGGGAATAGGTATAGTCCCCACGGCCGGGGGCAGCCAAACCATGCCCAGACTGGTGCCGCTGGGTATGGCGGCAGCGCCTATACTCACCGGAGAGATCGTCAATGCTGCCGAAGCCCTCCGCATAGGACTAATCCATCGGGTAGTGCCGCGTGCCGACCTTATCCCCACCGCCGAGAGCATAGCGCATAAGATAATGTCCCGCGGTCAGATAGCTGTCAGGTTTGCCAAGGAGGCGATAAAGCGCGGCCTCGACCTCGCCCTGGACCAGGGCCTGGAGATGGAGAACAAGCTATTCGCTATGGTGCTCAACACAGAGGACGCCAGGGAAGGAATCAGGGCTTTTCGGGAGGGCAGAAGCCCCCGGTTTACTAATTAGGCAAAACGGGTAAAATAGGGGGGAAAGTGGACGAAACAGGCGGCAAAACGCAGGAAGAGCTCATCGATGAGCTTGCAGACCTCATCGTAGAATCGCAGCGGGTGGTGGTGTTCACCGGCGCGGGGATCAGCACCGAGTCAGGACTTCCCGACTTCAGGGGCCCCGATGGCCTCTGGACGAAACTCGACCCCGATGATTTCACCTATCAGAAGTATGTCAGCGACCCCGAGGCGAGAAAGAGGCTCTGGCAAATGCACAAAATCGTTGGTCTCAGCTGGAGCGATGTCCAACCCAACCCCGCCCACTACGCCGTCGCCGAGCTGGAGAAGCTGGGCAAGCTGGATTGCGTCATCACCCAGAACGTGGATGGGCTTCATCAAAAAGCAGGCAGCTCCGAAGATAAGGTCATCCAGCTCCACGGCAATATGCAGTGGGTGAAGTGCCTTTCCTGCGGCGACCGTCACCGCTATGAGGAGGTAGAAAAGTGGGTCAAGAGCGGTGTTGAGGATCCGGAGTGCGTTCAGTGCGGCGGCATCTTGAAATCGGATGCCGTCTTCTTCGGCGAGCCAATGCCGGTGCAGGAGACTATGGAGGCTGAGAGGCGCTCCCGCACGTGCGACCTCTGTATCGTGATCGGGTCGTCGCTTGTGGTCTATCCCGCAGCGCTCATGCCTCAATTTGCCCTGAGTTCCGGCGCCAAGATTGCAATAATAAATGAGGGCGAAACTGGATTAGACGACGCTGCCCATATCCGCATCAGTGCAAAAGCTGGCGAGGTAATGTCGCAAGTATTGCAGCGAGTCAAGAAAAGGCTCGGCATCGACTAGTTAACCACTAAAACGGGAGGTGAAGAGATGAATACCACCGAGTTCCTCATGATAACCAGCTCCATCGTGCCTGATAGGCCAGCGATAACTTTCGAGGGCAAGAAGTATACCTACGCAGAACTCAGCGAGCGGGTAAACAGATTAGCGAACGCCCTTGCTGGCCTTGGGGTACAGAAGGGCGAGATGGTGGCGATCTTACAGGTCAACTGCAATGAGTTTGTAGAGGCTTATAATGCCGTGGCAAAACTGGGTGCAATCTTCATCCCGCTGAATTTCCGGGCCAAGAGCGACGAGCTCGAATACATGATCAACAACTGTGAGGCCAAAGTCCTACTTGTTGGCGAGCGCTACGTCGACATGGTGAACTCTATACGCCCCCAAATACCTCAGGTGAAGCATTTCATCTGCCTGGAGAGTAAACCAGAAGGTATGCTGAACTATGAGGAACTGCTGGCTTCAGCTCCTCCTGAAGAGGTATTCACCGAGATCGATGATGACGACGTCACCATATTGATGTACACAGCAGGGACCACCGGCCGGCCCAAAGGGGTGCCTCTAACCCACAACAGCTTTTCGATGTATGTTCTGGGCAATGTAACCCCTGTCGACCTTGAGATAGAGGAGACCAATCTGCTCACCGTGCCGCTGTACCACGTCGCAGGAATCCAGGCTATGATGGCTGCTACCTACGGGGGCAGGACCCTGGCCATGATGAAGCAGTTTGAGGTGAAGGAGTGGATGAAGACAGTGCAGGAGGAGAAGGCCAATCGCGCGATGCTGGTGCCTACCATGCTCAAACAGGTTATCAACGAACCCGACTTCGATAAATTCGACCTTTCCAGCCTCAAAGTCATAACCTACGGCGCTGCTCCGATGCCCTTCGAGGTAATAAAGAAGGCGATAGACGTCTTCCCTGGGGTCATGTTCATCAACGCCTTCGGCCAGACAGAGACTGCCTCCACCATAACCACCCTCGGGCCTGAGGACCACGTAATCACGGGTACTGACGAGGAGAAGGCCAAGAAGTTGAAAAGGCTGCAATCCTCTATTGGCAGGCCCATGGAGGACGTGGAGATCAAGATAGTGGACGAGCAGGGCAAAGAGGTGCCAATAGGCGAGGTGGGCGAGATCCTCGCCAAAGGGCCAAGGGTAATGAGCGGCTACTGGAAAGACGCCGAGAAGACGGCCAAGACGCTGACCGAGGATGGTTGGTTACACACCGCCGATAAGGGATACGTGGACGAAGAGGGCTACATCTATCTGGCAGGACGTGGCGACGACATGATCATAAGGGGAGGGGAAAATATCTCGCCAGAAGAGGTAGAGGATGTACTCTACGCCCACCCGAAGATCGATGAGGCTGCGGTAATCGGCATCCCCGACCCGGACTGGGGACAGCAACCCAAGGCGATAGTGGTCCTCAAGAAGGGCGAGACGGCGACGCCGGACGAGATAACGGAGTTTTGCCGACAGAGGCTTTCCAGCTTCAAGCGGCCCCGCTACGTAGCCTTTGTCGATGAGCTGCCCTGCACCTCCACGGGCAAAGTGCTGAAGAGAGTGCTGCGGGAGCAATACGGGGAAGCAAAGAACTCCTGAGGGAGGGGGAAATTCACCCTCACCCGACCTCTCCCGTCGAGGGAGAGGAGTTTTATGCTAAGCCACTTCACGGTTTCAGGTTACGATAATCCTGCCTTTCGGCTCCGCCGTCACCTCGCCAATTATCGCTGCCTCATCTATGCCCTCTTTATGCATTCTCCCCAGCAACGATTCCGCCTCTGAAGCGGGCAGAGAAATCAGCAGCCCACCGGAAGTTTGAGGGTCGAAGAGAATGTCCGACATAGACTGAGGAATGCTATCGCCAAATTCGACCATGTTCAGGCGAAATTCCCTGTTTCTGTGCAGCCCGCCCGGGGTCATACCCATCTCGGCTAGCTCTTTCGCCTCGGGGAAGAAAGGAACATCAGAAGAGTGGATCGTCATGCCGACGTCCGTTCCCTCAATCATCTCGCAGGCATGCCCCAGAAGTCCGAAGCCGGTCACATCGGTACAGGCGTGAACCTCCACGGTCACCATAAGCTCCGATGCTTTCCTGTTGAGGCTTACCATACACTTTACAGATTTGGCAACCGCCGCCTCGTCCGCCACGCCTCCCTTCAAAGCAGTATTGATTATCCCTGTACCCAGCGGCTTAGTCAGTATAAGCCTATCGCCCACTTTGGCCCCGGTATTCAGAACCACCTTCTGGGGATGGACAACCCCGGTGACGGAGAGCCCATACTTCAGTTCCTGGTCTTCCACGCTGTGCCCGCCCACCAGTGTCACACCCGCTTCGTGCAACTTATCCAGCCCCCCGGCCAGGATTTCCCTCAGAACAGACATGTCCATCGTCTTTACCGGGAAGCAGACGATGTTCATGGCAGTCAGCGGCCGACCCCCCATGGCATACACGTCGCTCAAGGCGTTGGCAGCAGCAACCTGTCCGAAGGTATAGGGGTCATCGACGATCGGGGTAAAGAAGTCTAAGGTCTGGATGATTGCCAGATCGTCACTAAGTCTATACACACCAGCATCCTCTGCCCTCTCTATACCCGCTATCAGGTTTGGGGCAGAGATGAGAGGCAACCCTTGCAAAGCTTTGGCTAGGTCTCCCGGACCTATCTTGCAAGCTCAGCCTGCACCGTGGACGGTCTCGGTAAGACGCGGCCTCACCAAATCACCCATCTAACTCGCTCCCTTCAAATCTTGATTCATCGCCTTCATTCAGGCGAAGGCATTGCAAACGTAACCTAGTTCCCCAGCGGTGGTACCACCTTGTAAAGTTCTTATGGCAGCCCCATCATCCTTACTGTGAATTGGCTGACTGGACTGGCAAGGGTCAATCCTCCGTCCACGACAATCACCTGTCCCGTTATATAGCCCGCTCCCGGGGAAGCCAGAAAGGCCGTGAGCTCGGCGATATCCTCGGGTTCACCATACCTGAGCGCCGGTATTTCCTTATCGAAATCCGGCGCAAAAAAGATCAGCATCTCACCCATTGGCGTTCTTATGACCCCAGGCGCAATCGCGTTGACCGTGATCCCTCGGTGCGCAACCTCAAGCGCCAATGATCTGGTGAGAGCAACTATCGCTCCCTTCGCAGCAGCGTAGTTGGCATTGAAAAACCCGCCTTGAAGTCCCTCAAACGATGAAATGTTGACTATTCTGTCACCTTCTTCCATAGACTTAACAACAGCTCTCGAAAAGAAGAACGTGCCATTGCAATGAACCTCAAACATCCTCAGCCATTCCTCTGTTGCCATATCGGCAACAAGACCCCACCCGGCGGTACCCGCGCAGTTAACCAGAATACCTACTTTCCCCAATTGTTCCTCTGTTTCCTCGACCGCGCGGCTTACCTGCTCCTCTTTGCTAACATCGCAGTGAATCGCTAGAGCCCTGCCGTTTGAATCCTCGACTTCTTTAACCACCGCCTTCGCCCCTTCCAGGTTGATATCGACAAGGGATACCATTGCTCCTTCTGCCGCAAATTGCAGAGCGATGGCACGGCCAATGCCCGAAGAGGCCCCAGTTACCAGCGCGACTCTACCTGCTAATCTCCCCTGCATCCTTTTCCCCTCCCTTCTCTGTTGATTTCCCTTCACAAGCCATCCCTTATACGGCTATTCGAAGTAGGGACGCAGTCTGAGCAATACAAACTTCCTAAAGAGTCCAGGAAGAGCGCCATGAAATCCAATGTAGACCTTGTCGCTAAAGGGCGTAACTGTCTCAAAACGCTCTTTTTCTATAGCTTCCCTGATACTCCTGGCGACTTTTGCCGGTGACATCCTACCCTGAGAACCGTAATACTCTCCCAGTTTGTTGACAGCGTTATCGAAGAGTCCCGTGCGTGTTCCTCCAGGTAACACCACGCCGACGTGGATTCCCTTGTCCTTTAGCTCAAAGTATAGCGATTCCGAGAAAGCATTGAGAGCAGCCTTGCTTGCGGCGTAAGCAGTAGCTCCAGGCACAACCAATTTGCTACCGGAGGAGGTTACATTTATTATCACACCTTTGCCTGCCCTTTGCATAATTGGAACGACAGCTTTGATAAGATAAACTGCTCCGTAAAAGTCAACACACATCTGTCTGTCAAATTCGCCCTCAGACATCTCGTCAAAGAATTTCACTATCATTATGCCAGCATTGTTAACCAGAATATCGATGCGACCGTGGCGCTCATCTACAGCCTGGACCGTTTGCTTAACCTGTGCCTCATCACTTACGTCGCAGACTTCCGCCGTCGAAGCCGGTGCATACTTGCGAACTTCTTCCAGAACCTCCGCCAGTTTGTCTTCCTTAATGTCTACCAATGCAACAGTGCAACCATGCCTTGCTAGCTCGATAGCAGTCTCCCTGCCGATACCGCTTGCTGCCCCGGTAATGACAGCTACTCTACCTTCTACATCCATTTCCGAACCTCCCTAAGCTTTCCTTTGAGGCGCTCCTTCCAGATCCCCCACGAGATGGGGAACTCAGCGCCCTCGTATGCGCCCAAAATACCCAGCCAGCAATACTGCGGCGATAAGTGCGCCTACAGCCACCATCAGAGCAGCACGGGTCAAGCCCCAGGCAAATTCCCCTACCTCAAAGATAAGCGCGTAGCCGGCAAAGAAGTTGACCAGCCCCCAAATCACGTTGACCAGCGGGGACGATTCCCCCACACCGGGCGGCGAGGCGAAGGGACTTTGAAATCTCTTTCCAGTTATGCCGCTCACAAAATGGGGCACGCCGTTGGCCAGGAAGGTGCCAGCGAAAAAGTACGCCAGATAAGCATACCACTCCATGTCTTCCCCCTAACTTACTCCAATGTAGTCAGATAAAGCGCTTCAGATATTTGCGTGCATTCTACTACCAAGTATCAGAGCGGTCAATCATGATCTGGGCAACCAACGCAGATATGCAGAGCGACGTCACCAACATCTGCGGCACTCTGTAGACCCCCGTGATATAATGTCGCGGTAGAATGTCGGAAGTTGACTCATTCTATGAGGAGGAGAAACCATGATAGGCAGCAAAGATGGATATGCCCTCGTGACGGGAGCTTCCAGTGGAATCGGCTATGAGCTTGCAAAGCTGCTGGCAAAGGATGGCAAGAACCTAGTAGTGGTGGCAAGGAGTCAGGACAAGCTTGAGGAGTTGAAAACGGAGATCGAGAATAAATATGGGACGACTGTAAGGGTTTTGCCGAAAGACTTGTCCGACCCCAAAGTGCCACAAGAGATATTCTCTGAGCTCGAAAAGGAAGATATCAACGTAGATGTACTAGTCAACAACGCTGGTTTCGCTGTCTACGGCAAGTTTGCTGATACAGATTGGGAGAAAGAGTCAGAGATGATTGAAGTGAACATTACCTCTCTAACACACTTAACCAAATTGTTCCTCAAGAAGATGTTGGAGAACGGGTCAGGTAAGATAATGAACGTAGCTTCAGGAATTGCTTTTCTTCCAGGTCCGCTCTTTTCAATTTACGCTGCTTCGAAAGCCTACGTGCTGCATTTCTCTGAGGCATTAGCTAACGAAGTAAATGGTACCGGAGTCAGAGTAGTCTGTTTTTGCCCTGCAGCAACCCGAAGTTTGTTTTGGGAGAGGGCAGATGCAGAACATTGCAGAGCGGGGAAGAGTAGACTGATGGATAGTGCGAAAGCCGCAAGGATTGGTTATACGGCCTTAAAGAAGGGCAAAGCTACCGCTATTGCTGGTCTGGGCCAAAGGTTGGGGATCTTCTCAACCAGATTTGCCCCAAGGAGTGTACTTACAAAAATGGTGAGGTGGCAGTTTGAACGTGCGTAAGATTTAAAAAGTATCAATGCCGTGAAAGGGGGAGGTAATCATGAAAGAGGGAAAACCAAGTGTGTCAGCGGAACTGGTCGCTCTCGCACGGGCTGCCTGGTCGATGAGACCAGAGGACGAACGGGTGTGTTATGACCCTCTTGCGAAGGATTTTCTGGGGACTGAATTCACTAACCTTCTCAATGATCCACGGCTGCTCGAGGCGGCGGGTTCGGCTGCCGAAGAAAGAACCCCTGGCGCAATTGGATGTATAGCAGGTCGGACCAGGTATATCGACGACCACCTCAGGGAATGCATCGATGATGGAATTGAGCAGTTGGTTATCCTAGGGGCTGGTTACGATACAAGGGCTTATAGGTTCGATGAACTCAAAGGAAAGGTCAAGGTCTTTGAAGTAGACCATCCGGCCACCCACAAGGTGAAGGTAGAAAAGGTAAAGAAGATATTGGGTAGTCTACCTGACCATGTCGTCTATGTACCTATCGATTTCGACAAGGAGAAGCTTGACCAGAGGCTGTTTGAGAGTGACTACGATAAGAAATTGAAGACGTTGTTCATCTGGGAAGGCGTGACCATGTATATAACGGCGGAGGCGGTAGACGAAACCCTGTCTTTCGTGGCGCAGAATTCGGGTTTAGGCAGCTCCATCATATTCAACTACATGTTTCAATCAGTTCTCGATGGGACTTGTGAGCTGGACTATGCCGCCAAAATAAGAGAAGACTACGAACGAAGAGGTGAGCCTCTCACATTTGGAATCCATGAAGGAGCTATCGATGAGTTTCTCTCCAGAAGAGGTTTTTATCAAGTGAAGAGCGTCACTGGAGACTTCTTTCGCAGTAGTTACTTCAGAGGAGTGAATCAGGACAGAAAGGTGTGCTGTCTGTGCGGATTTGTTACTGCAACAATCAAGCCACGGGAATAGCCCTAGGTAACGCCCGAACTCTAATTACAGGCGCACTGGTATCCTTTCTGCTATCAGCCACCCAGCTACTACTTTGTATCTATTGCGTATTTCTCTCCAAAACGGAGCTACCCCTGAAAACGTACGCCCTGGAACCCAATAGTGAGCGCAATTGACACATGCCCCCATCCTCTGATAACCTGAACCTGAGGGCTGATTAGCATAGCATCGTTTCGCTGCTTCCTCGTTGCGCAACCCGAGCGCAGCCATCGCCCCTCAACTGAGGCCAAATTGGTACAAGAAGTGTCGCTGTGACCGAAACTACAAGCCTGCCGATATTTCTCCTCTCCGTCATCGCCATATCTCTAACAGGGGTTATGATGCCGGGGCCGGTCACCGCTGTTACAGTTACCAAGGGAGCCCAGCGCAAAGAGGCGGGCGCGCTTGTCGCCATAGGTCACGGCTTGATCGAGATTCCCCTGATTTTGCTCATCTACTTCGGTCTCGCTAGCTTCTTGAGCCTTACCGAGGTGAAGATCTCCGTGGGCTTGGCAGGGGGGATGGTACTCATCTGGATGGCGCTGAATATGCTCAAGAACAGGCCCTCGGTCTTCAGCGAGCAGAAGGAACTGGCCCACAGTTCTGTAGTCGCGGGAGTGGCAACGACTGCTGCCAACCCCTATTTCTTCCTCTGGTGGGCTACCGTTGGCGCTGCGCTGCTCGTAAGCGCGCGTGATTTCGGCAGCGCTGGCGTAGCTGCCGTGGGCGTGACGCACTGGCTCTGCGATTTCGCCTGGCTTTACCTGGTCTCATGGGCGGTGTTCAAGTCGAAGCGGCTGTGGACACAAAGGGTTAACATCGTGGTGTTCGGGATATGTTCGGCTATCCTGGCCGGATTCGGAGCATGGTTCATTTTCTCCAGCATTGACCTTGCCCTTTCCACCTAATCACGGCCAAGGAGTAGGGTGGGTGTAGCATAGCGAAACCCACCATTATCCTATTTCTCATATGCATTCAGGGTGGTGGGTTGCGTTTCACTCCACCCACCCTACATTGGCTTTCTAAAACGTTTTCCGAAGTCGGTATCTTCTCATACTGAGGGAATTAGACACCACGCTAACTGAGCTGAAAGCCATCGCTGCCCCGGCGATTATGGGGTTAAGCAGAAAGCCAATGAAGGGATACAGTATCCCCGCAGCTATGGGGATGCCTACAGAATTATAGAAGAAAGCCCAGAACAGGTTCTGCTTTATCTTGCGCATGGTATAACAACTCAACTCCAGGGTGCGGGCTACATCTCGAAGGTCGTCCTTCACCAGAACTACCCCTCCCGACTCGATAGCCACGTCCGTCCCCGAGCCGATAGCGATACCAACATCCGATTGAACCAAAGCCGGTGCATCATTTATACCGTCGCCGACCATAGCTACTGAATGTCCCTGCTCCTGGAGCCTCTTTATCTCAGCGGCTTTATCCTCAGGCAGTACCTCAGCCAGAACACGGTCGATTCCCAGGTTCTGGGCGATGCTCTCGGCACTCCTGCGGTTATCTCCGGTGATCATGACCACCTGCCTCCCCTGCCTCTTAAGCCAGGTCACCGTTTCAGCAGCGGACTCCTTGGCTGTATCCGCAACTGCGATTATCCCGGCAACCGTCCCACCCACCGCCACCAGCACCACTGTCTTCCCCTCCTCCTCCAGTTGGGTTATCCTTTCCTCCGCAGCCGACATATCTATGCCTTTGTCGGCGAGTAGCTTCCTGTTTGCTACCAGAATGGTAGTATCGTTGTATCTTGCCTCCACACCTTTGCCCGGTATAGCGGAGAAGCTCTCTACCTCTGGAATAGCTATCCCCCTTTCCTCAGCCTTACTGACAATGGCCTCGCTGAGATGGTGCTCCGAGCGTTTCTCAGCCACGGCAGCCAGCCTCAGGACGTCATCGGTGGAATGAGGATTGGAGAGCGGGATTATATCCGTGACCTCGGGCTTTCCTCGGGTCAGTGTTCCTGTTTTATCGAAGACGATGGTATCCACCTTGCAAGCCCTCTCCAGAGTCTCGGCGTCCCTGATGAGGATGCCATTCTCTGCCCCCAGACCGGTTCCTACTATTACCGCTGTAGGCGTAGCCAGGCCAAGGGCGCAGGGGCAGGCAATGATGACCACGGCGATAAATGCAGTGAGTGCGAAGATAAGCTCCGACCCCGACAGATACCAGGCCAGGAAGGCAATCACCCCAATGGCCAGAACAATGGGGACAAAGTAGGCAGATACTCTGTCCGCCAGCCTCTGCACCGGTGCCTTGCTGCCCTGTGCTTCCTCCACCAGCCTCACAATTTGAGCAAGAGCGGTATCTTTGCCTACTTTGGTGGCTCTGAACTTGAGCCAGCCGCTCTTGTTCATGGTGCCGCCTATGACATCGTCATCAACGCCCTTCTCCACGGGGATGCTCTCCCCGGTCAAGAGCGATTGGTCAACCGAAGAGCTTCCCTCCAGAACTATCCCGTCTACGGGGATCGCGCCCCCCGGCTTCACTATGACCGCATCGCCAACTATAACTTCCTCTACAGGGATTTCCTGCTCCTTATTATCTCTAACTACCAGTGCGGTCTTGGGTTGTAGCTCGAGTAGCTTACGGATAGAGGCCGAAGTCCTCCCCTTAGCAACAGCCTCCATCAACCTACCCAGCAGGATGAACAGGATAAGTAGCCCTGCTACCTCATAATACATGTCATCCTTACCGTAGTTGGGATTGTCGCTCCAGATCAAGATTGCCGTGGCTATGCTGTAAAGGTAAGCGGTGCCGGTGCCCAGGGCGACGAGGGTATCCATACTAGCGCTGCGGTTTTTAACCACCGTCCTGATCCCCACGGTGTAGAACTGGTAGCCTACGGCGATGATGGGCGTGGTGAGCAGCAGTTGAAGCAAAGCCATGCTGCCATCGCTGAGGGAAGGAAGCGGCAGACCAACATGGTGGCCCATAGCGAAATAGAGCAGTGGCAGGCCAAAGACTGCAGCCACAAGGACCTTGATCTTCAGTATCTTTATCTCCCTCTGACGTACCTCTTTCTCCCGATCGACAGTGGTCTCTTCCACCGGTGTATAGCCAGCATCCTTTATCGCCTTTTTGATAGCTTCGCGATTGGTCAATGCCGGATCAAAGGCTACTATCGCCTTTTCATTGATGAAAAGCTGGCTGGAGAGTATGCCCTTGACCCCCTTGAGCGCCGCCTCAACGGTGCCCACGCAGTGAGCGTTGTCCATGCCAATCACCTTGAGATTGAGCGTCTCGGCTTCTTCCTTGATCACGCTGTAGCCTGCGTCCCCTACCGCCCGCTCCAGCGCTTGAGGAGTCGCTTTAGCTGGGTCGTATTCCACATACGCTCTCTCAGTGGCGAAGTTCACTGCAGCTTTGGACACTCCTTCCACCTTACTAAGAGAGCCCTCTATAGAAACGGCGCAGGAGGCGCAGTGCATACCTTTTATGTTAAGTGTTGCCTTCTCCAAATGCCCTTCGAGACCCCCTTCTCCCTCGGAAGCCTTTGTTTCGTCAGGCGAAGGCGCAGCCATGCCTTTTTGAGAGAGGAACTTATCCCTGCAGCCCGGGCTACAGAAGTAGTAGGTCTGCCCCTCGTGCTCTGCACTGAGAGCCGTCTTCTCATCCACCTCCATCCCGCATATCGGGTCTATTGCCATAACCTCATCCTATCTCCAGCCAGCAGAGTTGTAGGGTGGGTGCAGCGTAGCGCAACCCACCATCAACCGCATCAGGGGTGGTGGGTTCCGTTTCACTCCACCCACCCTACCTTTCTTTGGTAAAACGCTATCAAGCAAAGTCATGCTCTTTGTGTTTTTGGGCAATAGTGGTTGCCAGACTATCCAGTGCCTTGAAATCGTCTTCTTTGGGGAAGCCCTTACAGAGCACCGGCTCCAGTATCTCTACCTTCAGGTTAGGGAGCATCGCGGCGAGCTGCTCAACCGCCTTGCCTCCCCACCCGTAGGAGCCAAAAATAGAGACAAATCTCAGTTTCGGCCTCAGGGCGTTCGCCAGGAAGGCGGCATACACAACATTCGGATGCGCACCGGCTAGAACGGTAGGTGTTCCGATAACAACTGTCGCCGCATCCACCAACGCCATTGCTAGCTTCCCGATGTCGGTTACTGTGAGGTCGAATTGTTTCACCGTCACGCCTCTTTGGGCTAAAGCTTCGACAAGGTATTCGACCATCTTATGAGTGCTGCCATGCATCGAGATATAGGGTAATACCACAATGTTTCTGGGCTCATCGAAGACCCAGCTATGATACGCTTTCAAGATGAACTCTGGCTTGTCATACACGGGGCCGTGGCTGGGAGCGATGATGTCAATTACATAGTCCTTTATTTTCTCCAGGTTCTTCTCGATGTTCGTTCGGAAGGGCATCATGATTTCCGCATAGTATCTCTTGGCTGCCTCATAGACCTGCCCTTCATCAGTTACATACAAGTCGCTTGTGGCCAGATGGGAACCAAAAAAATCACAGGGGAACAGTATCTTATCTTCCCTCAAATAGGTAAGCATTGTCTCCGGCCAGTGAACCCATGGAGCATAGATAAATTCCAGGGTTCTATCTCCCAGCGAAATGGTCTCTTTATCGTTTACCGCTATGAATTTCTCTTCCGGAATCATGAGCAAGTCTATGAGCATATCCTTACATCTGGGCGTGGCAACGACCTTTGCCTCAGGGTATCTTTCAAGGACTTGGGGGAGAGTGCCGGAATGATCCTGCTCGGCATGATTGGCAACAATATAGTTTATATTTCCAATTCCAAGCCGATTCAGCCGGTTTATCAACACATCCTGCATAGTAGGGTCTACCGTATCAATAAGAGCTGCTTTTTCACTACCCTCAATGACATATGAGTTATAAGTCGTGCCATCAGGAAGTGGTATAAGCGAGTCAAACAACCGCCTGTCCCAGTCGATTGCTCCGACCCAGTAGACACCTTCAGCTAGCTTAACATTGCTCATTTTACCCAAGGCATGACTCCTTTCTACAAACATCGAGCATTCAATCCCTTATTCCTACTTGGATTTCCTGACATACACTTTGTACTCCCCGGCCTCTTCCTCAATCCCTAGCAACTCGTTTCCCGTCATGCTGCACCAGGCAGGCATATCCTCCTTTATCCCCTCATCGTCAGCCAGCACCTCCAGCACCTGCCCCACCTCCAGCTCCTTGAGCTTCTTAGCGGCGTGAGCAATGGGCATGGGGCAGTATAGTCCAATGCAATCCAAAGTGGCGTCTGCCTTCATAGCCCTGCCTCCTCCTTAAATGAATAGGTTGAGCTTCGCTTCCCTTGCCTCAGACAGATAGGTAGCCACCCCGCAATAGCTGTCCACCTCGGGGATGAAGGCCTCCCTGGTTATCCCCATCATACCCATGGAGGTAGTACAGGCCATGAACTTGACCCCCATCTCCCTGGCCAAACCTATCATCTCATCAAGGGAAGGGAACTTGGAATCCCGCATCAACCTTACCATCATCCACTTGCCCAGTCCCACCATGTGGAACCTGGACAGGGGCAGCCTTTTTGGGCCACCTCGATTCATGAAGTTGAGCATCTTCCTCATTATCCCCCGACTTTTGATCGGGCCCTGGTTCTTCTTAATGACATTCAGACCCCAGAATGTGAAAAACATGCTCACATCCATCCCGCTGGAAGCGGCCCCTATGGCTATGTTGAAGGCGGCCAGGGCCTTGTCCAACTCCCCGCTGAATACCACCATTGTAACCTTTTCAGGCATGGCGATCCTCCTTATCTCCATTCTAGCGCGCCCCCACACTGGGGACAGACCCTTGCCTCCCTCACCACCGCTATCTCACACCTTGCGCAGTAGCGTAGGGTCACGCCGCATGGCTTGCAGAAGGGAAACCTGGCCTCGAGAATTTCCTCCTCACAATAGGGGCAAATGCGCTTACCCTTCTTTTCCTTTGGCTCTTCACTCCTGTTCATCCTTCCTCCTTCTCTTGGTCTCCACCTTTCTGCCCTGCTTCTTAAGGTAATCATCTATGGCCTTATTCAGCGCTTGGGCGCCGAGGTTGGAGCAGTGGTACTTGTTCTTGGGCAGTCCCTCCAGTTCCTCGGCCACCAGCGCCGGGGTGATCTTTCTCGCTTCCTCCAATGTCTTCCCCATAGCCATCTCGCTCACCATACTGGAAACAGCGATGGCAGCCCCGCAGCCGAAGGTCTTGAACTTGATATCGCTGAGACGATTATCGCTCACCTTGATATAGAAGGTCATCAGGTCCCCGCACACGGGGTTGCCTTCCTCGCCGATGCCATCAGCACCCTCTATCTCCCCCACATTGCGGGGGTTCATGAAATGCTCCATCACTTTTTCGCTATACACAGGCATCTTATCTCCTCCCATTCTGCTCTTTTAAGTATTTGGCATATAGCGGCGACATCTGCCGCAGCCTATCCACAATGGGCGGCAGCACTTCTAATAAATAGTCAATATCCTCCTCGGTATTCCCCACGCCGATACTGAAGAGTAGCGAGCCATGCGCTATTTCATGGGCAAGCCCCATAGCGAGGAGAACATGTGAGGCTTTCAGCGCCCTGGAGGTGCAGGCGGAACCGCTGGCTGCAGCTATCCCCTGATGATTCAGGAGCATGAGCATTGACTCCCCTTCGATGAACTCAATGCAGAAGCTGGCATTGCCAGGGAGGCGCTGTGTGGGATGGCCGGTCAGGATCACACGATCGATCCGCGAAGGTAGACCCTCGATCAACCTGTCGCGCAGGGCTGAGATGCGCTCAATCCTGGACCCCATCTCTTTGCTGACAAGCTCAGAAGCCTTTCCCAAGCCTACGATTGCGGGCACGTTCTCAGTCCCCGCCCTCCGCCCTCCCTCTTGCACTCCACCGTCGAGAAAGGGGATGATGCGCACTCCCTTCTTCAGCCAGAGAGCGCCAACGCCCTTGGGCCCGTAAAACTGGTTACCAGCCAGGCTCAGCGCGTCCACCCCCAGCTCCGTGACATCCACCGGAATAGTACCAGCAGTGGCCACAGCGTCGGTGTGAAAGATAGCCCCAGCTTCCTTGGCCAGCCTCGCTATCTCCCGGAGGGGCTGGATGGTCCCCACTTCACCGTTGGCGTGCATGATGGAGACTAGAACTGTGTCCTTCCTGATGCTGCGAGCCACATCCTCAGGATCCAACAGCCCGTATCTATCCACCGGCACCAGGGTAAGCTCAAAACCCTGTTTCTCCAGAGTTCGCGCCGAATGCAGTACCGAGAAGTGCTCGATAGCTGAGATGACAATATGCCTACCCTTAGATTGCTGGGCTGCCGCCAATCCCTTAATAGCGAAGTTGTTCGACTCAGTGCCACTGGAGGTAAAGATGACCTCCTCGGGTTGGGCTCCAATTAGGGCAGCAACCTTGCCCCGTGCGACCTCTATCGCTTCCCTGCCTTCGTCTCCCCAGCTATGCAGTGATTGGGGGTTGCCATGAGCATCCCTGAGATAAGGCAGCATAGCCTCCAGCACTTCGGGCAACAGCGGAGTTGTGGCAGCGTTATCCAGGTAAACCTTCCTCATTTCCTTCCTCCCAAGCAGTCGCCTCGCAACCGGAGACAGAATCACCGTGCCGGTCGGTTTCCATTAGGTAATTCTAGGCCGCTGACCAGGCTCAGTCTGTGACTTTTGTCTCAGCGCAGCGTCCCGCGACCTTCTTGCTCTTTCCCCTCCTTGACCAGGAGGTCATTTCGCTGTCTCTCAGCATCCAGGTTCACCAAAATGACCACAACAGCTCTGCCTCTTCCATATTTTGATTAAGTTGTTACGAAACACGAGATACAACTTTCTGTGAAGAGGCATTGGGACTGCCATATTGGTGAAGACAGCTCTCACGCTTGGCATCTAACTTCACCTCCGCCTTCAATTGCTCCCTTGTCGGCTAACCCGTCTTATTTCCTTCGTAAACGGCGAACATCACCTGCACATAACCGCATTCGCCTTCATTACAGGCACCAAACATGGACCGATTATATACCACTCTCACCAGAAAAAATACAGATGCTAATGAAGTCTATCGCCATGCTAGCAAGTTCTAAATCAAGAAGTCCCAAAATGGAGGGGAAGAAGGTTAGAAAATTATCACATTTAGCGAGCGATCTCTGACCAGAGCTTGACATTCCAAGTTCTGTGAATGTTAGGTCACTCGTCTTTCATCTGTAGGCGACCTCTCCTAAACCCCCAAAGACTCGATTATCGCTTTGTTGAACCTGGGCAGGTCAGCCAGCAGAGGTATTGTAGCGCAGAAAGGAAGTCAAAAGAAAGACACTGGAGTCAAGAAAGAGTTATAATAGCAACTGTCAGGGAGTAAGACTTTGGATTTTGAAGTGTCCGTTATTTCCTGAACCAGAATGTCCGCACCTTTGAGGCAGACGACTATCTAGCACTAGCTGCAGTTCCTGCCTTAAGAATCGAATTCACATGTTTCCCATTTCCGATAGCGACCTCAAAACCCGCAGCCTCCCCTTCGTCAACGTGACCCTGATTGCCCTATGCGCCGCCGTCTTCATCTACGAGCTGGCGATCGGGGGATCACAACGAGGCATCTTCTTCTACCAGTTCGGCCTCATACCTGATGAATTGGCCCATGGCATTAACTATGAGTGGTTGTCGACGCCCACAGGAGAGTTAGTTGATATTGCCACTCCTATTCCTAACTGGGCAACCATGTTCACCTCGATGTTCATGCATGGAGACTGGATGCACTTCGCGGTTAACATGCTTTTCCTATGGGTATTCGGTGATAACGTGGAGGACAGGTTCGGACACTTCAGATATCTGCTCTTCTACCTTGCGGCTGGCGTGGCAGCGGTCTGGCTCCAGATTGCAATAGACACCACGTCCACAGTTCCAACCATCGGTGCCAGCGGCGCCATCGCCGGGGTTCTAGGAGCCTACCTTCTTCTTTTCCCCTACAGCCGCATACGCACAGCCGTTGTCTTTTTCTTCATCACCATCGTTCGAATCCCAGCCTTCTTACTACTCGGTTTCTGGTTCTTGCTCCAGTTCTTCAGCGGCCTCGGCTCATTAGGTCCTTCGTCGCAGACAGGCGGGGTGGCATATTGGGCTCACATAGGCGGGTTTCTCCTGGGTATCGCGGTGGTCATCATCCACAAGCTCGCCACCCGCCAGAGTATTTGGCCAAGAGGGCCTCGAGGAGGGCCTGTGGAAGAGCCTTGACGTGCCACAGTACTGGCGGGGCAGGTGGCTCTAGCTGCCATTGCTTCTTTCATATCTATACTGAAGGGAGTACAAAATGGCTATCGCGATCTTATACCGAGAGGAATTGAAGGAATATGATTTCGGGCCAGGCCATTCCTTTCGAGGAGTCCGTTATCCCTTATTCCTTCAGTTTTTGCGGGAGCATCTACCCGAGGATGACAATTACCGCATTATCGAAGCGGACTGGGCAAGCGACCAAGATTTGCTCCTGATTTGCGAGGAGGATTACATTGCCTTCACCAAAGAGTACTACAAGGCTGCCAACCTGGGTTTGAGCTACCCCGGCCCATTTCATCGATTTCACAGCGGAGATAACGCAATTGCAGGTAAACCGGGAAAGCTAGAAGAGGCAGCCAGATTGGTTGTCGGCCAGGCCAAGACAGCTTGCGATCTGGTTCAAGAAGACAAGTTTAGAAAGGCTGTCTCCATTGGCGGTGGGTTGCACCATGCCAAACCTTCCTATGGAGAAGGGTTTTGCCTTTATAACGATGTCGCCTTCTCTGCCAGATACTTGGTGCGAAAGTACAAGCTGCAGAGGATACTAATCCTAGACACGGATGCCCATGCCGGTAATGGGACCTCCGAGTATTTCTATGATGATGCCAGCGTCTTGCTAATCGACCTACACCAGGACCCGAGGGTGCTCTATCCCGGGACCGGCTTCGCTCACCAGATTGGCTCCGGTGGCGGAAAAGGCTTCAATATCAATGTTCCAATGCCTATTTACGCTGGTTACGAATCCTATAAATTGGTTTTCGAGGAGTTGGTTCAGCCAATAGCTGCCGAGTTCCAACCCCAGATCATCATAAGAAACGGTGGCTCAGACCCCCATTTCAGTGACGGGCTGACCAATTTAGGGTTGCCAGTGGAAGGCTTCAAGATGATCGGGGAAAAGGTCAGAGAATTGGCAGAGCTTTGCCAGGGCAAAGTCATCGATCTGATCGCATCCGGTTACAATAGGAGTGTTCTGCCTTATGCGTGGCTAGCCTTGATTTCCGGCCTGGCCGGCTTGAGAACCAGGATAGAAGAGCCAGAGGAAATCCCCCAGAGGTTCAGACAAGACCGCTCCTTAACAGAGACTGAAATGGTCATAGAGGAGGTCAAAAGGAACCTCAGAGATTACTGGGGATGTCTGAGATGAAACCCCAAGGAGTGCAAATCGGCTGTTCACATCCAGGAACCCGTTACCACCACCGGCCCCTCTCCTGATAGGTCTCAACAAACCTCTCGACGGAACGATCATAGGTCCTCTCCACATCCTTGGGGAAAAGACATGCGGGCAGTTCACCCGACCGCCAGTGATGTGTAAGGCACTCGCAGCAAATGCCCTTCCTGCTACAAGGTTCGTAGGTACAATTGCAACTTGCCTTGTTCTTCTCAATGCTGCACTCTCTCATATGCAGTCTCCTCTTACGATGATACTTGCCGAACTTCGTCGCATTCAGAGAAATCGACCCACCGGTCCTTAGCCGTCATGCCGCGGTGGCATAGGAAATCAGTTTCGCCATTTTGGCACGACTTGACACCCCTGTCAATGAGACCTCCAGCAACAGAATAACGAATCGTTCAATACCCATGCATATCGACGGCAATTGTGAGAATGCCTTGACAAGTCGGCATAAATCATGTAATAAAGTTTTACACCAAATGGCGTCTGATTGACGGCAATGTGTTCCACGTTGCCCTCCCCTGGGGAGAAAAGTCGCCGAAATGCGGGGATTCAGGCAGCCCTGAGCTTCGCGGATCTGGCACTACCAATAACGGAGATGGCGGAGACCCAAACCATCCTGCAGCCTTCACAACAAGCGCGCGAGAAGTTCCTGCGCCACCGCCTTGGCATTCCCGACGACGCCGAACGAGTCATTGTCTTCGCGGAATCGAGCCACTGGGACCCGAACTGGCTGCTTACGTCAGAGGAGTACTTCCGCCGATTCGTGCGCCCCAACCTCGACCGCGCCATCGACGAACTGCTGCGCGACCCACGCCGCGTCTACTCGGTCGAGTGCATCTTCTTCTTGCGCCAATACTGGGAGCGGCGGCCAGAACAGCACGACACCATCCGCACACTCATCAACGAGGGCCGTCTGCGTCTGACCAGCAGCGGCGTGACGACCGCCGATACGCTGCTCCCAGCCACTGAGGCGATCCTGCGCGACTTCCTCATCGGGCAGGAGTGGCTGCGTGCCAACGGCATGGCACAAGAGCCACGGGTCGCCTACTTTCCCGACAGCTTCGGCCACTCCCCTGCCCTGCCATCACTTCTCAACGCAGCTGGCTTCGAGCTGGCAGCTGTCACTCGCATCGACGGGATGTGGTTCCCTGGCGCTGACTACGAGCTGCCGAGGCGGTTCCCACGGCCGGGCTCGAGCGCTGCCCTGTTGCTGAAGGAGGAACACACCCTTGACTTCGTCTGGCGTGCCCCGGACGGCGCCGAGGTGTTATGTCACTGGAACGCGTACACCTACGGGCAGGGTGACCTCCTCGCCCATCGCGGGCTCACCCGCGTGTACGTCCTCCCGATCGCCTTCCCAGACCGCTCCGACCGCAACGTAGCTCACAAGATCGAGCGATTCGCCGCCCAGCTCACCCCCTATAGCCGCACGCCGTACCTGTTCTGTCCAATCGGCTTCGACTTCGTCGGCCCCATCCCCGATCTCGTGACGCTTCTCGACCGGTACAATCGCATCCATTACCCCAGGACCGGCATCTGGGCCATCAACGCAGGGATTGACGACTACTTAGCCCTCATCGACTGTCACCGCGACGCGCTGCCCGTCCTGGAACTCGACCCGAACCCGTACTGGACCGGCTTCTACACGTCCCGTCCAACGCTGAAGAAGCGATGTCATGAACTCGTGGACCTGTTGCTGCTGGCCGAGCGGCTCGCCCTGCTGCCCGAGAACGCCGACGCCGAACAGGTCATCGCAAAAGACCTCGAGAACGCCTGGTGGGACGCGGTCGTCTCCAACCATCACGACTTCATCACCGGCACGTCGCCGGATCGGGTGGTGCACTGCGAGCAGCGGCCGTGGCTCGAGCGAGCTGTTGCAACAGCGAGCGCAGCTGTCACGCGCCTCACACCAGACACCCGCCTGGCAGGGCACCAGCGTCCTCGGATCAGACGGGTAGAGCCGCCGGAGTGGCGTAGCCAAGGCGGCAAGGTCGAGGTCCACACACCACATTACGCCGTCGAGTTCGCCGAGGACGCAGGTGGCAGCATCATCCGCGCTTGGTGTCCTGTCACGCAGATGCCACTGCTGACGGAGGTGTCTAACGACCTCGTCAGCTACAAGGACTCGGGCGGCCTGTGGCGGATGGGCCACGAGTTCCGCGGCGGCGTGTTCAAGGAGGCCACTCGGGCGAGCGATCGGCCGGCCCGGCTGCAGGTTCGCGAGCGCGACAGCGGCCTGGAGGTCGTCTGCGTCACCGACCTCGATGGCGAGACCATCCACCGTCTGATCTGGTTCCGCAGCGACTCGCCCGTGATTCGCCTCCGGGTTGAGGGCCGTGCTGCTGAGCGCCGCACGGTGACCGTACGGTTCTCCACCAACCTGTCAGCTAGCCGAATCGTCATGGACGCGCCCGGTGCCGTCATCGTCCGCGCGCCCGAGAAGCTCTACGCCCCGACATTCTGGCCACTGCATCAATTCGTGCATGTCCAGGACAACGCCGATGGTCGGGGCGTAGCGCTCTGCCTTGGCATGCCAGGCGCCGTCTCGTGTCGGCCAGATGGCCGCCTCGAGGTGATCGCGCTCCGCAACGCTACGCGCGAGCGGGCCTTCGGCTTCCTGCCACTCCTGGCAATGCCAGTGTCAGGCCGAGAGCAGTCCATCCACGCCTTCGACTATGCCATTCTGTTCACCCCTGCCGGCGACTGGCGTCAAAACGGCATCCCGCTCGTTGCCCATAGCATCGTGGACAGCCCATGGGACACGACAGGCCGCGCCAAACTGCGCGAACTCGCTGCGTCCGTTGTGACGACCGACCGAGCCGAGGTCGTGGTCACTGCGGTGAAGCCAGCCTCGCGCGGCGACGGGCTCATCGCCCGCCTGTCCACGCTGACGTCGCCAGGATCGCCTGTTGCGGTCAGCATCCGCGACCGCACCGTGAAGGCGGCGTTCCTCTGTGATGCCCGCGAGCGCGACCTCGAGGCATTGGAGGTCCGCGCCGGGACTGCCCACCTGACGATGCCCGGCACTATCGCCACGGTGCGGCTGCTGACCTAAACGCGTTCCACAGGTACTATGCCTCCCAAAAGCCACTTAATCGCTCGTTATCCTCCCCACCTGCTCATGCATTGACAAAAGTATAGCAGCGTGCTAAAAGGCGGTAGGCCCCCCCGGAAAGAAGGTCAGGGTGACAAATGATCACAACCAACCGGCAGTTGAAACCCGCCAACTGGTCAAGAAGTTTGGCGGTTTTACGGCAGTCAATCATCTAAATCTCAAAATCGAGTGCGGTGAGACCTACGGTCTGCTTGGTCCCAACGGCTCTGGCAAAACCACGACCATCAAGATGCTCTGCGGCCTGCTCAAAGCCACCGGTGGAGAGGCGCTCGTTCTCGGCAAGCGGGCTGGCGATCTCTCCATCCTGCCAAGAATTGGATACATGCCGCAGGAGACCGCGCTGTATCTCGATTTGACCGTGCATGAGAACATCAGACTCTTTGGCGAGATCTATGGCATGAGCAAGGCAGCCATCGAGCAGGAGGAGGCCAACCTGCTTCGATTCATTGACCTGGAGAAATGGCGGAATTCCACCATCGCCAATTTGAGCGGCGGCATGAGGCATCGAGTATCCCTCGCCTGTAGCCTGCTTCACGATCCAGAGCTGCTGTTTTTAGATGAACCAACCATCGGCATCGACCCGGAACTGCGGGCTTCCTTCTGGGACTATTTCGAAGCCCTGCGGGCAAGAGGCGTGACAGTACTCATCACCACTCACTACATGGACGAAGCCTACCATTGCAGCACGATTGGACTTTTAAGGGAAGGCGAGCTCATCGCTGAGGGAACCCCCGGGGAGATTACCGAATCGGCTGGTGTGCAGTCGCTTGAAGATGCCTTCCTGGCATTGGCGCGGAGAGGAGGTGGTGATGAGGTTTAGCAGGGCGTTTGCCATTACAAAAAGAATCTTTAGAGGGCTGAGGCACGATCGGCGGACGGTGGCGCTCATCGTAATTGCGCCGCTTCTGATGATGTTCATCTTCGGCATTGCCTTTAGCGGGGATGTGACTGATGTCGGGGTGGTGGTTGTAAATCTGGACGAGGGCCCTCTGGCAGCAAAGATCATCTCCAATCTGGATGAGGACACCCTCGACATTCGCTACGTGGAGAGTGAGAAAGATGCCGTTGCGGAGGTCGAGAACGGCGAAGCGTGGGCGGCAATCGTATTCCCACAGGATTTTACCACGAATGTCATGGCAAAATTGCAGGGCGGTTCCGTTGCTGGCGATACCGCCATCAGCGTCAAAGCTGACAAGAGCAATGTGAATCTTGCCACTGCGGTGATGAGAGCGGTGACGGATGCTGTGACGGCAACTATATCGCAGCTTGGCAGGGAAATGCCAATCACGATTGATGATTCCCCGGTCTACGGGAAGGGTGCGGAATTTATTGATTTCTTCGTGCCCGGCATCATGGCCTTTGCCGTGTTTCTCTTGACGACACTGCTCACCCTGCTTTCGTTCGTGGGAGAGCGCACCAGCGGCACCCTTGACAGGCTCAGGGCATCGCCGATGAGGGAGAGTGAGATAGTGGTCGGTTATGCTATGGCCTTCGGCATCATCGGAATGTTGCAGGCATCGCTGCTCCTGGTAGTGGCCACGCTGGTCTTCAAGATCACAATCGTGGGTAATCCGTTTCTGGCATACATAGTCGTGGCCTTGCTAGCAGCGGTCAGCGTGAGTCTGGGGATACTGCTTTCCAGCGCGGCCAAGAGGGAAGCCCAGGCAGTGCAATTCATCCCTTTCATCATTTTACCCACCTTTTTGCTCGCAGGCATATTCTGGCCGGTGGAGGCAATACCTTCGGTTCTGAGGCCGCTCTCATACCTGATACCGCCGACTTACGCAGTCGAAGCCATGCGCTCAGTGATGCTACGGGGATGGGGACTGGAGGATATCTGGCTCCAAATCGTGGTGTTGTTGGCATTTGCGTTGGTGTTCCTGGCGCTGAGTGTCAGGTCTTTGCAGAGGGAGAAGGGTTAGGGGCCTGTGTTACAAAAGCGAGGATTTCTTGCCCATAGCCATTTTGACATCTCACGTAGGGCTTGCTAACATGGAGTCCACCAGCTAAAGCTTTGTTTCCCAGAGCTAGCCTTATCCAGATCGAGAGGTGCAAGGAGCGAGACTATGCAAACGGGATTCTACTTCGATCAGACCAGGTGCACCGGCTGTTATGCCTGTGTCGTCGCTTGCAAAGACTGGCACGACGTGCCAGCGGGACCAGCCAGTTGGCGAAGGGTGGCAACCATGGAGCAGGGAGAATTCCCAGATTTATTTGTTGCCTTCCTCGCCACCTCCTGCTACCACTGCGCCCAACCCGCCTGTGTCACGGCCTGTCCTGTAGAAGCCATCACCAAAAGGAAAGATGACGGCGTAGTCGTAGTCGACCAGCTTAAGTGCCTGGGCAAAGACCAATGCGACCTCTGCTGGCAAGCCTGCACTTACAAGGCACCCCAGTTTGGAGCAGAGCAAAACGCCAAAATGCAAATGTGCAACTTTTGCCTGGATAGGCTTGAGGAGGGTAAGAGGCCCATCTGCGTAGCCGGATGCCCAATGAGGGCCCTGGACTCAGGCCCTCTGAAAGAGCTGAAGGCGAAGTATGGCGACGCTAAGGAGGCCGAAGGGTTCACCTACTCCGATGAGTTGAAACCTTCCGTTCTTTTCAAACCGAAATTCAAAGGCCTGTCTTCTTGAGGCGACAAGGGCTTCTCCCTGTTTCTGCGAAATCGCCACTAAGCCTGCCCTTCCTCCTCCTTCAACAGGTCGTTGAAAACCTCAGCATGGTATACTTCGTGATCCCGTATCCTGGTTAGAAGCTCTTTCAAACCGGGGGCCGCCATCTCCTTAGCAGCACGGTCGTACTCGGCCGCCACTTCCTGCTCAATCTTGATATCTGCCCGAAGCATATCGGCTGTCTTCCGGGACTGGTCAACCTCAGTGTGCTCGATACTGGGCGCGCTTCCGCCATCAACCATCTCCTCAGCAAGCCATCCCAGATGCTGCATCTCGTTTACGGCCTGATCCTGCAACTCCTCTTTCGCTTCCTCATTTGGCGTCAGATAGGAATGCAAAAGATACTGCAGGATTACCGTGTACTCGTGCTCGATGCCCCAGTCGAGCATCTTGGTGACTCTATCCTGCCGGGGGCCTCTCAAATCCTTGGCACCTTGCCTTTTGGCCTTGTCCACAAAGTGTTCGAATTGACCCCGGTGCGCCTTCTCATCGGAGAGAATCCGCTGCAGCAGTCGCCTTATCTTGGGGTCATCGATAGCCTTTATGTGCTCCTCATACAGGGCAATACCGTCCACCTCCTGCTGCACGTCATCCTTCATCCAATCGGGGACTGCCTTGCTGCCCGGGCGCATGTCCCCTCTCACGATGCTGGGGACTCCACCGAGGCTGACAATGGTCTCGGCGAGCCAATCAAAGTGGCGCATTTCCTCCCGGGCGATGGCCTCGATCTCGCATGCCATCTCGCCCTCACCCATGGCATAGGCATGCGTCAGATACTGGATGATGGCTGCATGCTCGCCCCCCAGGTCTTTGTTCAGCATGTCGATCGTCTTGTCACTCATAGTTTCCTCCTCAACGGGCACCGCTTACACCCATTGTTTGAGTACTATACAGATGAACTCGAGTTTGGTCAATAGGTCTAAGCAAGACATTAGACCAAAGAACATCTATAATAGAGAAACCCAGAGAGCAAGGCTACTGTGTTGGAGGCCCCCCGCTATCGGGACTGCCCAAGTGACCCACGACCCAGACGACTCTTAGCGTGACTATGCGGATACTCGTTGTCACCCAGGGACCCTACGGCGAGAGAATAGTGCGAAACCTGCGCGCCCAAATGCCCTCCGGCTGGACGATGGAGGAACTCGCCTTGCCTAAGGCTCTGCCACCCATCATCGACGACCCAGATGACTTCTTGCCTGCAGCGATACCCCCGGCTGACCTTCTGATCGCCGCTGGCGAGTCACCGGGGGCCGCCCAGCTCATACCCGATCTTGTCAGCCGCTCCAGCGCTCGCTCTGTCATCGCCCCCATAGATAACAGCGCCTGGCTGCCCCAGGGCCTTGCCAACCAACTGAAGAGGGAGCTAGCAGAGATGGGCATTACCGTCGTCTTCCCCAAGCCGTTTTGCAGCCTCACCGAAACCAGCTACGGATACCGCGGCAGTGCCCAGCCCTACCAGGATGAGCTCGTCTCCGCATTCGCCCGGCATTTCGGCAGGCCCAAGCTGAAGATCAGAGTCAACCCCAAAACCAGGCTGATAGAGCAGGTAGACGTGGAAAGAAACTCAGCCTGCGGCTCGGCATCTCACGTAGCCAGGGAGCTGATTGGCCTCTCCGCAGACGAGGCTGACACTAAGGCCGGCCTCATCCTGCACCACTACCCTTGCCTCTGCTCGATGAACCAAGAGCAGATCGACGATAGGCTTTACGACACCCTGATGCACGTGAGCGGCTACATAATCAATGAGGAGGTAGCAGAGCAGGTTAAGCCCTTCAAGTCCCCTCCCCAATACCTCACCCCCAGCGAGTACGTGGATGACAAGTAATGCGGAGACGGGGATCAGTGCATTGGCCCATCACCAGCCTATAAGGTTCCAGAATACCGCTCCCTTTTTCAGGCAAGATACTCCTGCTGCCTAACCTTGGCCCTCAGCGGCTAGAGTATCGCAGTGATTTCACCAATGAGCTCAGCTAAGAGGCCTAAGAAATTCTGGCCTATCGACGAGATGCTATCCCAGAGCATTTCCTGATCCTGGGCCGTGATGTTGCCTTCTCCGTTTCCCAAACCGACAAATAGCTCCTTAGCCAAGTAAATAAAGTCCACGATAGCTCTTGCCAGTTGTTCCACTTTAATCCCCCTCTTACCACAGGTTCATCATGAATATCGTAGTCAGGCAAAAGCGGGAAAACAATCCAACTTACGTACTTTTCCAATGAGCTAAAACCCATACTTACGTAGCTTCAATTCATCATACTTTCGTCATCTTACTTTATCCCTTTGCACTGTTGGCACTCGATACCATCCCACATGCAGAGCTACACGGCTCCCCTAATAAGACAATGAGAGGGATGTATGATGGCTGCCCAATATCGGGCGCGGTGAGCCTTTGAACATGAAGTGTTCGTTCTGACCTGAATTGTAATCTACTTGTAAGCTCTTCGTAATCCCTCCGTTATACATATTTAACCGGTCTTAATCCTACGCGCGTACAATTGTATACGATTAGATACCACAGTAAGACTCCGGCGGGGAAGATCAGCACACCCGTTGACGAACGTAGGTTAAGAGGCACATTACAGCGGGACCAGATCGAGCACTGGTTTGCCTGACACAATTTGAATTACCGGACCAGTGGAAAGCAAGCCGGATAAGGGAGATTATGTGTCACGAATCATATGAACGACTACAGATGCTTGACATTTGGAAGCGAGGCGACTGCCATTGGCGACCACAACGCACTGACTTTGGCCTCACTTAGACTTTCAAGAGTAAGCCATGCGTAAGATAGTTGCAATGATAGTTGACAGCAACCCATTCTCCAGGTCCGGGCTGCGGCAGATATTGTCCGAGCAAGATAGCCTAGACATACTGGGGGTCTTGGAGTGTGGTCCAGGTGAAGAAGGTAAGGAAGCAATGACACAAATTGCAGAGAACTCGCCCGATGTCGTGTTGCTAGATATTGACTATCCGTCCCTCAGCGGGCTTGAACTAGGCAGAAAGATCGTCCGTCATTTTCCGGGAACGAGGGTTATAGTGCTAAGTGCCAATCCCTATGACAATGATGCCGAACTATTTGAAGTTATCAAGAGCGGTGCAGTAGCTTACCTGAGGAGTAGGCAATGCACCACCGAAGACTTCATCAAGACGATAAGACGAGCCGTCAATGGCGAGTATCCCATAAATGACAGTGTAAGCAGCAGGCCCAGAGTAGCTGACCGCGTACTCAGGCAATTCCAAGAGATATCGTCGATGGGAAGAGCCCTGAAGGATGTAACCGCCCCCCTCACCCGCAAGGAGTTGCAGGTTCTGACACTCATAGCCGAGGGCAATTCAAACAAGCAAATCGCCAACCAACTCAGCATAAGCGACCAGACAATTAAGAATCATGTGAGTGCCATACTTCGTAAGATAAACGCCAACTACAGAGCCCATGCTGTGTTCATAGCGATACGCGATGGCTTGATCTCCATTCAATTAGGTCAGGAAGCAGGCGTCGGAGAATGTAGGCCCCCCGAAAGTCACGCCACTTAAGGAACCGCCGACAGGCTACCTGTTCGGCCAAACCCATGTCTCGCTCTTAGTTCCCTACCGGAATCCGAAATTGTAATCCCCAACAAGAAGCTGGGTATCCACAAGAGATACCCAGCTTCTCCTGTCCCGATATCTATGTGACAGCCTTAGCCTCTCCCTATCCTGAACATCTTGGTGCCACATACCGGGCAAACGCCCTGTGTCGCCGGCTTCTTGTTTTTCATGGTTATCGCCCTAGCATCCTTCATCTCCCGTTTAGCACGGCATTTCACACAATAGGCTTGCATAACACTCCCTCCTTTTTGATTGGCAAGGATAAACCATTTCTGGATGAAATGTCAATAGTATAACAGGACTTTTTTGAGCACTAACCTACCTCAATTGCTCCCTGGAGCGGCCTACCGATCGTATTTGCCGCACAAGAACGGGTTATCCCCTGGAAGATCTCCTTCGGCGAGCTCTGGTGTCTGACACTACACCTATCTTCATTGTACCCACGAGCCTTAGATATATCTGCCCACGGCCTCCGCGATGGGCTTTAGCTCGGCCATCAGCTGCTCAAAATTGGGGACGTTCAACGACTGCAAGCCATCGACCAACGCCTCCTCCGGATTGGGGTGGACCTCAATCAGAAGCCCGTCTGCCCCGGCTGCTATCGCAGCCTTGGCGATGCTCGGCACATACGCGAAATGTCCCGCAGCGTGGCTGGGATCTACAATGACTGGGAGATGACTAAAGCGCTTGACTACTGCGATTGAACTGATATCCACGGAAAACCGAATGCTGTCTTCGAAGCTTCTTATTCCACGTTCACACAGGATTACTCGCTGATTGCCCTGAGCTAAAAGATAATCGGCCGCTGTCAGCCATTCCGTGACGGTAGCAGAAAGGCCTCTCTTCAACAGGATGGGATGCCTCAGCTTGCTCAGCTCCTTCAAGAGTGCGAAGTTCTGCATGCTGCGAGCCCCGACCTGAATTATGTCAGCATGTTCGGCTACGATACCTATGTTTTGGATGTCAACGACCTCGGTGATGACAGGAATGCCAAGATCGGACTTGACCCTAGCCAACATCTTCAGACCCTCGTGTTCCAGCCCCTGGAAGCTGAAGGGCGAGGTGCGAGGCTTGAAGGCGCCACCTCTAACAACAGCAGCCCCGAATTCTTTGACCGCTTTGGCGGTATCCATGAGTTGCTTCTCGCTCTCCACGGCGCAAGGGCCGGCCATAATTACCACCCGCTGCCCCCCGATCTCGACGCCAGACACATTTATCTTGCTGGCTCGTGGATGGAATTCTCGTGAGGCCAGTTTGTATGGCTTCATTATGCGGGAGACGCTCTCCACACCTGGCAAAACGGCGAAAACGTCGGTTTCTGTCTTCCCCGTGTCGCCGCCCAGAATCGCCACCACCGTCTTTTCAGTGCCTATATTCAACTGCACCTCAAAGCCCAAAGAGTGTGCCCTGTCCACCACATGATCGACTTGCTCCTTTGTGGCACCCTTGCTCATCTCAATAATCATCTTATGTCACCTCACAAATAATGTACTGACCGAACAACCACCAGTTCATCAGCCTTCATCTAACCTCTTGCGATCAAGATAATTGATGGCTAACATTATAAACCAATGCAGTACACAATAGTAACCCTCAAATCAGCAGATAGAGTATCCGTCGCTGAGAGCACTGTAATTCGAGAGCGCGCCAATGTATGCGATTTTTGTCTCAAAGCAGGAGTATATACAAATGAAAAAGCGATCCTAAGTGCAGCCTCACACTTGATCGCGATTCGAAGGGAGTTTGCTATTTTCCAGACTGACTACACCTGGACTCCAAAAGAAAGCCTTTGTAGTAGGCTAGGTTGCCCGGTAGATTGCCTCCAAATCCAGGTTCTGCTCCAAAATCTGCCCCAGCCTCTCCAGCTTTTTCTCGTCGGCGAATCCAGCCTTATCGAAGACCCCTTCTAAAGCCTCCATCGTGCCGGCGGTATCCCCTTCCACCAACACTATCGGCACCTCAAGCTCCAGCGCCCGGCTGAGGATGCTGGGCGCGGGATCGATATTATCTGTCAGCACGAGACACCTAGTTGACGTCTCGAGAGCTGCCAACTGAATGTCGGGACGGTCGCCACGGGTGATCACCGCCTTATTCGGCTTGAGAGTCAGGTACGAAAGCGCAGAGTCAACGGACAGCGCTCCCACCATCAGGCTCTCCACCAGCTCATTAGAGCGCTCCTGAGAATTGAGTATGCTGCCCCCTACATGCTCGGCAAGCTCACCAACGGTGACACTGCACAACGCACGGTCCTCGGGCAGCACTCCCAGAACCTTAATACCGCTTTGTTCCAGGGATGGCACGATCTCGGCTCTTACCGACTCGATTCTGCGCTCAGGCACAGCATTGATAACAACGCCCAGGAGATTATCGGCCAGCATCTTTGCTGCGGCCACGATCTGATCTACCTCAAGGTTGCCCTCATAGCCGACGATGAGTATCACCTTGGCTTTCAGCGCCTCCACGATTCGACCTGCTACCCGTGCCGCGTCGCTCCCCGCTTTGAAATCGCCTACGCCCTCCAACAGGACCACATCCTTGCCCCGGGAAACCCTGGCATAAGCCTCCTCGATTTCCTTGAGCCAGGGAGGCTTCTTTTCGTCCACCGTGGCTGCCCAATCTCCCACCTTAAGGGAAACCGGGCAAAGCGACTCGACCGGCTCCTCCAGAGTCAGAAGCTGCTTCATAGACTCGGCATCCCTGTCACCTCCATCAGCATGAGCGGCTACGGGCTTGAGAAACCCTACCCTTCTCCCCTCCGCCTGAAGCTTCCTCCCCAGACCTGCGCAAAGAGAGCTCTTTCCCACACCCTCCCCCATAGAGGTGACATACAAAGCAACCATCAAAACCTCCTTCGTCCGCAGATCGAATTTCGCCTTCCCAAATTTCTCCCCTGAAAGTATATCACATCTCCTCCTCAAGGCAACGACTGAACTCGAAAAAAGGCTGCCCTTCTGGTAAAATACTCACAGCATCAATATTGAGGTTTTCTGGTGAAAGGAATGCCAAATGAAAAAGATATGGGCACCGTGGAGAATCGAGTACATTCGAGGGGAGAAGGAGAAAGGGTGCATCTTCTGCCAAAAGCCGAAAGGGAACCGGGATAGACGGAACTACATTCTCTTCAGAGGAGATAGGAACTTCGTTATGTTAAACGCCCATCCCTATACCCCAGGCCACCTGATGGTAGCCCCCTACAGGCACCTTGACAACCTGGATGATCTAACCAACGAGGAACTATTGGAGCACTTCGACCTGGTAAGAAGGAGTTGCAAAGCGCTAACCGAGGCATACCGCCCTGATGGGTTCAACATCGGCATAAACCTGGGCCGGGTGGCTGGGGCCGGAGTGGAAGACCACGTCCATACCCATGTCGTCCCCCGTTGGAGTGGCGACATCAATTTCATGACGGTGGTATCCGATGTCAGGGTGATACCACAAGCTCTGGACGCAACTTACGCCGAATTGACAGAGAAGATGGCCGGAAGTCGAACTGACTCTCAGGATTGAAAAGGCAACCTTTGCCCGTTCGAGTGATTTCGTTTATACTGGAATTAGTAGGATATCAACAAGAATGTTAGAGCAGAGTGTCATAGTCCTTGAGCCTGCCAACGACTTTCTTTCTTTTGTTCACAGTTACACCGGAGAAAATGTCACTTCCTGCTACCAGTGCGGGAAGTGCAGCGCGGGTTGTCCCACCGCCTACGCCATGGACCTTACTCCGCGGCAGGTCATGCGGGGAATCCAGCTCGGCCTCAAGGATGAGATACTGGATAGCTCAGCAATCTGGCTTTGCGTGAGTTGCCAGACCTGCTCCTTGAGGTGCCCTCGAGAGATCGACATCGCCAAGGTGATAGAGTCTCTGCGGCTAATCTCCCAAGCTGAAGGCAAGCCACCCGCCCAAAGGGAGATAGCGGTCTTCCACAGCGCCTTCCTCCACCAGGTACGCCTCTTCGGTCGCCTTCACGAGGTCGGGTTAGGGATTACGTATAATCTGCTCAGTAGGCACTTCTTCAACAACATCAAGCGTTTACCGGCACTGCTTACCAGAGGGAAGCTAAAGTTCATGCCCCAAAGAACAAAGGGACGGTCAGAGGTTAGGCGGATCGCAACACGGGTGAAGGAGCTAGAGAGGAAGTCGAGCTAGTGTTGGCACCAGTAGAATCTAATGCCGGCGAGTCTGTTGCGGAACGTACCTATTCCTATTATCCCGGTTGCTCATTGCATGCCACGGCGGCAGAATACGATGTCTCTACGCGGCTGGTATGCCAAAGGGTAGGTATTGACCTGCGAGAACTGGAAGACTGGGTCTGCTGCGGTGCCTCAGCAGCCCACTCCACAGACCACCTGCTGAGCCTGGCGCTTCCCGCCCACACCCTGAAGCAAGCTGAGGAAAAGGGGCTTCCACTGGCTGTTCCCTGCGTCTTGTGTTATTCCCGGCTAAGATTCACCCTTCATGAACTCGAGAATAAGGATACCCTGGACCTTGTCGGCCGCGCTATCGGCAAAGAACTGAGCACCGCTGTCACCGTCAAGCCAATGCTCCAGGTATTGGCAGATGAGAACATCTCTCTTCCGATCGTAAAGCCTCTCAGCGGGCTGAAGGTAGCTTGCTACTACGGCTGCCTTTTGGTTCGTCCCCCTGAGGTGGTCGGTTTCGACGATGCGGAGAACCCGCAAACGATGGATCGCCTCATGGGGAAGCTTGGTGCTGAGGCTATCGACTGGGGGTTGAAAACAGCCTGCTGCGGCGCTGGCATGGCCTTCGCCCGCTTCGACGTCGTCCTCAAGCTGTCCCATCGCCTTATCACGCTGGCACAACAAAGCGGTGCCGATTGTATCGCCGTCGCCTGCCCGATGTGCCACTCCAACCTTGACATGTACCAAAAGGATATGACTGCAAAGTTTGGACAGAAAACCGAATTGCCCGTCCTGTACTTCACTCAGCTAATGGGGCTCGCTCTGGGCTTCTCGCGCAAGGAGCTTTTACTGGATAAACACCTGACCGACCCACTACCTATGTTGCGCAAGAAGAACCTTATCTAGGAGGAAGGATGTCTCGAATAGGGGTCTTTATCTGCCATTGCGGCACCAATATCGGGGGCGTAATAAACGTCCCGGAGGTTGTTGAAGCTGCCAAGCGTATGCCTCTGGTGGCTTACGCTGATGAAAACAAGTACACCTGCAGCGAAGTGGGGCAGGCATCGATCCGCGATGCGATAAAGGAGCAAAGGCTGGACCGGGTGGTGGTCGCTTCCTGCTCCCCACGAATGCACGAGAATACCTTCCGCAAAACTGTCGCCGCCGCCGGGCTTAACCCCTACCTTCTCGAGATGGCAAACTTGAGGGAGCACTGTAGCTGGGTGCACTCTGATCCCAAGGATGCCACAGCGAAGGCCATCGATCTGGTAAGCATGGCCGTGGCAAAGGTCGCTCGACATGAGTCCCTTTTCCCCAAACAGGTGGGGCTTACCAAGCGTGCCCTGGTAATCGGTGGCGGCATTACCGGAATACAGGCGGCCCTGGACATAGCTTCTACAGGCCACGAAGTGGTTCTGGTGGAGAAAGAGCCCAGTATTGGAGGGCGCATGGCCCAGTTGGATAAGACCTTCCCCACCCTCGATTGCTCGGCTTGCATACTGACCCCGAAGATGGTCGATGTATCTCAGAATCCCAACATCAGTCTCCTCACCTACTCCGAGGTAAAAGAGGTGCGAGGGTTCGTGGGCAATTTCGAGGTGGATATCCTGAAAAAGGCGAAAATGGTTGACCACATAAAGTGTACTGGCTGCAGCACCTGCTGGCAGAAGTGCCCGGAGAAGGTGGCCTCTGAGTTCGATCTCGGCCTGGGCCAACGCACAGCCGTCTTTATACCTTTCCCCCAGGCGGTGCCCAACATGCCGGTGATCGACATGGAAAACTGCCGCTATCCGAAGTATCTTGAATGGGCAAAGACGGAGGAAGGCAAGAAACCTCCTGAGTGCCGCATCTGCGAAAAGCTCTGCCCCACAGGGGCAATTGATTGGGGGCAGCAGGATGAGATCGTAACCGAAAAGTTCGGTGCTATCGTAGTTGCCACCGGCTTTAAGACCTTCGATTACAGTGTCTACGGTGAGTATGGCGGGGGAAGATATCCCGATGTCATCAGTTCGCTCCATCTGGAGCGGCTGATGTCCGCTGCAGGGCCCACCGAGGGCGAAGTGCTCCGACCCTCATATGGTGCTCACCCCAAGAGTGTGGTCTTCATCCAGTGTGTGGGATCTCGTGATGACAAGGTGGGGCGGCCCTATTTCAG
>JAUXAX010000033.1 GCA_030619685.1 Dehalococcoidia bacterium
AGCTCCCCTATGACTACCTCAGCCGTGGAGAACACCGTCGCCTCGGCGAGATGACCCCCTCGGCAGATATCCTGTCGCGAAAGTTGGATGTGTATGTGGATTATCGGGCTATCACTTTGCTGCGCCACTGAGCCCTGAGCACAGACAATCTCCAGTGGACCAGAGTAGTCCACACCGTCGTATTTCCCCGGGAGTTCCGTCAAGAAATTGAGACGGGCGCTTTCCACAGAGCCAATAATACCAATAACGACACCAGAGGAGATGTTATGCTCCCGGCAATAGCGGGCTATCTCGCCGAGCAACTCCTGCCCCGGTTTGACCCTGAATACATGCACCTTGTTGAACAACTGCTTAACTCCTCTTCAGACCCACCAGCACCATCTTAGCACAAAGTTTGAGTCTCTGACGTCCAAAGTGGCTCCCCTTCTTTATGTCTGTGGGGGCCGACTTCCTCCTTCTGCTCCAGCGCGTTGTCAGAGACCGTCCAGATTGCTAGATGTCCGGCTTTGCTTTGATTCTGAGAGTATAGGCGCATTCCCGCCCATGGGCCTTCATGCATTTACCTAAAGGTGGGGTCATTTCGTACTCCACACCTAAGCCTTCGAGCCAGCCGCTGACTCGTGCGAATACTCCACAGTCAAATTCGTCGGCCACACCGGCATGTGTGGCGTTATTGCAGGCAAAGCAACTTTTTACGTGGACTTGATACGTGTCCTCGTCAGTCTTGATAATGTCATAATCGATAAGATTAGGTGCGACAAGGCCGATGAAGATTTCCCCCGCCAGCATGAAGTCTTCGACGGTCTTCACCGGCGGCAACTGCACAGCGCGAGCAACCCGTTGGGCTTCAACCTTGCCGATCTCACGTACGGCAGCTTGATTTACGCGGTTCGCGGCCTCCATGCCATACTCCCCGGCTACCGCCATGAACCAGCGGGCGTCGTGTGACATCCAGCATTTGACGAGGAGTGCCTCCCGTTCCGCGGGCAAGAGCCGGCGCAACAGCTCGTTAGCCTGTTGCCTCAACTTGGGCTGTAGGTTTCCCCGATTACTCATCGAGCTCCCTTCTAGCTTATCTCCTTACTCGCGGCGCGCAACAGCGCATAGCGGGTCTGGTGTTGCCCCCAGTTAGCCGGCAGGGTCTCACGCGAGTGAGGTCTGTACTCTATTTCCTCTAGAATCTAGCATCACCTACGATGAGTGTCAAGCTCAGTAAAGCCGCCGCCGGATGGTCAGGTGTATGGCTGTTTGCCTGTCTGACCTCCAGCTAGAACAGATGCTTTCCACAGAGCACAGTGAGGGCTCTTCTCCGCCTTCGACCCGTCTGCTATACTAGACTGCAGTGGATTTACTCTCAATTCTCCTGATCGCTGTCAGCTTGTCCCTGGACTGCTTTGCTGTCGCCATCGGCGGCAGCATCTCGATGCCAAGCCTTTCCCACCGCCAGGTGTTGCGCGTCTCCCTCTCCTTCGGGCTCTTCCAGGCGGGGATGCTAACTCTGGGGTGGCTGGCCGGGCACACAATAGTTGACATAATTGAAAGCTTCGCCCACTGGATGGCCTTCGGTTTGCTGTCGCTGGTCGGCGCAAGAATGCTCTGGGAGTCATTCCACTCAGTCGAGGACGACCGTCAACGCACCGACATCACGAGAGGACTTGCTCTCCTCACCCTGTCGGTGGCGACCAGCATCGATGCGCTGGCGGTAGGATTGAGCCTGGGCTTCCTGGAGTCCCGGCTCCTCATCGCCGCCATCGCAATTGGCAGCGTTGCCTTCCTCTTCACAGCCGCCGGTTTCTACTTCGGCAGCAGAATCGGCAGATTGCTGGGGCGGTGGGCTGAGATTCTCGGCGGGGTAGTCCTGATAGGCCTCGGGCTCAGGATTCTTGTAACACACATCCTTTAAAGACGACGCCATCTGAGTGGTTGCAGCATTGTAGATGAAAGAGATCTCATCTTACTGAAAGAAGTGTCCTAGATGGGTTCCGATTGCCTGGGCGGTAAGCAGCCAGAGCAAGGCGTACTTTTTCTGTCTGCCCGCATGATGTACGTCCAGGGGCGTCCGCCTATTCTGAATCAGGGGACTCGCCGTAGTCGTTCTGAATTAAACCAGCATTTGCAAGCTCGTCAGGCAAGGGCTGGTTGTGCTTCCAAAAGGTGGCTGCTAGCTTCCGCGCCTTCTTCACCTTGTCCTTGGGTGATATTGGCTCGAACCTGAGATTGAACGCTTGGAGCTCGATGGCGTCCCAGTCGATGTGTTTTCGCTTTCTTTTGGTTTTGGCCACGTCGTTTGCTCCTTTTACAGGTCTATCCAGCATTAGCATACCTTCAATCTGGTATGCATGCTATGGCTCTTTCGGACAATTGTGGATGGAAAATCGTACTGCAGTTACCAGGGACAGACGGCTGGGGCGCTGAGGGGAAGTTGAGAAAATGCTTTGGCTGACTTTACAATGCCTAGCAATGAACCTTCGTAATGTCCTCACGCTAGACCGCGTACTGTCTTTTTCTGCTCAATGTAAAGGCCACCAGGGCGATCAGCACTATGTTCAGCCCGATGAGGATAAGGACCTCCGCGGCGATTTCAGGCCAGCCACCGCCTCGCTGGCTTATTTCGACGATTGGCTCAATGATGTAGTAGGTGGGAAAGATCTTCCCAATCCATTGTGGCAATCCCGGAAACAGGTAGATAACCACAGGGGCATAGAGAAGAATCCCCAGGATCTTCATGATAGCAAAGAACGATGTGAGGTCCTTGACTATGGAGCCAACAAGCAGTCCTATTCCTGCAGCCATTACTGAGCCGAGGAACAGCAACATTATCAGCAGGCCCGGCTGGCTGCCCAGGGCCTGATTCAATGCCAGGATCACGACGCCCATGAGCACACAGATGATAACTCCAAGCAGCCCTTTGGCCAAGAATACCTCGCCTATGGTTGCAGGTGTTACGACCAGTGCGTCAACGGTCTTTTTCTCCTTCTCCTGTAACAGCGATGTCCCCGATAACGCCACACCGGCAACCGTAATCGTCATGAGGACGATAAAGGGTAGCAGGCGGTCCTCCCAGGGTATGCTCTCCTGGTCTCCCAGCGTGACAGTTTCGATCTCCACGGGGGCTTCCTGCCCAGCCAGTTCCCTTATCAGATTCGTCACGGTCACAGTTAGTATGGTGCGGTTCTTGGCTAGGCTTTCCCCCCAAATGTAGATCGGGATCTTCACCTTGTCTCCTTGTAGAACGGAACTATCGAAATCCTGGGGAAGGACCAAGCCACCATCTACTGCACCTTCCGCAACTGCCTTCTTGAGCTCAGAGACTGTGCCATACTCATTGCTGGTCACTGAAGTATGTGCTTCGATCATGGCCACCAGTTGGGAGTCTCCCTCATCCACGATTCCCAGTGTGGCTTCATCGGCGAACAGAGTGCCAAAAACGAGAGTGACTACCAGCGAGATAACTATTGGAACTGCAAATGCTAAGACAAAGAAGAAATTCTTTGGGCCCTGGAAGACTTCTTTGCCGAGAAGGATACCTACACGTCTCAAGTTCATTGAAACTTCCTCCTCAGCACCCGGATTCCGGCTAGGAGAATGACGAAATCGAAGCCTGCGAGTATGAGCAAGTTGCGCCACACATCGCTCCAACCGGCCCCGAAATTTGATACCTGGTATATAGTGTCTGTGAGATAGTAGGAGGGAATGACCTTGATCCAGTCAGACACGGCGCCTGGGATCATGATTCCCACCGCGGGAATGCTAAGGATAACAAGAGCAGGGACTCCCCAGGCAGTAACCGAGAGGAAATCCTTGCTCAATGAAGCCATGAGAAAGGCCACACCCGTCACAAGCACCGCCCCGAGTAGCAACGCTGTGGCGATTATCAGAGGCTGTGCATTCATTCCCCCAACGACCCCCAGGAGCAGCAGGGCCTGGCTGAAGGCCAGGAGGGTGCCCAGGACTGCCTTGGCGGTGAAGAGGTCTCTGACTGTCATCGGGGTTACCAGCAGCGCCCAAGCCGTGCGCCGCTCGACCTCCTCGCTGATCAGGCCGGCCAGGCCAAAGGTCTCGGTCATCAGGACAAAGACTGCAAAAAGCGAACGCATGCGGTCTCTCTGCGGTATCTGCGCTCCTGCCATGTCCGGTCCCAGAATCTCCGGCTGCCAATCGATATTCAATGTCTGACCGGTTTGCAGATAGGCCATTTCTGTGACGAGAACGTAGACGACCTCCCTGATTTCGTCAGGCATGTCCGAAGCGAAGTACGCCTTGATCTCAGGCGGCTGATTCAAGCCAAACTTTTCCATTATGTCGGCCGGGAAAACCAGCCCAGCCTCATATCTACCCCCAGTAACGCCCTCCTTGAGCGCCTCTTCGGACTCCACCTGTTCGATTTCCAGGCCCCTTTCTGCCTCTTGCATCAACTCTAAGGCCGGGGGAACCACCGGTGCGTAGAGTCCGATCTCCAGGGTTTCATCGACCGAGTTCGGCATTACAAAGTAGATTACAGCAAACATGACCAGGGCAAGCACGGTTATCACGGCAAAGAACCGGTTCCTGAAGAATAGGGTGAAATCCTTGGAAATAAGGGCACCGATAGAGCGCCAGTTCATGCTTGCAGCCCCCGGCCGGTGATCTGAATGAAGATGTCTTCCAAAGTGGCCTCCTCACTGTGAATGGTGACCACCTTCTTCTGTGAGAAAAGGTCATGTACGGCGTCGGGAGTATCAGCCGTGTCCAGCGGGATCTCAAGATACTCCAGCCCGCTGTCGGCTACCACTTCCGCCTTGAGCGCTCGTTTGCCATAGGTTTGTTTGAGGTTATGCGGTGTATCCAGAGCAACGATCTTCCCCTGGTTGATGAAGGCCACCCGGTCGCTAAGCTTGTCGGCCTCCATCATATCGTGGGTGGTCAGAAAGACAGTGGCTCCGCGCTCACGCTCCTCAAGGATTACGGTGCGGATCGCCTCGGCAGATACGGGATCCAGACCGGAGGTGGGCTCATCAAGGAACAATATCTTGGGCCGATTGACCAGGCTGCGTGCTACCATAAGACGCTGCTTCATTCCCTTGGAGAACTCCTCTACCCTGTGTTTCCCCCAACCTTCAAGGCCGACACGTCTCAGGAGCGCATCATCATCAAATCGAGTTACGCCAAACAAGCGTGCGAACAATCTCAGGTTTTCGCTGGCGCTCATCTGTTCATAGAGATTGGTGTCCTCAAAACAAACGCCTATTTCACCCTGCACCTTTTGGGAATCCCGGGCAATATCCCGACCCAGCACAGTTGCCCTGCCGCCTTTGGGTTTTAGCTGACCCGTCAGCATCCTCCAGGCGGTTGTCTTGCCAGCGCCGTTGGGGCCAAGGAAGCCCAGAATCTCGCTGTCAGCCACATGGAAGCTGATATGATCCACAGCGACCAAATCGCCATACCAGTAGGTCAATTCCTCAGCAACAATTGAATAGTCCGCCATAGCGTCTTTCCTCCAACCGTTTCTCCGCACGTCGGCTTGATACCGTGCACTCCTCAAGACATGGTTCACCCCATACTATAAGTATGAGCACATTCTGGAAGTTGAGTCAATACCGAACAAACACATCGCTCACGACGAAGCCCTCAAAGACGCAGAAGGACGGGCGGGAAGGAGCACCTTGCCAGACAATCTCAACAACAGCCACCTTGTGCACCCCTGCCCAATCCCCTATAATCTAGGCAAAACACCAACTGCGTCTAAATCCGTGGTCAGGTGATGAACAAGATCGGTAGCAGCATCCAACGCCTGCCCCTGGTGGAGGAGATTCATAATCCACCCAGCGCCCCCCGGGCCTTTGAGCTGTTCCGGGATAAGCCTTTCAGCTTCTTCCTCGACAGCGGCATGGACCCCCAAAAGCTGGGGCGCTACTCCTTCATAGGCAGCAGCCCCTTTCTGGTGATGAGAAGCCGCGGCGAAGAGATCTCCCTACTCAGCCCCGAAGGCGAGAGGGTAGTCTTCGGCAATCCCTTCGACGTACTGGGGGAACTGCTCCAGGAATATAGGCTTGACGGGAATCCCACCACGCTGCCCTTCGTCGGGGGAGCGGTGGGCTACCTGGGCTATGACCTGGGCCATTTCATCGAGAAGCTGCCCTCCAGAGCAGTGGATGACCTGCAGCTACCCGAGTGCTATCTTGGCTTTTACGATGCAGTTATCGTCTTCGACCACCTTGAGGGCAGGGCTTATGTCGCCGCCACCGGCTTCCCGGAAAGGGAGGGCAGCAGGAAAGCCAGGGCCGGGGCTTGCCTTGAGGAGTTGCAGCGAATTCTGGCTGAAACGCCCTGCCCGGAGGACTATGAGGACGAGTATTCCCAACAGCCTGTTAGTGGCCCCGTCGGCTTGCGCTCCAACTTCACCCACGAGGGCTACGTCGAGGCGGTGGAGACTGCCAGGGAATATATCGGAGCCGGCGACATATTTCAGGTTAATCTTTCCCAACGATTCGAGGCCGATATGCCTTTGCCCCCCTACGAACTCTACCGCCGACTGCGGCGGATCAACCCCGCCCCCTTTGCCAGCTATCTCAACTTCGATGGCGTGACCGTGGTCAGCGCCTCTCCAGAAAGGTTTCTGCGCGTCCGCAACGACCTGGTGGAGACCCGGCCCATAAAGGGCACCAGGCCCCGCGGCAAAGACCCGACATCCGACCAGAAACTGGCCCAGGAGTTGGTGCACAGCGCCAAGGATCGCGCGGAGCACGTGATGATCGTGGACCTGGAGAGGAACGACCTGGGGCGAGTTTGCCGCTACGGGACGGTGAGGGTCAGCGAACTGACGGCTCTGGAGAAGTACGCCACCGTGTTTCACCTCACCTCAACCGTTGAGGGACGGCTTCGGCCGGACAAGGGCGTTATCGACCTGCTCAAGGCCACCTTCCCCGGCGGCTCCATCACCGGTGCGCCCAAGGTGAGGGCTATGGAGATCATCGACGAGCTTGAGCCCACCCGGAGGAGCGTCTACACCGGGTCCATCGGCTACATCGGCTTCGATGGGGGGCTCGACCTCAACATCGTCATCCGCACCATCCTGGTTAAGGAAGGCAGGGCCTATTTTCAGGTAGGTGGGGCGGTGGTCTACGATTCCGATCCCGAGGGGGAATACATAGAAACACTGGACAAGGCCAAGGCCCTGATCCATGCCCTGAGCATGGTTCCAGAGCTGGTGACGGAGGGTGCAAGATGATCTTGCTCATAGATAACTACGACTCCTTTGTCTACAACCTGGCGCAGTATATCGGGGAGCTGGGCTGGGAGCCGGTGGTCTACCGCAACGACGCCATCGGTCTGGACGAGATCGAGAAGATGTCGCCGAGCCATGTAGTCATCTCCCCAGGCCCCGGCACCCCGCTGGATGCCGGCATCTCTAACGATGTGGTGCGTCACTTCAGCAGCAAAACTCCTGTCCTTGGCGTCTGTCTCGGGCATCAATGCATTGGTTATGTCAACGGCGGCGTGATCGGGAGAGCAGATCCCCCCATGCACGGCAAGACCTCTCTTATCCACCACGATGGCAGAACCCTCTACTCCGGCCTGCCCAATCCCTTCTCCGGAGGGCGCTACCACTCGCTGATCATTGAGCCAGGCTCAGTCCCAGACTGCCTGGAGGTCTCAGCGTGGACAGATGACGGGGTGATCATGGGGGTGCGCCACAAGGAATACGTGGTGGAGGGAATCCAGTTTCACCCCGAATCCATCCTGACCGACGTCGGGCATGACGTCCTCAGGAAATTCCTCAGCTTCTCTGAGCCGGTATGGAGCAAATAGTATACCTGAACGGCACCCTCCTCCCCCGAGGCCAGGCCAAAATCTCTCCTTTTGACCACGGCTTCCTCTACGGCTACGCGCTTTTTGAGACCATGCGTGCTTACTCAGGGTACATCTTTCGCTTCCAGAACCATCTCGACCGCCTCACACGCTCAGCGGAACTCATTGGCTTGCCCCTGGGCACTTTCGACCTCGAAAAAGCCTGCTATGACACGCTGAGAGCCAATAACCTGGGTGATGCCCGCGTCAGGCTGACCGTTTCCCTAGGAGAAGGGGAAAATGCCCCCGACCCTCCACCTCACCCCAGGCCCACGGTGCTAATCGTGACCACCAGCTACACCCCTCCCTCTGGCGAGACATATCGAAATGGCTTCAAGGCGGTTGTGTCCTCGATACGGCAGAACAGCCAGTCTCCTCTTTCCCACTTGAAATCGGCCAATTACCTGAACAATGTGCTCGCCAGGAAGGAGGCCAAGGCGGCGGGAGCCGATGAAGCCCTTCTGCTCAACGAGCGAGGCTTTCTTTGCGAGGGAAGCACCAGCAACGTCTTTCTGGTAACAGGGAATAGCCTTGTCACGCCAGATGAGGAAAGCGGCTGCCTGCCCGGGGTCACGCGCCAGGCTGTCATAGAGCTGGCTTCAGAGTTGGGTATAGGTGTTGTGCAGCGAGAAGTCCAGATAGAGGAGCTTCTGCAAGCCGACGAAGCCTTCGTCACCAACTCCCTCCTGGAGCTTATGCCCCTTGGAGAGGTCGATGGCAAACCCATTGCTGGGGAGAGCGAAAAAGAGAAAAGGGGCAAGGTAACCAAGAGACTGAGGATAGGCTATCGAGAGCTGGTGGCGAGAGGAACAAAGCCCTTGTCATAGGTCAGAAACTCTCTTATCCGCTCCCAGATCAGCTCTTCGACCTGAATTGCAGGAAGTGAAGCGTCGATCACCATCCACCTTTCGGGATCAGCAGCAGCGATCTTCAGGTAACCATCCCGCACCCTCCGGTGGAAGGTGAAATCCTCACGCTCGAAGCTGTCCCATTTCCGACCCTTGCGACCCAGTCCTTGCTCAGCATCCACGTCCAATAGCACCGTGAGGTCAGGCACCAGGCCGTCGGTAACAAAGTCGTTTAGGGACTCGAGGAGGCTCAAATCGATCCCCCGCCCATATCCTTGATAGGCAACTGTAGAAGCGGCAAAGCGGTCGCAGATTACCATATGACCTCTTGCCAAGGCGGGGCGGATGACCTTTGTCACCAACTGACTTCGAGAAGCGAGGAAAAAAAACAGCTCGGTAGGTAGGGTAATCTCCCTGCCCCACTTGACCCAGCGGCGCAGCTTGTTGCCGAGTACAGTGCCGCCGGGCTCGTGGGTAAACACTACATCAAAGCCAAGCTTGCGGAGCCGGCCACCAAGCGCCTTAGCCTGTGTAGACTTTCCACTGCCCTCCCCTCCCTCGAAGACAATGAATGCGGGATTTCTCACTTCAACCCCTGCTGAGAAAATGTGCTGGGCTCATCGCTCTGTGTGCCCATAATATGGTCTCTGACCCCCTCTGTCAACCTCGTCTGGGGTTTTTTTGCCCATAAATGTTTCCTGATAAGAACCTGCCAACGCTTGCGCCTTGATGTGGGAAATCCAAGTGAATAGATGCTGCAACTACCGCCGATCCCCCCCATCACCTGCGAAAATACGCACCCTACGCCGCGGTGCCTTTCCGGTGCTCCTCGTGACCAGGTCATACTTCTCCGCCAATTGATGCTGCAGGCGGCGAATGAAGGCATTTTGCGGGCTCAGCTCCATCGTTTGCCCGGAGCGCTTAATCTCCTCAATGGCCTCCTCCGTCTCCATAAGCGCCTGGGCCACAGAATCCGCGTGCTCCTCAACCCGATAGATATTGGCCAGGCCTTGTTCCATTTGGGACGTTTTGTCACTTCTAATGACATATATGGGGATACCCTTAAGCTCAGCATCCCTGAGGACTTGCGATTTCCTGCGGTAATGGCTTTTCGAGGTCATCAGCAGATCGGCTTCCTTAAGCTCGCTGACCACATTCACCGGCAGCCTCATCCTGCTGATGCTCTCCTCCAGCCGAACCCGACTGATGCCAAATGGCATGATGTTCTTAGGGCCATCTCCCCTAGCTGCTTTACTGGCAGCCGTCGGCTCAGGAGTGGCAAAGGGTAGCGCCTTTTCGCTCTTGACCTCCCCGTCTTCGAACCAGCGCACCTCCAACGGGATAAGGTGTCCCCTTAAGGTAGCATCAACCACAGCAGCGACATCAGGGTGAATAGCGACCCGCTCCCAGCTTTGAATCTCCACCACCACGCCGAAGGTTGGTGGCGCCTTGCGCTCCAGGATCGACTTCTGGGTTCCCCGTCGCCTTGCTTCCTCATCGCCCAAGGTAACCGTCTGGATGCCGCCGATGAGGTCGGAGAGAGTGGGGTTCATCATCAGATTGTCTAGTGTATTGCCGTGCGCAGTACCAACAAGCTGCACCCCCCGTTCCGCAATGGTGCGCGCCGCCTGAGCTTCAAGCTCAGTCCCGATCTCATCGATTACTATTACTTCAGGCATGTGATTCTCCACCGCCTCGATCATCACCGCGTGCTGCATAGCGGGAGTGGAGACCTGCATTCGTCGCGCACGTCCAATTGCCGGATGGGGGATATCGCCATCGCCGCCGATCTCGTTTGATGTATCGACAATGATCACCCGCTTACCGAAGTCATCGGCGAGAACACGCGCCACCTCTCGCAGCATGGTGGTCTTGCCCACCCCAGGCCGCCCCAAAAGAAGGATGCTTTGCCCAGACTCGACCAAATCCCTGATCAGAGCCATGGTGCCAAAGACAGCCCTCCCAACTCGACACGACAGCCCTACGATTCGCCCCTCGCGATTGCGAATCGCCGAGATGCGATGAAGGGTGCGCTCGATGCCGGCACGGTTATCGTCGCCAAAGGCACCGATATGCTGCACCACGTGCTCTATATCCTCAGGGGTTACCTCTTTGGGACTTAGAATCTCCTCCCTACCAAGATAACGCGCCTCGGGCTGACGTCCCAGATCCATAACTACCTCCAGGAACTCTCCGCGGTTCCCTACCTGGTTCAGCGGTTCGGAGACATGAGGAGGAAGCACGACAAGGAGCGCATCCAAGTCATCAGTGATCACTTTTTGCATGATCTGGCAACCACCCCGCTAGGCTGACAAGGGCACAAGCTGCGGCTCACGAACCCGGACCACAAGTTGTTTGCTCAAACAGCAATATTCCGCCGCCTGACGGAAACCCCGCTCTTCGAGAATACGCCTCAACTGCTGCTGAAATTCAGGTACAAGGCAGTATACCGGATTTCTGCCGCTCAGGACAGACAAGCAGTAGTCCACGAGACGACCCAAATCAGTTGACTCCAAATCAGTCGCTATATCGAATTGCCCAGCCACCCCTTCAGGCCTAATTCGCAACAAGGCCGTAATCTCGTCTCCATTTTCAAGGACTAACTCCCTAACAGCCACTCTATCCCTGCTCTGGTGCCATTCCTCAAAGGTCATCCCCTCCACGCTGCGAACCTGAAGGGGCACCGTAGCGCTATATAGCCGAAACAGCCCATACTCGTCAGCGCTGAGCTTGGACCTCAGGACAACCGGGGGTTCTGGTGGCTCCACCCGTGGCTCGTCCCCCAGGCGGTAGAGAATCTCAGTGAGGTATTGGCTGAAGCCAGCCTGCCTTGCCATGTCGACCGTGCGACTGTTGGACTCGATACGCAGGAAGAGTCGTCCTACCCCGACTTCATCACCAGCAGAGCCCGGCCTCTCCAGCAGGTCAAGGCAGCAGTCCTCGTGGCCCGGGGCCAGCAGGAGGCGCTCTACCTCCCAGGCGCCGGGCCCGCGGCAGCTCCGAAGACAGGCCAGGCCCTGAATGAGCCCGCCGCGAACACAAACGAAGCTACACTGTTTGTCCCTTGAAACCAGACAGCCCTTGAGCAAAGAAAAGACCAACGCTAGTTCCCATCCCTTCTCGCCAAGCCTATCTCGCACCCTTGCTTCGTTGATTGGGGACTTGCCCAAGAACAGAAGCAGCGCACCGACGTCAGCTACACGAAGGGAACGAATCATCTCACTTATGCCGCCTTTGCTTCAAGCTTACCGTCGACAATGGTCAAAAAGTAGTCATGGAACCGCAGGTCGGTAGTGAGCTCAGGATGGAAGGCAGTGGCCACCAGGTTTTTCTCCCGGGCAGCAACAGGGGCCCCATCGGGCAGACTGGCCAGTATCTCCACGCTCTTCCCCGCGCTAACGATCCAAGGAGCGCGAATAAAAACGGCACGGAATGGAGATTGGCCCAACACCGGCACCTCGAGGTCGGACTCAAAGCTGTCCACCTGACGGCCAAAGGCGTTGCGCTTCACCTCGATATGCATCGCGCCCAGCGGTTGTTGATCCAGCCCAAAAACCTTTGCCGCCAGCAGAATCATGCCGGCACAGGTGCCGAAAACAGGGAGACCCTTGGCAATGAGCCTATTTAACTCATCCACCAGGTCATACTCCGTCATCAGCTTGCCGATAGTAGTGCTCTCGCCGCCGGGTATCACCAGCCCGCCCAGCCCCTTGAGCTCAGCAGCTAAGCGTACGGGGAACGCATCCACCCCCAATCGGCGCAGGGCAGCGATATGCTCCACAAAGCCCCCCTGCAACGCCAGAACGCCGACCTTTCTCATCAGTCTTCCCTACCAACCCCGAGGTGCGAGCAGTTCCCCTTCGGGGATCGTCTTTACATCCAGACCAGGCATGGCCGCCCCCAGCCCCTTGGAGGCCTCGGCGATAACCCCCGCGTCTCTAAAGTGGGTTGTAGCTTTAACGATAGCCTTGGCCATGGCTTCGGGGTCAGCGGACTTAAATATGCCGGAGCCAACGAAAACGCCGTCGGCCCCTAGCTGCATCATCAGCGCAGCATCGGCAGGAGTGGCCACACCCCCCGCAGCGAAATTGACCACGGCCAATTTCCCGGTTCGGTGCACCTCCTGCACCAGCTCGAAAGGTGCGCCCAGAGCCTTCGCCTCCGACATCAGCTCATCGGCAGGCATGCTCTGCAGCTTCCTAATACCATCCATCACTGACCTCATGTGCCTCACTGCCTCGACGATGTTCCCCGTCCCCGCCTCCCCCTTGGTCCGGATCATCGCCGCCCCTTCACCAATCCTGCGCAGCGCCTCCCCGAGGTCGCGGCAGCCACAGACAAAGGGAATCTTGAAGTCATGCTTATGTATGTGATGGCTCTCATCGGCAGGGGTAAGAACCTCCGACTCATCGATGTAATCCACTCCCAGTTCCTCAAGCACTTGAGCCTCAACGAAGTGTCCAATGCGGCACTTGGCCATTGCCGGTATACTCACCGCGTCCATGATAGCCAGGATCACCGTGGGGTCTGCCATCCGGGCCACGCCCCCGGTAGCGCGAATGTCTGCCGGGACCCGCTCCAGTGCCATGACCGCACAAGCCCCCGCCTCCTCTGCTATCTTGGCGTGCTCTGGAGTGGTCACATCCATAATCACCCCGCCCTTCAACATCTGGGCGAGTCCTGTTTTGACTGTCCATGTACCTTTCTCCATCCTGCCTCCTCCTCTCCGAGACCGAAACCTGATTGTTTATGTTATGATCTTATATTCTACACTTGCCCTTCTCAATTGGCAAGCACACCTATGCCCCCGACTTCGAGCGGGCTCGACTCAATTCGAGCAAGCGATCCCGCTCGATAACCCCGACAACCCTGTCCCCGGAGACCACCAGTAATGCGCCGACCTCCCCTTCCTGCATTCTCTCCAGTACAGTGAGCCCATCGTCACCAGGATGAACCGCCCCGAGCTTCTCTGCCGGGGTCATAGTCTCAGACACCGGCGTGATGTGCCAGCGTCGCTTCGGGACCAGCTTTATATCCTGCAGAGTGACGATCCCTCTGACCCCGCCCCACTCACCAACCAACAGGCATCGATGCCCGCCAGGCAGAAGATACTCATTAACCAACCTCTCAATGGTCAACTCCGCAGGCACCATCTGGCAGTCGCCGGTCATCAGCTCCCGAGCAGTGAGGCCCTGGAGACTATCACGCAGTGCCACCTGCCAATAGCTCGCCCTGGCAGCAGCGAACAGGAATCCCCCCAGAAGGGTCAGCCAAACGCCATTGATCCAATAGACAAATACCCCGATGGCCAGCCCACTCAAGATGAGCAAACAGCCGAAAGCCTGACCCGTGAGAGTGGCAGCGCGGGTCGCCTTACTGTAGCTTCCACTGCGCCACCATAGGATGGAACGTAGCACCCTACCCCCATCCATGGGGAATCCAGGCAACATATTGAACGCAGCCAGCGCTAGATTAATCCAGCAAAGATAAATGCCCATGGCAGCTAAGGGTTCCAAGGTGTTCCTGCTCAGCAGCCAAATAAGGGCAAAAACGCCGGCTAGCGCTATGCTTGAGAGTGGGCCCGCAACCGCCATTAGGAACTCAGTGCTCGCTCTGGGTGCCTCTCGCGAAATCCTGGCGGCACCGCCAAAGATGAACAGGGTTATACTCTTCACCTCGATGCCGCTTCTAACAGCAACCAAGCTGTGTGCCAGCTCATGGGCTATTAGCGAGGCGAAGAAAAGGAAGCTGGTGCAAAGCCCGACAATCCAGTAGACCGGGGGCGACCAATCAGGATAGAGCCATGGGAAAATGTACTGAGCCAAGGCAGCAGTTATCAGGAAGCAGGCAATGAGCCAGGAGTAGTTTATCCCAATGGGGATACCCATAATCCTGCCCAGAGTGAAAGTACTTCTGATAAACATCGACTATCAGGCCACTGCTTTATCCCTATTAAAGCATCAAATCAGGAAAGCCACAAGGCGGACTGAGGGTACCCGATAATCCTGACCAGACCGACCAGTTGAAGCATCGCGACTGTATGATGGGGAGGTAGCGTTGTGACGATTGGCGTAAATAGGGGAATAATGGAAGCCGTGCAATCGTAGCAGCAAGCCTTCGCTGTCCAGGCGAATTACGGAATGCTCCTACAGAGGCCAGCCCCCGTCAGGGGCTCTAACGGGCTTAAATGTCCAGATTCCTCACCTGCAGTGCGTGAGCCTGGATGAAGGCTTTACGGGGTGGAACCTCCTCCCCCATCAGCGTCTGGACGATCTCGTGGGCACGCACCACATCCTCAATCTCCACCTGCATCATTACACGCTTTTGGGGATCCATAGTGGTCTCCCAGAGCTGCTGCGGGGTCATCTCCCCCAGACCTTTGTAGCGCTGAACCTCCCCTTTGCCCCCCGTCTTCGCCAGCAGGGCATCCTTTTCCTTATCCGTATAGACCCAGCGTTGCTCCTTGCCCTTCCTGATGCGGTAAAGGGGAGGTTGAGCTATAAACAGATACCCGTTCTCGATGAGCTCCACCATGTAGCGATAGAAGAATGTGAGCAGCAGGGTTCGGATGTGAGAGCCGTCAACGTCGGCGTCGGTCATGATGATCACGCGATGGTAACGCAGCTTTGAGACATCGAACTCGTCGCCGTTACCCGCCCCTATAGCGGTAATCAGAGCGCGGATCTCCTCGTGAGCCAGCATTTTTTCGGGACGAGCCTTTTCTACGTTCAGTATCTTGCCCTTAAGCGGCAATATCGCCTGAAAGCGGCGGTCCCTCCCCTGCTTCGCCGAACCACCGGCGGAGTCCCCCTCAACGATATACAGCTCACAGCTGCTGGGGTCCTTCTCCGAGCAGTCGGCAAGCTTGCCCGGTAGGGTGGAAGTATCATACAGCCCTTTTCTGATAACCAGATCGCGAGCCTTGCGCGCTGCCTCGCGGGCCCGGGCAGCAGTAAGGCATTTCTCAATGAGCCTTCTCCCCTCGCCGGGGTGTTCCTCAAGGTAGTACGCCAGGCCCTCACCGAACGCCGATTCCACCTGGCCCTTGACCTCCAGGTTGCCCAGCCTGCCCTTGGTCTGCCCCTCAAACTGAGGATCGGTAAGCTTGACGCTGATTATCGCCGTCAACCCCTCCCTGACATCATCGCCAGTAAGGTTGGCTTCATTCTCCTTGAGGAGCTTGTATTTTCGGGCATAGTCATTGAGGACGCGTGTAAGCGCTGAGCGAAACCCGGTGAGGTGGCTGCCGCCATCCGCGGTATTGATGCAATTGGCAAAGCTCAACGTGGACTCGGTGAAGCCATCGTTGTACTGAAGGGCAACCTCCACCGAAGTGCTATTGACCATCTTGGAGATGTAGACCGGCATAGGTTGCAGTACAGGCCGCCCGCGGTTGAGGTGACGCACAAAACTGACGATACCGCCTTCAAAGTAGAGGGTCTTCTCCTCACCTGAGCGTTCGTCTCTAAACCAAATCTCCACCCCTTTATTTAAATATGCCATCTCGCGGAAAGATTGCGCCAGGGCATCGAAGTTATAGTCGATCTCGTCGAAGATCTCCTCATCGGCGAGAAAGCTCATGAGGGTGCCGCTGCCCTCCGCATCCCCGATCTTCTTGACCGGCTCCTTGGGGACGCCACGTTCATACTCCTGGCGGTAGAGTTTGCCGTCCCGCCTCACATCCACCCTGGCCCAGGAAGCGAGGGCATTTACCACCGAGCCGCCGACGCCGTGCAGCCCACCGGAGACCCTGTAGCTACCACTTCCGAATTTGCCTCCGGCGTGAAGGGTGGTCATCACCGTCTCCAGGGCGGAGACGTTTGTCGTGGGATGGATTTCCACGGGGATGCCCCTGCCATTATCGGCTACGCTGACCACGCAATCCTCATGGATAATGACCTCGATCTTATCGCAGTAGCCCGCCATCGCCTCGTCAATGCTATTGTCCACAACCTCGTTGACAAGGTGATGAAGCCCCCGTCGATCGGTGCTGCCGATAAACATGCTGGGGCGCATACGCACCGCTTCAATGCCGCCAAGCACCTGGATATCCGCAGCAGTATAGCTATTATTCTTCTCTTTCATTTATCTCCCAGCTTCGAAGCATGGATGCTCCCAACATTGGGTTCACGGGTGATTTAACGGCGAACAAAGGCCGTGCTAAAGCGTGTCCAACAACAACAGCGCCTTTGGTCAAGGGAGAGGAGGACTTAGTGGGGACAGTGAGTTTGTTACCATAGATAATATTGAAGAGGTTAGCATAGACTAGCGTCTTACTAAGATGCATAATCTATTCTATCATATTTTGACAGCGATGTGAACTCAACTGACCGACTTCTCACCAAAATGCCGCCCGTTTTCGATTCTGTGGAAAGGCAAGGGCTCCTCACGATGACCGGTACGCGCCAGAGGTTCAACCCCTTGTAGATTCCTGCTTGCGCAGGAATGACGGGAGAAGTCGCTCCATGGCAGGCCCGATGTCATCCCCGCTTAAGCGGGGATCCAGAAACAAGGGGCGGTTCGCTGCTCTACACCCACCCTACCATTCTGCAGATACTCGATCCTATGAAAAGACGAGCCTGGCAAGCCCAAGTACTATGAAACCGTCCGATTCATGCGAGCCTCACCTCTCCAGAGGAGTCCGCGCTCAATATGGCGCAGAAGTCATAACCCCTCCGCCTGATCTCGTCTGCCCCGCCCTGCTGACGGTCAAGGAGTACCACCACCTTTACCACCCGGCAGCCCCCCGCCTCCACCGCCTCTATTGCTCGCAGCACCGAGCCCCCGCTGGTGATGACATCGTCAACTATAGCCACCCGAGACCCCGCTTTGAGCGGCCCCTCGATGCGCTTCTGCGTCCCATGCTCCTTGACCTCCCGCCTGACGATGAAAGCGGGGATGGGCTTACCCTCCAGGTAGCTTACCACGGCCACCGCGGCTACGATCGGGTCCGCACCCACGATCATTCCCCCCACGGCCTCCGCTCCGGCTGCCACCAGTATATCAAAGATTCTCTTTCCGATTAGATACGCGCCCTCTGGCCAGAGGGTTACCATCCTGCCATCGAAATAGTAAGAGGTCTTGAGTCCTGAGGACAGCGTGAAATCGCCGTGAAGCACCGCATGTTGCTTGAAAACTTCCAGCAGTCTCTCATCTTCCGTGGTCAATTCTCCCGCCCTCCTTACAGATAAAGCTTATGCTCACCTATGTACCGCTCAACCGCCTCAGGAACCAGGCGCCGGATGGAAAGCCGGCTGGCAACCCGCCTCCTGATCTCGGTGGCGCTGATGTCGATCTGGGGCACGTCAACTATTATGATACGCTTAGAGGCACCGGGGATGCTGGATTCCAGCGAGCGCAAATCGAAGCCAGCATAGCCCGGCCGCCCCACCCCCACTACCTGACACAGCTCAAGCAGGCGCCCCGGGTCTTTCCACAAGGGAAGCTCGACCAGCGCATCAAACCCCACGATCAGATAGAGTTCAACTCGAGCCCCTAGACCAGCCTTCAGCTCAATAATTGTGTCTACGCTATAAGTGGGTCCAGGGCGCTCAAGTTCAATGGTCGAGAGGTTGAAATGAGGGTTTGAGGCGGTGGCCAGTATCACCATCTCCATCCTATGCTCGGCCTCGCTGATGTTCTCCCCCCCTTTGAGCCATGGCTGCCCCGCGGGTACAAACAGCACCTCCTCAAGCCCCAGCTTCTGCCTCACCTCTTCAGCTATGATCAGATGTCCCATATGAATAGGGTCAAATGTGCCCCCCAAGACCCCTACCTTAGATTCAGTCATGCTTTTCCCCATGGTGCGCAGCCTTCTTCGGAGATAACGGGCGTGGCCGAAAAACCTTGAACTCAGCCTCCTCCTTTTTCACCGAGGGAGCGCTGTCAGCTTGAGAGACTAGCTCCAACGTTTTCTTCATAAGCTCTCCAACGCCCTCACCGGTTGCTGCCGACATAAAATAGAGTGGAACTCCAAGCTCCTTGAACTCTCGCTTAAGCTGGGGCAAACGACCATGCACCTCGGGCAGATCGATCTTGTTTACGGCGATAATACGCGGCTTATCCTTCAAGGCGGCCTCGTATGACCCAAGCTCTTGTTCAACCTTCCTTAGGTCAGAAAGTGGGGTTTCAGAGCTACCATCGACGAGATGGATTAGAATCTTGGTGCGCTCAATGTGACGCAGGAAATCGAGGCCCAGGCCCAGGCCACGATGCGCCCCTTCTATCAGTCCCGGGATGTCGGCTACCACGAAACTCTGGTACCCCAATTCCACAACGCCGAGAACAGGCTCAAGGGTGGTAAAAGGGTAATCCGCAACCTTTGGTTTGGCCCTTGATACTGTGCGCAACAGTGTGGACTTGCCCGCATTTGGATAGCCGACAATGCCAACGTCCGCAATGAGCTTAAGGTCGAGAAGCAACCATGTTTCCTCACCGGGGTCGCCCTTCTGCGCGATGCGCGGAGCCTGGTTGGTTGAGGAAGCATAGTGAGCATTACCGAAGCCTCCCCTGCCTCCCTTGGCAACCAATGTCCGCTGGGCCTGTTCAACTACATCCGCAACCAGAATCCCGATTCCGCCTTCCTGTTTGCGCCGAACCAGAGTGCCCAACGGCACCTTAACCAACAGATCCTCTCCTCTCCTTCCCACCATATCCTTTCCTCTGCCATTGGCTCCCTTTTCTGCCCTGAATTGCTTTCGGTATCTGAACCCTCGCAGAGTAGCTACACTTCCATCGCCTACCACGTAAACGCTACCCCCATCCCCCCCTTTGCCACCATCCGGTCCCCCAAAAGGAACAAATTTCTCCCTACGGAAACTAACCACACCATTGCCACCATCACCACCCTTGACATAAACCTCAACTCGATCTATCAATTATCAACCCCATGATTAGCGTTACCTATTTATACTTAATTATAATCTATTGTGAAAACTAGAGTAAATCAATAATTATAAGGCTGTGGGAAATGTGGAGACCGTATTGCTGAGCGTTGCTGGATTTTGTGGAGTTGCTGTGGAGAAAGTCGGAGGGTTGTGCGATTGTCTGTCGTTCAGAGAAGGTTAGCGGGAAAAATGGGGCTTTAAAAAAAGAAGACATAATGCAAACGGAGTTATCCACGAAGCGAGGCAGATTTCCACAGAAAACGGGCGGTTTTCCACATAATTATGTCACCTTGGAGTTATGTCTGGTGACAGGGCTCAGCCTGCTTTGGTGTAGAGCCTCTCTTTGATCTCAAGGAGGTCGCGGAGCAACACAGCATCAGTGTTGATATCAGTAGTAATTTTCTGGTATCCGTGGAGGATAGTGCTGTGGTCTCTACCACCAAGCTCTTTCCCGATGTGGGTCCAGGAGCATTGCAATTCCTCCCTGAGAAGGTACATCGTTATCTGGCGTGCCGTGGAGAGAGGTTTGTCTCGTCTCTTCCCTTGAAGCGTCCCTGAAGGGAGGCCATAATAGGTTTCCACCGCGTTCAGAACTACGGCAGGGCTGAGCGTGCGTCTATAGGCATCGCTGGTTATCTCCGCCAAAGCTCTAGTTACAAGTTCGGTAGTCAGCGACTCCTTGAGGAGTCTGGAGTAGGCCAAGACGCGGTTGAGCGCTCCCTCGAGCTCCCTGATATTCTTCTGGATGCGACGGGCGATTAGGTCCAGCACCTCAGGGGGCACCGCCGACTTCTGCTCTTCGGCCTTCTTCTGGAGGATGGCGATCCTGGTTTCCAGGTCTGGTGGCTGCATATCAACGATCAGTCCCCACTCGAAGCGGGAGCGTAACCTATCCTCGAGAAGGGCCAGGGACTTTGGGGGGCGATCACAGCTAATGACGATCTGTCTACTTGCATTGTGCAGGTCGTTGAAGGTATGAAAAAGACCCTCTTGGGTTTGTTCTTTGCCGGCGATGAACTGTATGTCGTCGAGGAGGAGGACATCTACACTGCGGTATTTGCTCCTGAAGTCGTCGGTTCTGCCCTCTCTAATGGCGCTGATGAACTCGTTGGTGAACTGTTCGGCGGTTACATACATGACTCGCGGGCAGGATCGGCATGCCACCCAGCCGATGGCATGCAGGAGGTGGGTTTTTCCCAGCCCTACCCCACTGTAAATGAATAGAGGATTATAGCTGTTGCCAGGGTCATTCGCCACCCTTTGAGCCGCAGCGTGTGCTAGACGATTGCAGGTGCCTGCCAAAAATGTGTCGAAAGTGTACCTGCGATTGAACTTTGGCGGGCTGGCTCGTTGACTGAGTTGCTGGTTGGAGAGGGAGGGGGGCGAAGGGCCCAATTCTCCTTCCTCGTCACCCAGATGGACTTGGAATTGTACCTTTAAACTGCGCCCGGTAATGCCGCTTAAGGTTTTCTCGATCAAGGGGTTTAGGCGTTTTTCTAACGACTCGGTGACGAAACTGCTTGGCACCCCAACGATGAAATCGCCATCCCGTTGGGCCAATCCCACCGTATTCTTTAACCAAGTTTGATAGTTTGCTGGGCTTACTTTGAGTTGTAGCTCTTCGAGTGCTGCCTGCCAGACCTCTGCCGCTGAACTCGCCTTCATGCCATCCCCCGTTACTATAGCTTAACAAAGCAGCCGCAGCACCGGTGAGCGGTGTTTCAGCGCACAAGCAAGAACAACACCAGGTTGTTCTTACATGAACATTTAGGAAAAGAGCACGCTACCTACCGGAAAACGCACTCTATACCATATCGCATCTCCCAAGAGAGATGCATCTCCTCAAGTGGGAGCACTTCTGGGGAGGACATGGGGAGACCAAATTATTGGGTACCAGTTTGAATAAGCTAAGCAAGAAGATAACTGCTTGGGGGACGCGGGTACAAGAATAGCAGACGGCGGGGCTTGGCGTCAAGATGTTTTCCTGGCATTTTGGGGAAAATGAAAAATTTGGCCTAAAGGATATTTTTGCT